>NZ_QAOZ01000014.1:0-193121 GCF_003050885.1 Rhodococcus sp. OK611
CGTGAACCGGACGGCGTCGATCCCGCAAGAACAGGACGACAACAGACCGAGTCGAGGCAAGGAGAAGGGCATGCGTGATTTCACGGAGATCCGCGGTCGGCGACCCGAGCCGCAGCCTCCCCGCGACGAGGTCGTCCTCCGAGCGAGAGAGAACCTGATGCGCACCATCGAGACCGAGACCGCCCCGCAGCCACCCGCCGTCGAGGCCACTGATTCCCCCGCCCCGGTCGTTCGACTCGACCAGCGCCGGCGGCGAATGTGGCGGGTCGTGGCAGGCGTGGGTGCCGCCGCCTGCGTTGCTGTCGCCGCGTCGATATTCGTCGTCGGAGACGACGGACTGGGCGAGTCCGGGCAGGTGCAGGTCATTGAAGCCGGCCCGCAGTTCACCCTGCGGCAAGCGGCACTGGTTGCGGAGAAGTCGGAATTGGTCGGGGCCGGACCGATCCGGCACATGCGGTTCGTCAACCTCACCGACGAGGGCCAGCCGACATACGACGCCTACGTGCGTCCGGACGGAACCGCCCTCGTCGGCAAGGCCGGGGGCGACCTCCAAGAAACGTCCGGGTACCTGACGAGCGCGCAGTTGGCCGAGCTCCCCGCAGACCCCTACCAGCTGCGGACACGAATGTTGAGCCTGTCGAGCGAGCTCGGGCTTGGGTACCCCGGGGAGGCTCCGGATCGGGCGCTGTACCGGTTGGCGACCGAACTGCTGCCTGACCCGGAGGTCACCCCCGAGATCAAGGCGGGGATCTACCGGGTGCTGGCCGGGCTCGACCTCGAGGCGATCAGGGCACGTGATCTGGGTGTCGGCGCGGACCGGGCAGGGCGGCCCGGCGATGTCCTGGAGTTCACCTTCGAGGAGGGCTACGTAGACCGGCTGGTGATCGACCCCCAGACCGGAGCGTTGCTCAGCACCGAAACGGCGGACCGCGAAGGGCAGCCTGCCGGCGGTCAGGTCTACGTATCGGCCGAGATGGTCGACACGATGCCGCTGGCCTACGCCTGAGAATCCATCCGAGAGCTAGCCGTCGGCCAGCCGGAAGTCGGCGAAGTCGAATCCCGGTACGACCACGCAGCTGACCAGGATCGGTTCGTCACCGGCCGGGCGGGCTCGCTGCCAGTGCCGCGCCGGGACCAGGAGCTGCGGGGCCTGACCGGCAACGATGTCGGGGCCGAGGAGGTGTTCGGTGACCCGGCCGGGCCGGTCGCCGTCCCCGCCGAGGTCCAGCAGGAGCGGGCCGCCGCGGTGGTGCAGCCAGATCTCCTCGCTGCGCACCGTGTGCCACGCGGACTGTTGGCCCGGCATCAGCAGGAACAGGATTGCGGTCCCGGCTGCCCGGGCTCCGGGATAGTCGCCGGGCAGGGAGGTCGCCGGGACGGTGATGCCGCTGCGCCAGGTCTCCCGATACCAGCCGCCCTCGGGGTGTGGCGCGAGGTTCAGCTCGCGCGCCCAGTCGGGCAGCTCCGTCATGGCACCGATCATTGCAGCGCCTGCCGTTCCCGTCAGGCGGTCGACACGTTTCCCCCGGAGTTATATGCTTGCCGATAGGCAACTAAACGGGAGGGGTAACGATGGCGACGGTGCACTCGGAGGACGAGGTCACCCGCCTCAAGATCGCCCTCGGCCGGATCGCCCGGTTGGTCGACCGGCAGGTCTCGGGTGACGGCATGACCCGGACGCAGCTCTCCGTGCTCGGGACCGTCGGGCGACTGGGCCCGCTGCGGTTGGGCGCGCTGGCCGAGACCGAGGGGCTGAACCCGACCATGCTCTCGCGGGTGGTCGGCAAGCTCGAGTCCGACGGCCTGCTCGAGCGTTCGACGGACCCGGGGGACCGCCGGGTCGCGCAGGTGCAGGTCACCGAGGCCGGCGAGCGGATGCACCGCCGGCTGCGCGGCGAACGGACCCGACTGTTCACGGACGCGCTCTCTCGGCTGCCGGAGGAGCAGGAGCAGGCCCTTCGATCCGCCCTGCCCGCGCTCGAGTCGCTGGCCAGGGAGATCGCGCCGCAGCCCGCCGGATCCGGTTCGGGCACCGCCGCGCGCGGCCGGCCGTGACCACGCTCGCGGCGACCGCGCACCGGACCTTCGCGTCCCTCGCCACCCCGAACTTCCGCCGGTACTACGGCGGGCAGGCGGTGTCGATGGTCGGTACCTGGATGCAGGCCGTCGCGCAGGCGTGGTTGGTGCTCCAGCTGACCGGGTCTGGCACCGCGCTCGGCCTGGTGATCGCGCTGCAGACCCTGCCGGTGCTGCTGTTCGGCCCGTACGGCGGCGTCGTCGCCGACCGCCTGGACAAGCGCAGGCTGATGATCGGGCTGCAGTCGATGATGGGCGTGCTCGCGCTGGTGCTCGGGATTCTCACGGTGACCCAGACGGTGACGCTGTGGCAGGTGTACGTGCTCGCGTTCCTGCTCGGGGTGAACAACAGCTTCGAGAACCCCGCACGACAGGCATTCGTGCTGGAGATGGTCGGGCCCGAGAACCTGCGCAACGCGGTCAGCCTGAACTCGGTCCTGGTCAACGTGGCCCGCGCGGTCGGGCCCGCGATCGCAGGCATCATCATCGCGGCGGGCGGGCTCGGACTCTGCTTCCTCCTGAACGCGGTCAGCTTCGTCGCGGTGGTCGTGTCGCTGGTCACCCTCGACCTCGGCGCCCTGCGTCCCTCGCCGCCCGCGCACCGGGGGCCGGGTCAGCTGCGGGAGGGCCTGCGGTACGTGCGGCGCACCCCGGCACTGCTGGTCCCGCTGATGATGATGGCGCTGGTCGGCTGCCTGGCCTACGAGTTCCAGGTGGTGCTGCCGGTGCTCGCGCGGGACACCTTCGGGGGCGACGCCAGCGTCTACGGATTCATGACCGCCGCGATGGGATTCGGTGCGGTGGTCGGCGGGCTGTTCGTCGCCGCCCGCGGCAAGACCGGGATCCCCGCGCTGATCTCGGCGGCGACGTCGTTCGGGGTGCTGATCGCCGCGGCCGCCGTCGCCCCGACCTTCTGGCTCGAACTGGTGATCCTGGTGCTGGTCGGCGCCGCGAGCGTCGGATTTCTCTCCATCGGGAACAGCACCCTGCAGCTCGAGGCCGAACCCGGCATGCGCGGCCGGGTGATGGCCCTGTGGTCGGTGGCCTTCCTCGGGTCGACGCCGATCGGCGGGCCGATCGCGGGTGCCGTCGCCGAGCAGTTCGGCGGCCGCGTCGCGCTCGCGATGGGCGCGGCCGCCTGCCTGGTCGCCGCAGGCGCCGCCGCTCTCGTGGTGCGGCAACCCCGGCAGGCGGTGGTCGACGAGGTCGGTCAGCCCCGGCCGGTCAGCTGATCGGCGACCGCCCGCAGCGCCTCGAGGTCGGAGACCTCGAAAGGCAACGACGGCACGCCGACCACGGGCACCCGGGGATGCGCGCCCGTGAACCGGCCGAGCAGCCGCAGCTCCCGCTGCGCGGTGCGGGCCCGTTCGGCGTGGATCTTCAGGACCGCCGCCGTCAACGGGTGCTCGCCCCGTTCCTTCAGCTGATCGGCCGCGGCCGTCGCCCGATCCGCCGACAGGGAGCTCAGGGTCGGATGGGTCCGGTTGAGCACCAGCCCCGCCAGCGGCATCCCCTCGGTGGACAGCCGATCGACGAAGAACGACGCCTCTCGGAGCGCGTCCGGCTCGGCGGCCGCGATGACCAGGAAATGGGTGCCCTCCGCGCGGAGCAGTTGATAAGTGTGGTTGGCCCGCTCCCGGAACCCGCCGAACATCGACTCGAAAGACTGCACGAACGCCGATGCGTCGGACAGCATCTGGCTGCCGACGATGGTGTTCACCGCCTTGAGCGCCAGGCCCATCGCGCCGGTGACCAGGCGTCCGATCCCTCGGCCCGGAGCCGAGAGCATCCGGATCATCCGGCCGTCGAGGAACGCGCCGAGGCGTTGCGGGGCATCGAGGAAGTCGAGCGCGTTGCGCGAGGGCGGGGTGTCCACGACCACCAGATCCCACTCGTCGCTGGCGGCCAGCTGACCCAGCTTCTCCATGGCCATGTACTCCTGCGTGCCGGAGAAGGACGTGGCCACCGTTTGATAGAAGGGGTTGGCGAGGATCTGCTGCGCGGTGTCCGGGGCGGAGTGCTCGAGCACCATGTCGTCGAACGTGCGACGCATGTTCAGCATCATCGCGTGCAGCTCACCGGTGGCGCCAGGGGCCAGCTGCACCGGCTGCGGGGAGTTGTCGAGCTCGCGCACCCCCAGCGCCTGGGCGAGCCTGCGGGCGGGATCGATGGTGAGCACCACGACCCGGCGCCCCTCCTCGGCCGCGCGCAGCGCCATCGACGCGGCGGTGGTCGTCTTGCCGACGCCGCCCGCCCCGCAACACACCACGATCCGTGACGCGGGGTCGGTGAGGATCTCGTCGATGTCGAGAGTCGTGGTCATCGGACGCCCTGCTCGGCCAGCTGCTCGGCCAGCTCGTACAGCCCACCGAGGTCGATGCCGTCGGTCAGCGCCGTCAGATGCAGCCGCGCGACGTCCAACTCGTCGAGGGTGGCGGCGCTGTCGTCCTGGGCGCGCAACGTCGAGGCGTACTCGATGGTCTCGGTGAGCAGGCCCGCGAAGTCGGCTTCGGACAGCGAGATCCCGGCGGCGTCCAGCCCGGCCCGGACCGCGTCCGCGTCGATGGTGCCGTCGGCGGCCTGAGCCATCGCCTTGGTCGGCAGGTAGGCGGTGCCGCTGCGGTTGACGATCACCGTGCCCAGCCGAAGGTCGGCCGCCTCCAGCTCCTCGACCGCGTCGGTGGTCTCCTGCACGGGCAGGGCTTCGAGCAAGGTCACCAGGTGCACCATCGTCTCGTCGGAGTGCAGCAGCCGGACCACCCCCTCGGACTGCGAATACACCGGTCCGCCCTTGGCGAGGTCGGCCATCGCCTTCGTCACGTCGAGGAAGCTGCCGATCCGGCCGGTGGGTGGGGAGTCGACGACGACCTCGTCGTAGATCCGGGCGCCCGACTTGTCCGTGCGCACCACGCACTCCTTGATCTTGCCGGTGACCAGCACGTCCCGCAGGCCGGGCGCGATGGTGGTCGCGAACTCGATGGCGCCGAGCTTGCGCATGGCCCGACCGGCGAAGCCGAGGTTGTAGAACATGTCCAGGTACTCGAGGAACGCGTGCTCGATGTCGAGGGCGAGCGCATAGACCTCGCCGCCGTCGTCGGCCGTGGCGATCTTCGTTTCCTCGGGCGGCAGCGGGGGCACGTCGAAGAGCTGCGCGATGGACTGCCTGCCCTCGACCTCGACGAGCAGGACCCGTCGGCCGCCCGCGGCCAGCGCGAGCGCCAAAGCGGCCGCGACCGTGGACTTTCCGGTGCCGCCCTTCCCTGAGACGAAATGCAGGCGAGCTTTGTCCGCCTTGGCGGGCCACTCGTATACGGGTGCTGTCGCGGGTGCTGCCACCCCCCGAGCCTATAAGTCGCGGGAGCGCGGCGTCGGCCGACTAGGCTCAGCGGCATGAGCGAATTGACTACCTGGGAATATGCCACCGTTCCGCTGTTGACCCATGCGACCAAGCAGATCCTCGATCAGTGGGGTGGCGACGGCTGGGAACTGGTGTCGGTGCTGCCCGGCCCGACCGGCGAGCAGCACGTGGCCTACCTCAAGCGCCCGAAGGGCTGATCGAGCATGACCGACTGGACTGCAAGGCTCGCTGAGCTGCGGATCGAGCTGCCCGACGTGGCGGCACCGGTCGCGGCCTACGTTCCCGCGGTGCGGACCGGGAACCTCGTCTACACCTCCGGCCAGCTGCCCTTCATCGACGGTGAACTGCAGCAGGCAGGCAAGGTGGGCGGCGCGGTCTCCGTGGACACGGCGAAGGCCGCCGCCCGCACCTGCGCGCTCAACGCACTCGCCGCGATCGACGCGCTGGTCGGGCTCGACTCGGTGGTGCGCATCGTCAAGGTGGTCGGCTTCGTGGCCTCCGCGGAGGGGTTCACCGGGCAGCCCGGCGTCATCAACGGCGCCTCCGAGCTGTTCGGCGAGGTATTCGGCGACGCGGGTGTGCACGCCCGGTCCGCGGTCGGCGTGGCCGAGCTGCCGCTGAACGCGCCGGTCGAGGTCGAGGTCATCGCGGAAGTCCGCTAGCTGCGGTGCGCCCGCGCGCGATCGGCCCGACAATCGGTGGGCCAGCGCGCGGGCGTCGGCGCGAGTTTCAATCAGCATGTGGCCCAACGCCCGCGGCGCCGCCGGGGTCGTACAGTGAGCCCATGACCACGGCACATCCGGCGTACGCCCAGCTGCGCCAGGTCACCCCGATCGCGGCGGTGATGCTGGAGAACAACCCGGGCATGATGACGCTCGACGGCACCAATACCTGGATCCTGCGGGCGCCCGGCCGCGAGGAATGTGTGGTGATCGATCCGGGTGACGCCGACGAGGATCACCTGCTGCGGGTGGCGGCGGTCGGCCCGGTGGCGCTGACCCTGATCACCCACCGGCACGGGGACCACACCGGGGGCGCCGAGCGGTTCGCCGCGCTCACCGGCAGCCCGGTCCGTTCCGTCGACCCGCGGTTCCGCACGCACACCGACGCGGGCCTGCCGGACGGTGAGCTCATCGAAGAGGTCGGTCTCGCGATCCGGGTGCTGCGCACCCCAGGCCACACCAAGGACTCGACCTCGTTCGTGATCGAGGGAGAGGGGTCGGTGCTGACCGGCGACACCATCCTGGGCCGGGGCACCACCGTCCTGGACGCCTCCGACGGCGATCTCGGCGATTACCTGGCCTCGCTGCGCGCCCTCATCGACCTGGGCACGGGCCGCGCGGTGCTGCCCGGGCACGGTCCCGACCTGCCGGACCTGCAGACGGTGGCGAAGCAGTACCTGAGCCATCGCGAGGAGCGACTCGATCAGGTCCGCGCGGCGCTCGAGATCCTCGGCGCCGACGCAGGCCCACGCGCGGTGGTCGAGCACGTCTACTCCGACGTCGATCAGAGCCTGTGGCCGGTCGCCGAGCAGTCCGTGCGCGTGCAGTTGGAGTACCTGCGCCGCTGAGCCGGCCTCGGCGACCGTTGCGCATTCGGGCCACGTCGGTGACTGTGGACATCAGGCGCAGTCGAGACCGAGGAGCGCGGCGATGACCGACTACGGACGTCCACTGCAGTTCGGCATGTTCCCCACCCCGGATGCCGACCGGGTCGACGAGATCCTCGACCTCGTCGCGATGGCGGATGACGAGGGGCTCGATCTCGTCGGGATCCAGGACCATCCGTATCAGAAGCGGTTCCTGGACACCTGGTCCCTGATGGCCCTGGTGCTGGCGCGCACCACCCGGGTCCGGGTGTTCCCCGATGTGGCGTGCCTGCCACTGCGACCGCCCGCGGTGATGGCGAAGGCGGCTGCGAGCCTGGACGTGATCTCGGGCGGGCGGTTCGAGCTGGCGCTGGGGGCAGGTGCGTTCTGGCCGGCGATCGGGGGGATGGGCGGACCGGAACGCACGCCAGGCGAGGCCGCGGGCGCGTTGTCCGAGGCCGTCGACGTCATCCGGCTCATGTGGTCGGACCAGAAATCGGTGCGGTACGAGGGTGTTCACCACCGGCTCTCCGGTGCGCATCCGGGGCCGCGGCCCGCGCACGACATCGGGCTGTGGCTGGGGGTCGGGGGTCCGCGGATGCTCGGGGTGCTCGGACGCTCGGCCGACGGCTGGGTCCCGTCGGTCAGCTACTTCCCGCCGCCGGTGCTGCCCGGTCTGCACGCGCGCATCGACGAGTCCGCGAGGGCGGCCGGCCGTGACCCCGCGGCGATCCAGCGGATCTACAACGTGTTCGGCGCCATCACCGACGGACCGAGCAGCGGGTTCCTCAACGGGCCGGTCGAGCAATGGGTCGACGAGCTGACCGAGCTGGTGCTCGAGTCGGGCATGGACACCTTCGTGTTCGGCGCCGAGGACGATGACCCGCACCAGCACGAGAAGTGGGCGGTTGAGGTGGTTCCTGCGGTTCGCGAGGCGGTCGCCGGCCAGAGGGGGTGAAGCTATGTCGATATGTGCATAGCTTGCGAGGAAATTCGCATTTGTTCGGCATGGATTCCCCGCCAATCATGAATGCATGACCACACCCCGCGAAGCCTGGATTCGCAATTACGTGGACGGCAGCTTCGTCGACCCGGACCCGGAGCGCAGCTTCGAGAATCTCGACCCCGCCACTGGGCAGCTGGTGGCCCGAGTGCACGAGGCGGACATCGCTCTCGTCGACCGCGCCGTGCGATCGGCGCGGCGCGCGCTCGACAACGGGTGGGCTGATACGCCCGTGCGGGAGCGGGCGGCCCTGCTGCGCAGGGCGGCAGATCGGATCGAGGAGCGGTTCGAGGAGTTCGTCGCCGCGGAGATGGCCGACACCGGAAAACCGATCACGCAGGCCCGCGAGCTCGACGTGGCCCGCGCGCTGACCAACTTCCGCACCTTTGCGGACGTGGTCGCCGCGGCGGGGCAGGAGTCGTTCCTCACCGACCTCGGCGGCGGGCGGCAGGCGTTGAACTACGCGGTGCGCAAGCCCTTGGGTGTGGTCGCGGTGATCGTGCCGTGGAACCTGCCGCTGCTGCTACTGACCTGGAAGGTGGCGCCCGCACTGGCCTGCGGGAACGCCGTTGTCGTCAAGCCGAGCGAGGAGACGCCCTCCACCGCGACGCTGCTCGCGGAGGTCTTGGAGGAGGTTGGGCTGCCTGCGGGTGTCTACAACGTGGTGCACGGATTCGGTGGGAACTCGGCCGGGGAATTCCTCACAGATCATCCGGACATCGACGGGGTCACCTTCACCGGCTCCTCGGCGACCGGATCCCATGTGATGAAGACGGTCGCGCCGCGAGTCCGTCCCGTCTCCTTCGAACTCGGCGGCAAGAATGCCGCGGTGGTGTTCGACGATGTCGACATCGACGAGGCCCTCACCGGCCTGACCCGCTCGGTGTTCGCGAACACCGGGCAGGTGTGCCTGTGTACCGAACGGGTGTACGTGCAGCGCAACATCTTCGACGACATCGCGGCCGGGTTGGTCGAGCGCGCCGAGGGACTTCGGCTCGGCGCGCCAACCGACGCCACGACCACCACCGGGCCACTGATCTCCCAGGCGCACCGCGAGAAGGTCCGAAGCTACTTCGAGATCGCAGAACAGGCCGGGGCCAAGGTGCTCACCGGCGGCGGGATCCCCGACCTGGGCGCCGACCTCGCAGGCGGCTCCTGGATCGAGCCGACCCTCTGGACCGGCCTGACGAACGCCGATCGTGCAGTGCGAGAGGAGATATTCGGCCCGGTTGCGGCGCTGATCCCGTTCGACACCGAGCAGGAGGCGATCTCGCTCGCCAACGACACCGAGTACGGACTCGCCGCGGCGGTCTGGACGAACGACCTGCGCCGCGGGCACCGCGTCGCGCAGCAGATGCGTGTCGGGATCTCCTGGGTGAACACCTGGTTCACGCGCGAGCTCCGCTCGCCGTTCGGTGGCGCGGGCCTCTCCGGGATCGGCCGGGAGGGCGGCGAATCATCACTCCACTTCTACACCGAACCCACGAATGTGTGTGTGCAACTGTGACTGTGACATCGGGATCGACCACGGCTCTCGATGCGGCCGCAGAGCGGCTCATCGCCGCCAGGGCGTCGCTGGTGCCTGCCGCGCCGGTGCGGGAGTTCCTGGGCGAGAGCGACCTCGACGCCGCCTACGAGGTCCAGCGTCGGGTCGTCGCCGCCGAGGTGGGTCGCGGGGCACGCGTGGTCGGCGCGAAGATCGGGCTCACGGCGCCGGCGGTGCAGAAGCAGTTCGGTGTCTTCCGGCCGGACTTCGGCGTGCTGCTCGACGACATGATGTACGGCCACACCGAGCCCGTGCCCGCCGCCCGGTTCCTGCAGCCGCGGGCCGAGGGCGAGATCGCGTTCGTGCTCGGCCGGGACCTCGATCGGCCGGGAGCGACCGTCGCCGACGTCCTGCGCGCGACCGACTTCGTCCTGCCCGCCATCGAGATCGTCGACTCGCGGATCGCCGACTGGGACCTGGCGATCACCGACACGGTCGCAGACAACGCGTCGAGCGGAGCCGTCGTCCTGGGGACCACCCCGTACTCGCTGACCGGGCTGGATCTGTCACGGGTCGGGATGACACTGGAACGGGACGGCGAGCAGGTGTCCTTCGGTGCGGGTCACGCCTGCCTCGGCTCCCCGGTCGTGGCCGTCGCCTGGTTGGCCAGGGAGCTCGTCACACGTGAGCAGCCGTTGCGGGCAGGCGACATCGTCATGTCCGGTGCACTGGGTCCCATGGTTCCGATCACCGAGGCCGGCAGCTTCCGGCTTCGGCTCGATGGGCTGGGCGAGGTCGACGCCGTGATCGAGTCGGCATTGGTAGGACGTGAGAAGTGAAGGAGCTCAACATGATCAAAATCGACGGGCTCGCGGATCGCCTGGATCTCGCCCAGCGGACCGTGACCGACACGCCCAGCCTCGCGGACAGCCATGAGGTCGACATCGACGATGCCTACCGGATCCAGAACGCCCTGGTCGGCCGCCGGATGGGCCGAGGGGAATCCATCGTCGGGGTGAAGCTCGGGTTCACGAGCAAGGCCAAGATGGCCCAGATGGGTGTGTCCGACGTGATCGTCGGGCAGCTCACCGACGCCATGCGGATCGAGGACGGCGGCGACGTGGACCTGGCCCGGTTCATCCACCCGAAGATCGAGCCGGAGATCGCGTACCGGCTCGCCCGCGACGTGGACCCGGGCGATCCGGCCGTGGACATCGTCTCCTGCGTGGACGCGGTGGCGCCTGCGATGGAGATCATCGACTCCCGCTACCGGGACTTCCGATTCACGTACACCGACGTGGTTGCCGACAACACCTCGGCCGCCGGCTATGTGGTCGGGCAGTGGCAGCGGATGCAGGATGTCGACAACCGAGCGGTTCGGCTGGAGGTGGGTAGCCAGGCCATGGTCGGATCCACCTCGGCGATCCTCGGCAATCCGGTGCGCGCGCTGCACGCGCTGGTGGACATGGCGCGTCGTCGGGCGATCCCGCTGCGGGCGGGGCAGGTGGTGCTCGCGGGTGCGGCCACCGCGGCCGTCACGCTGACCGCTGAGGTCGCGCAGTGCCACATCGCCGGGCTAGGCCGCGTCAGCGTGAGGGGAGTGAAATGAGCGAAGCAAAGGTGATCGGGCGGCTGGCCACGCCACGGGGCCGGTTCCCGCACGTCAAGGTCGCCGGGGATTTCGTGTACGTCTCGGGAACCAGTTCGCGACGGCCGGACAACACGTTCGTCGGCGTCGCGGTCGACGAGATGGGTACCACCTCGCTCGACATCCGCGCCCAGACGCGCGCGGTCATCGAGAACATGCGCGCCATCCTCGCCGAGGTCGGCGCCGAGCTCTCCGACCTTGTCCAGGTCACCTCGTACCTGGTGTCGATGAACGACTTCGGCGGCTACAACGAGGTGTACGCCGAGATGTTCGACGAAGCAGGTCCCACCCGCACCACCGTCGCGGTACACCAGCTCCCGCACCCCCACCTGTTGATCGAGATGCAGGGCGTCGCGTACCGACCCGTCGCCCGCTCGCAGAACCGAACCGCCACATCGGAGGCCACGTCATGACCCGAGTCCCGCCGACCATCAACTTCCAGAAGTGGATCGCCGACAACGAGCATCTGCTCAAGCCCCCGGTGAACAACCAGACCATGGCCCTCGGCAGCGACTTCATCGTCCAGGTGGTCGGTGGGCCGAACCAGCGCACCGATTACCACCTGGATCCGTACGAGGAGTGGTTCTACCAGCTCGAGGGTGATATCCACGTCAATGTCATGACGGAGAACGGCCCCGAGACCGTGCACATCCGTGAGGGCGAGACCTGGCTGCTGCCCGGCAACCTGCCTCATTCGCCGCAGCGTCCGACCGCGGGCTCGATCGGCCTGGTCATCGAGCGCGTGCGCGAGGAGGGCACGCTCGAGAAGTTCCAGTGGTACTGCATCGACTGCGACGCACTGATCCACGAGGTCGAACTCCAGGTCCGTGACATCGTCGCCGACCTGCCTCCGGTGTTCACCCAGTTCTACGAGAGTGTCGAAGCCCGCACCTGTGGGAACTGCGGAACCCTCCATCCGGGCAAGGGGTGAGAGGTGAGCGGAATGATCGACGTCCACACCCACTACGTGCCGAACGGCTGGCCCGACCTGACGGCGGTGGCGGGTCCGGAGGCGCCATGGCTGCGGATCGAGTCCGAGTCCGAGGCGATGATCATGATGGGCACGAAGGAGTTCCGCCGGATCCAGGCGGACTGCTGGGATGCCGAGATCCGGCTGCGGGACATGGACGCGGACGGTGTCCGTACCCAGGTGGTCTCGCCGACCCCGGCATTCTTCAACTACGGCCGGACCGGCGAGCAGGGCGAGCGGATCGCACGGATCTTCAACGACCTGGCGCTGGAGATCGTCGCGCCTGCCGCGGATCGGCTGATCCCGTTCTGTCAGGTTCCGTTGCAGGACACCGATGCCGCGTGCCGCGAGCTCGAGCGGTGCGTCGCCAACGGACATCGGGGCGTCGAGATCGGCAACCACGTCGGCGACCTGGACCTCGACAGCGAGGGCGTGGTCACCTTCCTGCAGCACTGCGCCTCACTGGGGGTGCCGGTGTTCGTGCACCCGTGGGACATGGCGAACTCCCCTCGGTTGGATCGGTGGATGGCGCAGTGGCTCACCGCGATGCCTGCCGAGACCCACCTCTCGATACTGGCGTTGATACTCGGCGGCGTGTTCGACCGGATCGACGAGAGTCTGAAGATCGGATTCGCGCATGGCGGTGGATCTTTCGCCTTCTGGCTGGGGAGGATGGAGAACGCCTGGCACGGGCGCAACGACGTGATCGGAACGTCCGAATTCCCGCCGTCGCACTACCTCGGGCGCTTCTATGTCGACTCCGTGGTCTTCGACGAACGGGCGCTGCGGCTGCTGGTCGACACGGTCGGTGTCGAGCGGGTGATGGTCGGCAGCGACTACCCCTATCCGCTCGGGGAACGTCCGGTCGGAGAGGTGGTGCGCAAGAGTGAGTTCCTCGATGATGCTGCACGGCAACTCATTTCCCGCGGCAATGCCGAGCGGTTCCTGGGGCTGAGCTGACCGGCCGGTGGGCGGGCCTGCAGGCTGTGCGGTACCGATCCTGTTATATCGAAATAGGTATGGCAGATCAGCAAATCGGCATTTGTGTGTCATGGCTCACAGGGTGAGACTGTGATCGTCACCGCTTCCCGCCCTCGGTCCCTCGATGAGCGGAACTTCGACTCGCGCGGCTATCGCAATCACATTCGCTGTCTCCCAACATGATAGGTCCCACGATGAACGAGAACCCGGAACACCGTCCCGGCCCTGCCGCGGCGGCTCGCAGCCGGGTGGCCATGGCCACCCTCGCGGGCACGACGCTCGAGTGGTACGACTTCTTCCTCTACGGCACCGCAGCAGCGCTCATCTTCAACAAGCAGTTCTTCCCCAGCCTGAGCCCGACGGTGGGCACCCTCGCCGCGTTCAGCACCTTCGCGGTCGGCTTCATCGCGCGGCCCCTTGGCGGCCTGGTGTTCGGGCACTTCGGTGACCGCATCGGTCGCAAGGCGACACTGGTCGTATCGCTGGTGATGATGGGCGTCGGATCCACGCTCATCGGTCTCATCCCCAACTACGACTCGATCGGCTTCTGGGCCCCGGTCCTGCTGGTCGCGATGCGGATCGTGCAGGGCATCGGTCTCGGCGGCGAGGGCGCGGGCGCCACCCTGATGTCGATGGAGCATGCGCCCGAGGGCAAGAAGAACCTCTATGCCGGGTTCCCGCAGATGGGCACCCCAGCCGGACTCGTGCTCGCCAACGCCATCTTCCTGACGACGAACGCGGTGCTGTCGGATGAGGCCTTCGAGTCGTGGGGCTGGCGCATCCCGTTCCTGCTGAGTTTCGTGCTGGTCGCGATCGGCCTCGTGATCAGGCTGCGGGTGACCGAATCTCCCTCGTTCGCAGGCATTCTCGAGAAGGGCGACGTGGTCCGCTTCCCACTGAAGGAGTCGCTCAAGGTCGGGTTCCCCCGGCTTTCGCTGACCCTGCTCGCGGTGGTGGCCAACTCCGCGGTCGCGTACGCCTTCATGGTGTTCACGCTCTCCTATGGCACCCAGCACCTGGGATATGACAAGCAGTTCCTGGTGCTCAGCGTGACCGCCGCCGCCGTGTTGTGGTTCGCGACGATCCCGGTGTGGACGACGGTCGCGGACCGCTACGGCAGGCGGACGATGTTCATCGCGGGGTCGGCGGCCATCCTGCTGTGGTGCATCGCGTTCTTCCCGTTGCTCAACACCGAGAACTCGGTGCTCGCGGTGATCGCCTTCCTCGGGATGGGCCTGATCATTCCCGTCACGCACTGCGTGCAGGGCAGCATCATCGCGGACACCTTCCCGGCCCGGGTGCGCTACTCCGGATCGTCGCTCATCCTGCAGACCGCGGCCATCCTCGGTGGTGGGCTCGCGCCGATGATCTCGACGGCGCTGCTGAATGCGACCGGTTCCTCGGTCGGTGTCACCTGGTACCTGGTGGTCATCTGCTCGATCAGTCTGGCCGGTGCGATCGCGCTGTTCCGGCTCGTCCCGTCGAGCTCGAGGGGGCCGGAGTTCCCGGCCGCTGCGGAGCGCGCACACGTGTAGGCCGCATCCGTCCAGGCGCATTCGACGAGCCGCTCACCCGACGGGTGGGCGGCTCGTCGCTGTTCGGTGTCGGGGGAGCGGCTCACCGATCTGTCGGTGCGATCTCCGCCGCGATGCGGCGCAGGTTGCCGACGAGCGCCTCGGCCGAAGGGCTGAGGGTGCGTCCGGGAGAGAGTGTGATCCCGACGCGGTGCCCGATCGGATCCAGCGTCACCGGGAGGGTGGTGAGCCGAGCGTCGTCGCGCGGGATCAGGCTCGGCAGCACCGCGATCATGTCGGTCTCGATGAGCAGTTGGCGGACGGTGAGAAACGAGGTTGCCTCGACCCGGTTCTCGGGCAACGGCATACCGTTCCTGGCGAAGAACTCCTCGAGTTCGCGGCGCAGCGAGGTCTCGACACCCGGCAGGATCCAGGGGTAGTCGGCCAGGTCCGCGAGGGTCAGGCCGTCGAGCTCGGCCAGTGGGTGGTGTGCGCGGGTGACCAGTTCCACCGATTCCTCGTAGAGGGTGTCGCGGATGGCGGACTGGTCGGTGGGGGAGGTGAGCCGGCCCACGATCAGGTCGACACGGCCGGCCTCGAGCTCGACGAGCAGCGTCTCCGGGGTTCCCTCGCGCACGATCACCGTGAGCAGCGGTCGTTCCACCTTCAGGCGCGCGATGGCTCCCGGGAGCAGGACGTTCGATCCGGCGAGGTGGGTGCCGACCACCACGGTCCCGCGATCGGCGTCGGCCAGCTCGACCACATGCCTGCCGGCCTGGGTCAGCTGTGCGATGACGGCCCTCGCGTGCGAGGTGAAGGCCTCGCCGAAGATCGTCGGCGTGATGCCGCGCGGCCCGCGCTCGTACAGCTCCACGCCGAGAATCGACTCGAGGTCGTGCAGGCTGCGGGTGGCCACGGGCTGGGTCACGTGGAGTGCGGCGGCCGCGCCGACCACACTGCCCTGCCGGGTCAGCGCGTCGACAAGCACCAGGTGCCGGAGCTTGAGGCGGCCATCGAGGAGTCGGGGCGTGTCCATGTCGCCGAGCCTATCGGGATTCGACCCGCGGAAATAGCTGAAACTGATAGTTCATGGTCCTCGCTATACCTGTTTTGCTATACCCGCCTATCCCGCAGGTGAGCGCTGCTCCGCGAGTCCGTTGATCAAGCCGACGAGGGCGCGATTGAGCGCCGTCGTGGAGTCGGCCAGATCGAGAAAGATGTCGTAGTGGTTGCGATCGGAAACCACGAGCAGGTCGCAGGGTGAGTGCTCCGCCCAGGCGTCGTGGAACCGGTGGGTCTGCATGAGGAACCCGGCGCCGTCGTGTTCCGCAACGGCGATCACGGCCGCAGGTCCGGGTCCGTCCGCATGGAGCAATGGGCTCAACCCGTGCGCCCGCTCGATGTCTAGTTCGAGCCACTCGTTCGCGAACGAGTCGACGAGCGGGCGGAGGTCGAACAGTCCGCTGATCGGCATGGCGCCACGCACGACGGTCTCGGGCAGGCCGAGCTCACGCTGCCAGCCCGAGACCATGACGGCGCCGGTGAGGTGCCCTCCGGCGGAACTGCCGCCGACGACGATGCGATCGGGGTCGAGCCCATGGCCGGCGCCGTGGTGGTAGACCCATGCGACCGCCGCTCGGACCTGGCGAACGATTTCCTCGAGCGTCGTCTCCGGCGCGAGACCGTAGTCGACAGTGACTGTGGCGATCCCCTCCGAGTCTAGGGCGCGCGCCATGAAGGCCGTGTGGTGTCGGGAAAGGGCGCGCCAGTACCCGCCGTGGATGGCGATGAATACCGGCCGGGGGTCGTCGGAGATTCCCCAGACGTCCAGTTTTTGTTGGCTGTGCGGGTCGTAGTAGATGTCGGTGAATCCGCGCAGGCCCTGTACCGCGCTCTCGGATCGGGCGAGGTATTCGCCGATGATCTCGTCGAAAAGCTCTGGCGACACGGTGTTTCGGACGTTGTACTCGACGTCGGTCTGCGGATCGGACATCGGATGCTCGGTCTGGATACCTCCGTTGCGGCGGATCTCCACCCTCGACCTGCTTCCCATCGCTGTGACCCTCCCTGTCGAACCCGGCAAGGTCAATACTGCGGTCCCGGTCTCATGCCTGTCGAATGCAAAGCTTGCTCGCTGCCATGCCAGTTTGGCTATAGGAGTTGGGGTCAACGCAAAATCGGCCACCCCGGGGATCCGGGATGGCCGATTCGTGCGTGTGGGGGAGTTACCGGGCCCGTCGGGCCAGACGCTCCGAGTCGGAGATCAGCACGCTCTTGCCCTCGAGCCGCAGCCAGCCGCGGTGCGCGAAGTCGGCGAGCGCCTTGTTCACGGTCTCGCGGGAGGCGCCGACCAGCTGGGCGATCTCTTCCTGGGTGAGGTCGTGCGTCACGCGCAGCGACCCGGCCTCCTGGGTGCCGAAGCGCTGGGCGAGCTGCAGCAGCGCCTTGGCGACACGGCCGGGGACGTCGGTGAAGATCAGGTCAGCGAGGTTGTTGTTGGTGCGGCGCAGGCGACGGGCCAGCACGCGCAGCAGCTGCTCCGCGATCTCGGGGCGCTGATCGATCCACGACTTGAGGGCATCGCGGTCCATCTGCACCGCGCGGACCTCGGTGACCGTGGTGGCGGTGGAGGTACGCGGACCCGGGTCGAAGATCGAGAGCTCGCCGAACATGTCGGACGGGCCCATGATCGTGAGCAGGTTCTCGCGACCGTCGGGGGAGCGGCGTCCGAGCTTGATCTTGCCGGACACGATGATGTACAGCCGGTCGCCGGGCTCGCCCTCGTTGAAGATCACGTGCCCGCGCGGGAAGTCGACAGGCTGCAGCTGCTTGACCAGCGCGGCCACCGCCGACGGCTCGACTCCCTGGAAGATTCCGGCTCTGGCCAGGATCTCGTCCACGTGTGCTCCTTCTTCGGGTCGTTGGGGGACGCCATCGTGTGGTCTCCCCCGACGTGATCGACGCACGATCGCGTCGACCCATCGTTGAGTACTCGCTGGAAGTCTATCGTCCCGACGTCGAAGACTAGTGACCGACGCCACGCGCCGCACGCCGAACGGGGCCCGACACTCCGAAAAGGTCAGCTCGCGCGCTGCTCCGGCGCCTGCGATTCGTCCTCGTCCTCATCCTCGGCGCCGCGCTTGCGGCGGAGGTGGAACCGGGCGAGCGCGCGCGGCAGCCCCTCGTTGGCGAGGGTGGCGACGTCGGCATGACTCGCCTTGTCCAGGAACTCCTGGACCTCCTGCTCACGCACGGTCAGTCGGCGCAGCCGGAACTCCACCCGCTCCATTGCCAGTGCAAAAAGAATGAGCAGCACTGGGAAGAGCACCACAGCCAGTCCTTGCATACCGGGTAGTAAACACGGCGTTTGTCTCAGAAGCGAAACGATGTCCAGTTCCGTTTGGCACCGTCCGTAGAGTTGGTCCGGTGTCCACCACCGCATCGCAGACCCCGGGCCCGCGTGGGGCGGCGCCGACCTCGCGACCGGCAAAGGAGGAGACCCGCCTCGGCCTCGTGCGCCGGGCGCGGCGGATGTACCGCACGCTGACCGTGGCGTTCCCGCACGTCTACTGCGAGCTCGACTTCACCACCCCGCTCGAGCTGTCGGTGGCGACGATTCTGTCCGCGCAGTGCACTGACGTGCGGGTTAACCAGGTGACGCCCGCGCTCTTCGCCCGATACCGGACCGCCCGCGACTACGCCGAGGCGGATCGAACGGAGCTGGAGGAGTACATCCGGAGCACCGGCTTCTACCGGAACAAGACTAACTCGATCATCGGTCTCGGGCAGGCGCTGCTCGAGCGATACGACGGCGAGGTCCCTGGCGACCTGAAGAATCTGGTGACGCTGCCGGGCTTCGGCAGGAAGACGGCCAACGTGGTCCTCGGGAACGCGTTCGGTGTGCCGGGGATCACCGTCGACACCCACTTCGGCAGGCTTGTCCGGCGGTGGGGCTGGACGCAGGAGGAGGACCCGGTGAAGGTCGAGCACGCGATCGGCGAGCTCATCCCGCGCAAGGAGTGGACCGACCTCTCGCACCGGGTGATCTTCCACGGCCGCCGGGTCTGCCACGCGAAGAAGCCGGCATGTGGGGTGTGCCTGCTGGCCAAGGACTGTCCCTCCTACGGCATCGGGACCACCGACCCGGTGGCCGCTGCGGCCCTGGTGAAGGGCCCCGAAACCGAACATCTGCTCGAGCTGGCGGGTCGGTGAGCTGACCGTGCGATTGTCGAACACCGGCCGGTGGAGCCTGGCCGCACTCGTCGTCGTGGTGGCCCTGATCGTCGCGATCTGGCCGCGGGGCGACTCGGACGAGACCGGATCGCGCGGCTATGCGGACTCCATCGGCAACTCCACCGTCGCGCCGCAGGAGCGGGCCCCCGGCGACACGCCCGAGGCGCTGGCAGGCGTGCGCGCCGAGGCCGCGCTGAGTGCCTGCCCCACTCCCACACCCGGCGCTGTCCCGGCCGGACCGCTGGCCGGGATCAGGCTCGAGTGCCTCTCCGACGGTGGCAGGATCGACGTCGGTGCCGCGCTGGCGGGCAAGCCCGCGTTGGTCAACCTCTGGGCCTACTGGTGTGGGCCCTGCGCCAGGGAATTGCCGGCCCTGCAGGAGTACGCGGACCGCGCCGGGGACGCCGTCACCGTGCTGACCGTCCACCAGGACCCCAAGGAAGGGAACGCGTTGTCCGCGCTGACCGAATACGGCGTGCACCTGCCGGGCGTACAGGACGGCACGGGCAAGATCGCCGCGGCCGTCGGGGCGCCGAACGTGCTGCCCGTGACCGTGATGGTCCGGGCCGACGGCACCGTCGCAGGGGTACTGCCGGTGCCGTTCGATAGTGCAGACCAGATCGCCGCGGCGGTGCACGAGAAGCTGGGCGTGAGCGCGTGAGCGAGACCAACCACCTGCCGCCGGAATGGCTGCGCCGGGTCTCGACGCTGCCGCCGTCGGACACCAATTCCGTCAACCCCGTGCTGCTGCGGCGGGCGCCGAGCGGAGTGCAGGCGCGCGAGGCTGCGGTGCTGGTGCTCTTCGGTGGTTCCCCCGAGGCCGATCCCATCGCCGTCGGTGGCCTACCCGAGGACGCCGACCTGCTGCTGCTCCAACGCGCCTCCACCCTCCGGCAGCACGGCGGCCAGATCGCCTTTCCCGGCGGCGCCAGTGATCCGGAGGACGACGGACCCGTCGGGACCGCGCTGCGGGAGGCGGAGGAGGAGACCGGGCTCGACCCGGCCGGGGTGCGCACCCTCGCGGTACTGCCGGGGATCTTCGTCCCGCCCTCGGGCTTCGACGTGACGCCGGTGATCGGGTACTGGGATCGCCCCACCCCGGTCCGTGCGGTGGACCTCGCCGAGACCGAGCGGGTTGCCCGGGTGCCGATGCGCACCCTGCTCGACCCGGACAACCGCTTCCAGGTCCGGCACCGGCTCGGATACCAGGGCCCGGCGTTCCTGGTCGACGACATGCTCGTGTGGGGCTTCACCGCGGGCGTGCTGGCCGGGCTCATCGCGATCTCCGGCTGGGAGATCGAATGGGACCGCTCCGACATCCGCGACCTCGAGGTCGCGCTGGCAGAGGTGGAGGCGGGGATCGTGGAGGTACACGAGCGATGACCGGTTCAGCCTGGATCGACCTCGCGATCCTCGCGATCGCCGTTCTCGCGGCCACGTCGGGATGGCGGCACGGGGCGGTCGCGTCCGCGCTCGCGTTCTTCGGCGTCGTGCTCGGTGCGGTCGCGGGGATCCTGATCGCGCCGCACGTGCTGGTGCACGTCGACGAGGGGCGGATGCGCGTGCTCGCGGGCATCACCCTGATCGTCGTGCTGGTGGTCATCGGCGAGGTCGCGGGCATGGTGCTCGGCCGCGCCGCCCGCGGCGGCATGCACAGCCCGGTCGCGCGGTCGGTGGACAGCGTCATCGGTGCCGGCCTGCAGTTGACCGCCGTCCTGGTCGCCGCGTGGCTGCTGGCCATCCCGCTGACCGCGTCCTCGCAACCGGAGGTCGCGAGCGCGGTGCGCGGGTCGCGGGTTCTGACGCAGGTCGACGAGTACGCCCCGAGTTGGATGCGCAGGCTGCCGGACGAGTTCTCGGCGCTGCTGGACACCTCCGGGCTGCCCGACGTGATCGGGCCGTTCGGCCGCACCCCGATCGCCGTCGTCGAGGCGCCCGACCCCGGCGTGCTGCGTAGTCCGGTCGCGCAGCGGCTGCAGACCAGCGTGCTCCGGGTGCGCGGGGTGGCGCCGAGCTGCCAGCGCGCGCTCGAGGGGTCCGGTTTCGTGGTGGCCCCGGAGCGGGTCATGACCAACGCGCACGTCGTGGCGGGGACGACCGGGGTCTCGGTGGACACCGCGGACGGGCCGCTGGACGCCGAGGTGGTGCTCTTCGATCCGGCCGTCGACGTCGCGGTGCTGGCGGTGCCCGGCCTGCGCGCCCCGGTGCTGCCGTTCGCTCCGGGGGCGGCCGCGAGCGGGGACAGCGCGATCGTCCTCGGCTACCCGGGCGGCGGTCCGTACACGGCCAGCGCGGCCAGGGTGCGGGAGACCCTGGATCTGACCGGCCCCGACATCTACCGCGCCGCCGAGGTCGAGCGCGAGGTGTACACGGTGCGCGGCTCGATCCGTCAGGGCAATTCCGGGGGACCGTTGGTCGACGAGCAGGGTCAGGTGCTCGGCGTCGTGTTCGGCGCGGCAGTGGACAACAGCGACACCGGCTTCGTGCTCACCGCCGAGGAGGTCTCGCGCCAGCTGGCGGGGGCCTCCGCGGCGAGCAGCGCCGTCAACACGGGTGGCTGCATCCTCTAGGCGGCTTCGCCGCCCGTGAGTCCTTCTGGCCCCTGTGCGGGCCAGAAGGACTCACGGGCGCGTCAGCGCTTCAGGAACTCCGTCAGCGCGGCGGTCACCTCGGCCGGTCGTTCCTGGTGGGCGAAGTGGCCGGCGCCCGCGATGGTGTGCAGGCTCCGACCCGGTGCCCACCTGGTGTCGCGGCGCAACGCGGCTGCCAGCACGTACGGGTCCTGGTCCCCGTGGATCTGCAGCACCGGGATGGTCATCACCTGGTTCATCGCCTTCATGAACCGGCGGCCGTCGGGCCGCCACTGGCTGCGGAACGCCCAGCGCTGGTACTCCAGCGAGCAGTGCGCGGCGCCCGGGATCTGGATCGCGGACCTGGCCCGCTCGACGACCTCGGCGAACTCCTCGGTCTGCGGCCATTCCGGACCGGATCGGCCGCGCAGCAGCCTCTCGACCTCGGCGCCGTCCTCGCGGGTCAACGCCCGCTCCGGCCGCCACGGCAGCTGGCAGCGCAGGAACGCAGGCAGGAAGGCGGACCGCTGGGCCCGGTCGGCCAGCACCGATCGCTTGAGCGCGATCGGATGCGGCGAGCTGACGAGGGCGATCGAGCGCACCAGCCGTGGATGCAGCACCGCCGTCGCCCAGCACACCAGGCCTCCGTCGGCGTGGCCGACGAGCGTGGCCTCGGTGTGGCCGAGGGCGCGGATCAGACCGGCAACGTCACCGGCCAGGGTCCAGCCGTCGTAGCCGCGCGGCGGCTTGTCACTGTCCCCGTAGCCGCGCAGATCCAACGCGACCGCGCGGTAGCCGGCGTCCGCGAGGGCCGTCAACTGATGTCGCCAGGACCACCAGAAGTCGGCGAAGCCGTGCAGCAGGACGACCAGCGGTGCACCGGGGTCGGACGGGCCCGCCTCGACCGCGTGGAAGCGGATGCCGTTGGCGTGCACGTCGCGGTGCTGCCACGGGCCGTCGAATCGGACTGTGGAGGGATCCGGGTAGGTCACGGGAGGGGTGATGCTCTCGGTTCGACGCCGGGGCTACGGCGCGGTCCGGCGGGCGTACTCGCCGGGCGTGTAGTCGCCGTGCTTGTAGCTCGACTCCGCGGCGTTCGGCAGCACCGTCGCGGCCTGCCGGAGCGAGTCGATGGTCTTCTCCGGGGCACGCAGCTTGCGCACCCGCAGGTAGCCGAACAGCGCCAGCACCGCTGTGGTCACCACCATCAGCAGGAACACGATGAGGAACGCGAGCCAGCGCGGCGTCCAGACGGCGAGGGTCTCGGCGAGGAAGAAGAAAAAGAAGAAGGAGCTGAACAGCAGGACGGTGAGCGCGAGGAGGAAGAACAGCGAGCCCTGCAGGCCCTTCTTGACCTCGCTGGTCACCTCGGCCTTGGCGAGCGCCACCTCGGCGCGGACCAGGGTGGAGACCTGCGTGGTCGCGTCTTTGACCAGGTTCCCGATGCTGGCGGTACCGGGGGCGTGCGCATCGACGTCGGTGAGCGGGATCGACGTGATGGTGTTGGGCACCCCGTCCCCGGTCAGCCGGTCGTATCTGTCGCCGTTGCGGTCACTGATGCTCACGTCTGCGCCCCTCCAGTGTGTCGTCGTCCGGCTCGCCGGAGTGTGTCGTCGTCCGGCTCGCCGGAATGTGGTCGTTTCTGACCGGTCGCGGAACCGGCCGCGGTGGCGCGCGCCTGGTGGACGCGCCCCCGGCGTAACAGTAGCGCCGAGCCGATCAGCGACGCCGTCAGCGAGGTCAACAGGACCGCAGCCTTCGCCGTCTCCACCTCGGCTCCTTCGAGCGCGAGTTCGGCCACCAGAAGGCTAACGGTGAACCCGATCGCACCGAGCACCGACAGCGCGAACATGTCGCGGAAGCCGAGGTTTCCCGGCTTCGTGGCGATGCCGAGCCGGACCGCGGCCCACGAGACGCCGAAGATGCCGACGGTCTTGCCGACCAGCAGGCCCAGGATGATCGCCAGCGCGATGCGGTCGGTGAACATCGACTCGAGCACCTCTGGACCCAGCGGGACCCCGGAGGCGAACAGGGCGAACACCGGCACGCAGAACCCGGCGGAGAACGGCTGGATCCGGTGCTCGAGCCGGGTCGCGGGGGCCTCCGCCTCGCCCGGGTCCTTGCGCACCCTGGTCAGCAGTCCGATGGCGACGCCCGCGAGGGTGGCGTGGATGCCCGCCTCGTGCATCGAGTACCAGGCGAGCAATGCCAGCGGGACGTACAGCAGCGGGGTGGTGATCCGCCGGTGCTGCGCGTACGCGTAGACGGCCAGGCAGGCGACCGCGCCGAGCAGCCACAGCATCGCGATCGAGGTGGTGAACAGCGCGGCGATGATGATGATCGCGAGCAGGTCGTCGACGACCGCGAGGCTGAGCAGGAACACCCTGGCGCTGGCCGGGATCCTCGACCCGGTCAGCGCGAGCACGCCGAGGGCGAAGGCGATGTCGGTGGCGACCGGGATCGCCCAGGCCTTCTCGATGCCGGGGGTGCCCCAGCCGACCGCCAGCGCGATCAGCGCGGGCAGGATCACGCCGCCGACCGCCGCGATGATCGGCAGCAGGGCCTTCTTGCGGTCGGCGAGCTCGCCGACGACCAACTCGCGTTTGAGCTCGAGGCCCGCGACGAAGAAGAACACCGCCAGCAGGCCGTCCTGGGCCCAGGTGTTCAGGCTCAGGTTCAGATGGATCGCGCTCGGCCCGACCTGAAAGTCCCGCAGGGCGGTGTAGGCGTCGGCCCACGGGGAGTTCGCCCAGATGACCGCGACGGCCGCCGCCACCAGCAGGATCGACCCTCCGACGGTCTCGGTGCGCAGATAGCGGGTCAGTTCGGAGCGGAGCGGTTGGATCACGTCAGGTTCTCCCGAAGGTCGCGGGCGTACAGGTGTGCCATGTGCCGACCAGACTTCCCGGCGCTCCGATGGCAGCTTAACGCGATCTTGATACCGCTCGGCGCAAACACCTCGCGCTGGATTGCCCCGGAAACGGCGGGAGTGATCTGCTTCCTGAGGTTTGGGCGGCGGATGTCCATTCCGTGGAACAGGTGTGCAGGAGAATCGGATGAGCAAAGCCCCGGACGTGCTGGTCGACGAGGCGGTTGCCGCGAAGGACGCGGTGCCCCGTAGTCGGATCGTGGTGGCCAGCATGATCGGCACCTCGATCGAGTTCTACGACTTCTACATCTATGCGACAGCGGCGGTCTCGGTCTTCCCGCACCTGTTCTTCCCCAAGGGGAACGGCACCACCGCGCTGCTGGCCTCGCTGGCCACCTTCGGCCTCGCGTTCGTCGCCCGTCCGCTCGGCTCGATCGTGTTCGGCCACTACGGCGACCGGATCGGCCGCAAGGCCACCCTGGTCGGATCGCTGCTCACCATGGGCATCGCGACGTTCGTCATCGGGCTGCTGCCGACATACCACTCGGTCGGGCTCATCGCCCCCGCGCTGCTGGCCCTGATGCGTTTCTGCCAGGGCCTCGGGCTCGGTGGCGAATGGTCGGGGGCGGCGCTGCTCGCGACCGAGACGGCGAAGTCCGGCAAGCGGGCCTGGGCGGCGATGTGGCCGCAGCTCGGCGCGCCGATCGGGTTCTTCCTGGCCAACGGGCTGTTCCTGATCATCACCCTGTTCATGGGCCACGACAACGCGAACCCCGACCTGGACAGCGCATTCCTGACCTGGGGCTGGCGAATCCCGTTCCTGCTCAGCGCGATCATGGTGATCATCGGCCTGTACGTGCGGCTGAAGCTGGAGGAGACCCCGGTCTTCGCGCGCGCCGTCGAGCGCGGCGAGAAGGTCAAGACCCCGCTGGCGACGGTGTTCAAGACGAGCTGGCGTCAGCTGATCATCGGCACCTTCGTGATGCTCGCGACGTACACCCTCTTCTACATCATGACCACCTGGGTGCTGAGCTACGGCACCGGAAAGACCGTCGCCGCAGGCGGCACCGGGCTCGGCTTCAAGTACTCGGATTTCCTTGTGCTGCAACTGATCGCCGTGTTGTTCTTCGCGGCGGGCGTGCCCATCACCGGCTGGCTCGCGGACCGGTACGGTCGGCGCATCACCTTGCTGGTCGCCACCGGCGCGATCATGGTCTTCGGGCTGACGTTCTCGGTGGCCCTCGACCCCGAGAAGATGACCGACGCTCGGATGCTGGTCTTCCTCATCGTCGGAATGCTGTTGATGGGCTTCACCTTCGGCCCCATGAGTGCGGTGCTGCCGGAGCTGTTCCCGACCAATGTGCGCTACACCGGCTCGGGTATCGCCTACAACACGGCGAGCATCCTGGGTGCGGCGGTGGCGCCGTTCATCGCGACCTGGCTCGCGACCAGTTACGGCGTCGGCTGGGTCGGCATCTACCTGCTCGCGGCGGGCGCCCTGACGTTCGTCGCGCTGCTGGTGATGCGTGAGACCAAGGACACCTCGCTGGACGCGCCCGAGCTCGATCCGCGCGGGGCCGAGCTCTAGGCCTGAACCGTCCGCCGGATCACCACCACCACGCCTGCGCTCACCGCCAGCAGGACCGCAAGGGCGGCGAGCAGGCCCCAGTTCGGGCCCGAGTCGGATGGCGCCGCGTCCCCGTACAGATCCCGCTCCTGTTCGGCGCCGGCCCGGAGTTCCGCCGCCCCCGGATAGCCAGGGGCGAGGGTCAGCACCTGGTCGAAGTCGGCGATGGCGGCGGTGTAGTTGCCGTCGTAGTAGTGCTCGATCCCCGCGCGGTAGGCGGTGTCGGCAGGCCCGAGAGCCGGGGTGACGCCCTTCTCGCGCATCAGATCCGTGAGTCCGCGCGCCGGGGCGACGAAGGCGAACGGCTGTGTCTGCCCATGGATTCCGAAGCTGTTGACCCCGACCGCCACGCCGCCGAGGTCGGCGGTGGGGCCTCCGCTCATGGCCTCGGACACCTCCGCGTCGGTCTGGTAGACCGGGACGATTCCGGTGGCCTTCTTGGCGCTGATCTCGCCGCCCGATACCGCGGGCCGTAGCGACGGCTCGGCCGCGGTATCGGTGTTGCCGGGGAATCCGGCCGACACCACCGGCGTGCCCAGGTCGACGCCGTCATCGGTGCTCAGCTCGGCGGCCGCAAGGCCACCCCGCTGGACCTTGAGCAACGCGACATCCCCCGCGGTGAGCGGCACCAGGCCGGTGACCTCGGCGGGGAGTGCCTCGCCCTCGGCGGTCCCACCGGCGATCACGGTCATGGCGGTGGTTGGGCTCGATCCGGGCTCGTCGCCCTCGACCCGCCAGTTCGACTGGGCGGTCTCGTTCACGAGCGCGGGATCGAGGGTGGGGATCACGTGCACCGCCCAGTCGACCGCGGTTCGCAGGAGGGCCTCGCGGGCACCCTCGGCGCAGTGGCCTGCCGTGGCCACCCAGCCGTCCGGGTTGACGACGAATCCGCTACAGCGCCAGCCGGTTACGAAGGGGTCTACCTTGATCGGCTGGCCGTCGGGAAAGCGGACCCAGCCCCTGACCTCCGCCTTGACCAGGACGACGGACGGGGTGACGAGGGCCGCCGCGCGTTGCTCCGGGCTCGGCACGGGACGTTCGGGGGATTCCTGGTCGCCGAGCGCGACGGCGGGGGAGCCGACGAGCGCCGCGAGCAGCAGCACGAGCAGGGCGGCGAACCTCGTTCGCCGGCGCCGATCAGGCATGACGGTCTCCGTTCGAGCTCGGACCCGCGGCTCACCCGTGAGCGTCACTCGGCTCGGCACTCGTCATGAATGGGACTGTGGGCCATCGCTGACGGACCCATGGTAGGCCAATCCGGCACGGCCGGGAAGGTTCGCGAGGGCGGCCCGCGACTGGGCCACACGCGAGACGAGACGGCGGTGCCCCCGTGCGTTCGAGCCGCACGGGGGCACCGCCGTGGTGAGGGGAGCGGGGGTCAGTTGCCCCGGATCGCATCGAACACCTTGGGATCGACCAGCGTCGAGGTGTCGCCCAGATCGCGGCCCTCGGCGACGTCGCGGAGCAGTCGGCGCATGATCTTGCCGCTCCTGGTCTTCGGCAGCTCGGGGACGATGGTGATCTGGCGCGGCCGGGCGATCGGGCTGATCTCCGTCGACACCTGGACCTTGAGCTCGGCGATCAGCGTCTCGCCCGTGTTCTCGGCGCCCTCGCGCAGGATCACGAACGCGACGATGCCCTGGCCGGTGGTCTCGTCGGCGGCGCCGACCACCGCGGCCTCGGCCACGCTGTGGTGCCCGACCAGCGCCGACTCGACCTCGGAGGTGGAGATCCGGTGGCCGGAGACGTTCATGACGTCATCCACGCGGCCGAGCACCCAGAGGTCGCCGTCCTCGTCGTAGCGTGCGCCGTCCCCGGCGAAGTACCAGCCCTCCACGGCGTACCGGGACCAGTAGGTGTCCTTGAAGCGCTCCATGTCGCCCCAGATGCCGCGCAGCATCGACGGCCACGGCTGGTCGAGCACCAGGTAGCCGTTGCCACCGGCGCCGAGCGGCTTGGCATCGTCGTCGACGATCTTCGCGGAGATGCCGGGCAGCGGCGCCATCGCGGAGCCCGGCTTGGTGGCCGTGACGCCGGGCAGCGGGGAGATCATGATCGCGCCGGTCTCGGTCTGCCACCAGGTGTCCACGATCGGGCAGCGCTCGCCGCCGATCACGTCGCGGAACCAGCGCCACGCCTCGGGGTTGATCGGCTCGCCGACGCTGCCCAGCAACCGCAGCGAGGACAGGTCGTGCGCGTCGGGGATTTCGCGGCCCCACTTCATGAAGGTTCGGACCAGGGTCGGTGCCGTGTAATAGATACTGACGCCGTACTTCTCGATGATGTTGAAGTGCCGGTGCTCATCCGGCGAGTTCGGGGTGCCCTCGTAGACCACCTGGGTGGTCCGGTTCGACAGCGGCCCGTAGACGATGTAGCTGTGCCCGGTCACCCAGCCGATGTCGGCGGTGCACCAGTAGACGTCCTTGCCCGCCTTGTGGTCGAAGACGTTGTGGTGGGTGTACGACGCCTGGGTGAGGTAGCCGCCGGAGGTGTGGATGATCCCCTTGGGCTTACCCGTGGTGCCCGAGGTGTAGAGGATGAAGAGCGGGTGCTCGGCGTCGAAGGCCTGTGCCTCGTGCTCGGGCGAGGCCGTGGCCACCGTCTCGTGCCACCAGAGGTCGCGGCCCTCGGTCCACTCGACATCGATGTCGGTGCGCTTGACCACCAGCACGTTCTGGACGGATTCCGCGCCGTCGACCGCGGTGTCGACGGCGGTCTTGAGGGGGGCAGCCTGCCCGCGGCGCCACTGTCCGTCGGTGGTGATGACCAGCTTGGCCTCGGCGTCGTCGATCCGCGACCGCAGCGCGGATGCGGAGAAGCCTGCGAAGACAACCGAATGGGTCAGGCCGAGCCGGGCGCAGGCCAGCATCGAGACGATCGCCTCGGGGACCATCGGCATGTAGATGGCGACGCGGTCGCCTGCCACGAGGCCGAGCTCGGTGAAAGTGTTTGCGGCCCTGCTCACCTCGGCGAGCAGGTCGTTGTAGGTGACGTCGCGGCTGTCGCCGGGCTCGCCCTCCCAGTGGATGGCGACCTGGTCGCCGTGGCCGCTCTGGACGTGCCGGTCGACGCAGTTGTACGCGACGTTGAGCTTGCCGCCGACGAACCACTTGGCGACCGGGGCGTCGGACCAGTCAAGGACCTCGCTCCACGGCTCGTGCCAGTGCAGGCGGGAAGCCTGATCGGCCCAGAACCCCAGCCGGTCGGCATCCGCTGCGGCCTGGAGCTCCGGGCCTGCATTCGCGGTCGCGACGAACTCCGCGCTCGGCGGGTAGCTCGTCGCGTGCTCGGCTGCGTTGGTATCGGCGGTGCTACTGGTCATGTCGCCCGTGCCCTCTTTCGGTGATCCTGGGGGCGCTTTTCGCGCCTTTGTGAGGGTAGTCACATGACACGGTGAGCGCATCGTTGCAATAGGTTGCAACCCCCGGATCTGCGGTGATCGGTCCCGTGGGTGCGCCCGATGGTCGACGTGGGCGACGAACGGATCGATCCACCAGGTATCCGGGGCGTTGCGATTGCCCGACGACTTGGTCCCGACCGGGACAAACGCCGGACACCCGGACACTGTGTGGTTAGTCTTCGCGGTGGTTAGTCTTCGCGGCATCCACGGTCGGCCGTGTGCGCGCCGCGCTCACCCGGCGTGCCGACGGCGGCGTCTTCGTGTGAACGAACAGGAGGCGACTCTTGAAGTTCCACAGGGTGACCGCACTGACAGCGTTCGCGTTGTCCGGGGCACTGGTGCTGTCCGCGTGTTCGTCGACCTCCGACGGCGGCAGCGGCATGGTCACGGCCAACGGCAGCGAACCCCAGAACCCGCTGATCCCGACGAACACGAACGAGAACGGCGGCGGACGCATCGTCGACCGGCTCTTCGCCGGACTCGAGTCGTACGACGCGAGGGGCAACCTTCAGCACGAGGTCGCCCAGTCGATCGAGACCACGGATTCGAAGTCGTTCGCGATCAAGATCAAACCCGACTGGACCTTCACCGACGGGACACCGGTCACCGCGAAATCCTTCGTGGACGCCTGGAACTACGGCGCCCTCTCGACGAACGCCCAGCTGCAGTCCAGTTTCTTCGAGCCGATCGTCGGCTACGACGAGGTCGCCGCAGGCCCGCCAACCGCGCAGACGATGTCCGGGCTCAAGATCGTCGACGACACCACGTTCACGGTCGACCTCAAGCAGCCGACCGCGGACTTCCGGCTGCGGCTCGGCTTCACCCCGTTCTACCCGTTGCCGGAGGTGGCGTTCCTGGACATGGCCGCGTTCGGCGAGCGGCCGGTCGGAAACGGTCCCTACGAGTTCGCGGACGGCGACGCGTGGCAGCACAACGTCAAGCTGGACCTGGTGCCGAACCCCGACTACCGCGGCAACCGGAGCCCGAACAACGGCGGCCTGAGCTTCGTCTTCTACAGCTCGCTCGACACCGCCTACTCGGACCTACAGGCCGGAAACCTGGACGTCCTCGACACCGTCCCGGAGAGCGCGCTCAGCACCTTCAGGTCGGATCTCGGTGACCGCGCCCTCGAGGCCCCGACCGCGCAGAATGCGCAGATCGGCATCCCGGGAAACCTGCCGCACTTCGCCGGGCCGGAGGGCGGTCTGCGCAGGCAGGCACTGTCGCGGGCGATCGACCGCGGGCAGATCACCCAGCAGATCTTCCAGGGCATGCGCACGCCCGCGCGCGACTTCACCGCGAGCTCGCTGCCCGGGTTCAACGCGAACCTGCCGGGAGTTCGGGCGCTCGAGTACGACGCGGGGGTCGCGAAGTCGCTGTGGGCGCAGGCCGACGCACTCTCCACGTGGAGCGGCCGGTTCGAGATCGCCTACAACTCCGACGGCGGCCACCAGGCGTGGGTCGACGCGGCCGCCAACAGCATCCGGAACACGCTCGGCATCGACGCGGTCGGCGCGCCGTATCCGACGTTCAAGCAGATCAGGACCGAGATCACGAACCGGACCATCGGGTCCGCGTTCCGGTCCGGCTGGCAGGGCGACTACCCGTCAATCCTCGAATTCCTCGAGCCGCAGTTCGTCACCGGTGCCGGCTCCAACGACGAGGACTACTCGAACCCGGCGTTCGACGACCTGGTCCGCAGGGCCGAGGCCGCAACCGACGAGGACGAGTCGTTCGCGCTCGCCGGGCAGGCGCAGGAGATCCTGCTCCTGGACCTGCCCGTGCTCCCGCTGTGGGACTACATCGCGGCGGCCGGGCACTCCGAGGCGGTGAGCGACGTGCAGATCAGCTGGAACGGCCTGCCGATGTACGAGGCGATCAAGAAGTCCTGACGCCGTGCCACACGGCCGGAAGGAAGTGACCTGGTGGGGTGGTACATCGGGCGGAGACTGCTGCAGATGATCCCCGTGTTCATCGGGGCGACGCTGCTCATCTACGCGATGGTGTTCCTGATCCCGGGCGACCCCATCCAGGCGCTCGCGGGCGACAAGCCGCTCAGCCCCGCCGTGGCGGACCAGCTGCGCGAGCGATACCACCTCGACCGGCCCTTCATCGTGCAGTACCTGCTCTACCTCAAGGGCATCTTCACCCTCGACTTCGGCACCTCGTTCTCCGGCCAGCCGGTGCGGGACGTGCTGGCCAGGGCGTTCCCCGTCACCATCAGGCTCGCGTTCATGGCGATCGTCATCGAGGCCGCGTTCGGCATCTTCTTCGGTGTCATCGCCGGGTTGCGCAAGGGCAAGGCGTTCGACGCGACCCTGCTGGTGCTCAGCCTCTTCATCATCGCGGTGCCGGTATTCGTGATCGGCTTCCTGGCTCAGTTCTTCCTCGGCGTGCGGTGGGGGATCGCCCCGGTCACCGTCGGTGCCGATGCCAGCTTCTCGAGACTTCTGGTGCCCGCCATCGTGCTTGGCCTGGTCTCCTTCGCGTACGTGCTGCGGCTGACCAGGACATCCGTGGCCGAGAACAAGGACGCCGATCACGTCCGCACCGCCACAGCCAAGGGCTTGAGTCGTCGCCGCGTCGTGGTGGTGCACATCCTGCGCAACTCGCTGATCCCGGTGGTCACCTTTCTCGGCGCCGACCTGGGAGCGCTGATGGCGGGCGCGATCGTCACCGAGGGCATCTTCAACATCAACGGCGTCGGCGGCACGATCTACCAGGCCGTGATCCGTGGCGAGGCCCCGACCGTTGTGTCCTTCGTGACGGTGCTGGTGGTCGTGTTCCTGGTGGCCAACCTGCTGGTGGACCTGCTGTACGCCGCGCTCGACCCGAGGATTCGCTATGCCTGATCCGGACCTCCCCGGGACACCCGATCGCGCATCCCCGCAGGCGCGCGCCGGGCAGAACTACTTCGTCGCCGGACCGGACGAGGTGGAGGCGCTCGGCGTCGATCGGCTCGACGAGGCCTCGCCGCCGACCAGCATGTGGCGCGATGCCTGGCGCGGACTGCGGCGCAACCCGATGTTCCTCGTCTCGGCCCTGCTGATCCTCTTCGTCCTCGTTGTGGTCGCGGTGCCCGGACTGTTCACGGGTCAGGACCCGCGAATGTGTCTGGGGCAGAACAGCATGCGGGGACCGGGCGCCGGGCATCCGTTCGGGTTCGACCTGCAGGGTTGCGACATCTTCGCCCGCACCGTGTACGGCGCGCGGGCCTCGGTGCTCACCGGCGTCGGCGCGACCGCCATCTTCCTGCTCATCGGTGGCACCGTCGGTGCCCTCGCAGGGTTCTACGGCGGTCGGCTCGATGCGGTCGTCTCCCGGATCACCGATGTCTTCTTCGGCATCCCGCTCATCCTCGCGGCGATCGTGATGATGCAGCTGTTCCGGAACCGGAGCATCTGGACGGTGATGCTGATCCTGGCCCTGTTCGCCTGGCCGCACGTGGCCAGGATCGCAAGGGGTTCGGTCATCTCGGTGCGCGGCAACGACTTCGTACTCGCGGCGACGGCGCTGGGCGTCTCCCGATTCCGCATCCTGTTACGGCACGTGCTCCCCAACGCGATCGGTCCGGTGATCGTGGTCACCACGATCTGGCTCGGCGTCTTCATCGTCACCGAGGCGACGCTGTCCTATCTGGGCATCGGGCTGCCGCCGAGCGTGGTGTCCTGGGGAGGGGACATCAGCACCGGTCAGAGCCGACTGAGGTCCGGTTCGGGGATCATCTTCTACCCCGCGGCGGCGCTGGCGGTCACGGTCCTTGGCTTCATCATGCTCGGCGACGCCCTGCGCGATGCGCTGGATCCGAAGGCGAGGAAGCGATGATCGAGCTCATGTGCGAGCCGAGGAAGCGATGATCGAGCCCATGTGCGAGCCGAGGAAGCGATGAGAGACCGCGAGCCCGGTCCGCTGCTCGAGATCCGCGACCTCAGCGTCGACTTCCGCTCCGGCGGTCGCGCGGTACCCGCGGTGCGCGGGGTGAGCCTGACCGCCTATCCGGGGCAGACCGTGGCGATCGTGGGGGAGTCGGGCTCGGGCAAGTCGACCGTGGCCCACGCCATCATCGGCCTGCTGCCGGGTACAGGAATTGTCACCTCGGGGGAGATCCGTTTCGACGGGAGGGACCTGGTCGGGGCGTCGAAGGCGGACCTGGTGGCGGTCCGGGGCCGCGGCATCGGGCTGGTTCCGCAGGACCCGATGTCGAACCTGAATCCGGTGTGGAAGATCGGCTTTCAGATCGCGGAAACCCTGGCGGCCAACGGGATCGCGAGGGGGAAGGCGGCCAGGGCGCGAGCGGTCGAGCTGCTCGCCGAGGCGGGCCTACCGGATGCGGGGCACCGGGTCGATCAGTATCCGCACGAGTTCTCGGGCGGTATGTGCCAGCGTGCGCTCATCGCCATCGGGCTGTCCTGCCGGCCGAAGCTCCTGATCGCGGACGAGCCGACCTCCGCCCTTGACGTGACGGTGCAGCGGCAGATCCTCGACCATCTCGCCGGGCTGACCGGCGAACTCGGCACGGCCGTGCTGCTGATCACGCACGACCTGGGCCTCGCGGCGGAACGGGCCGAGCATCTGGTGGTGATGCACCAGGGGCGGGTCGTCGAATCCGGACCGGCCCGCCAGATCCTCGGCGATCCGCGGCACGCATATACCCGGAAACTGGTGTCCGCCGCGCCGTCCCTGGCCTCGCAGCAACTCGAGTCCGTCCGGGCCCGCGCGCGCGCCGTGGAGGTGGCCGAACACGCCGCGGCGGCGGACGGCGGGCCCCTGCCGGCAGGCGGCGACGTCATGGTGGCCTCGGACCTGGTCAAGGAATTCAGGACCCGGGGCGGTGCGCCGTGGCGGCACACCGCATTCACGGCGGTCGACTCCGTGTCGTTCCGCCTCGAGCGCGGGACCACGACGGCGATCGTCGGTGAGTCCGGGTCGGGTAAATCGACTGTGGCGCACATGGTTCTGGGGCTGATGAAGCCGACCTCGGGGACCGTCACCTTCGAGGGGCGCGACCTGGCGGAGTTCGATGCGAAGGCCACATTCGCATTCCGGCGCCAGGTGCAGCCGATCTTCCAGAATCCGTACGGATCGCTGGACCCGATGTACTCGATCTACCGCACCGTCGAGGAGCCGCTGCGCACCCACCGAGTGGGGGACAGGGGCGAGCGGGAGCGGATCGTGCGCGAGCTGCTGGACAGGGTGTCGCTGCCGAGCTGGGTGCTGCGGCGGTACCCCAACGAACTCTCCGGTGGCCAGCGGCAACGGGTGGCGATCGCGCGGGCACTGGCACTGGGGCCCGAGGTGCTCGTCTGCGACGAGGCGGTCTCGGCGCTGGACGTGCTCGTGCAGGCGCAGATCCTGAACCTGCTGGGCGATCTGCAGGCCCAGCTCGGCCTGTCGTACCTGTTCATCTCACACGATCTGGCGGTGGTGCGGCAGATCGCCGACGACGTGGTGGTGATGAGCAGGGGCCGGGTGGTCGAGGCCGCCACGACGGTGGAGGTGTTCGACAACCCGCAGCACGAATACACCAGGAGGCTGCTCGAGGCGATCCCCGGCCGCGATCTCGTGCGGGGGTCCTGAGACCGAACGGTCTGGCTCATATGACGTGCACGGTGGTTCAGTGGAGGGGTGGACCAGCATCTGAGTGTGCTCACCCTCGGCGTCGTCGACCCGGCGCGATCGCACGCGTTCTACGTCGGCGGACTGGGATGGACGCCGACGCTCTACGTCCAGGGCGAGGTGCTGTTCCTGCAGATCGGCTCCGGCATGCTGCTCTCGCTGTGGTCGGTCGACGAGATGGTGCGGGAGGCCGGGCCGACGGCGCCGGTGGCGGGCGAGCAGGGTCGGGCCCCCATCACCCTCGGTCACAACGTCGGCAGCCCGGGGGAGGTGGACGAGGTCCTCGCGACCGCGGCGCGAGTAGGGGGAACGGTGCTGGTGCCGGGTGCCCAGCGGGCCTGGGGCGGGTACAGCGGGTACTTCACCGATCCGGACGGCTACCGCTGGGAGATCGCGCACAACCCGGGCCTGGTGGTGCACGAGGGCGGTCGCGTCACCATCGGGGAGGCCGGCCCCGCGGGCGCGGGGGACCGATAGCCGTGCCGCCCGGCCTCCTCGCTCGCGTGACCGATGGGGCCGCCGGGTAGCGTTGAGCAGCGTGAACGACCCCCTGCAGCCCCTGGTGGACCTGCCCGGCGTGCGCGAAGCCGCCGACCGGGCACGCGATGCGCTCGGCGAGGTGCACCGGCACAAGACCAATCGCCGTGGTTGGCCGACGACCGCGGCCGAGGCGGCCATCCGCGCAGCGCGGGCGTCCGCGTCCATCGACGGGGGCAGCACCGAACTGCCCGCCGAGGGCGAGGAGGGCGACCCGATCCTGGCGGGTGCGCTGCGGGTGGCCCAGGCCATCGACGGCGACGCGCTCACCATCATGGTGCCGACCTGGCAGCGGGCGCCGCTCCAGGCGCTGGCCCGGCTGCACCTGCTCGCGGCGGCCGACCTGGTCACCGACCAGTCCACGCTTGGCCGACCGCGGACGGACCCCGGGGTCGCGGAGCGGCTCGACGGTCTCGCACAGTTGGTCACCGGCGGAACGAAGGCGCCCGCTCCGGTCCTGGCGGCCGTGGTGCACGGGGAGTTGTTGTCGTTGTCCCCGTTCGGTGCCGCCGACGGGGTCGTCGCGCGGGCCGCGTCCCGACTGGTGGCGGCGTCGACCGGGCTGGATCCCCACAATCTGGGTGTGCCCGAGGTGAGTTGGCTGCGGCGGCAGCAGGCGTACCGCGACGGTGTCACGGGCTTCGCGTCGGGAACCGCAGAGGGTGTCGGCAGCTGGGTGATCCTGTGCTGCGGCGCGATGGAGGCCGGGGCGCGGGAGGCCATGTCGATCGCGGACGCCGCGGCCGCGGGCTGATCCGCTCGGGGTCGGACTTCGTCTGGGAGGCAACGGCACTGGGCTCGGTGCGTCAACGGCCCCGGACGCAATGCGAGCGGCGCTGCCGACTCTCGTCGACTTCGCCGCCCGCTAGCACGGATCGCCGGGTTACCAAGCGTGCTTTGGTGGGTTGTGTGTCCGGCCTCGGCGTAGGCTCGAGCATCGTCAGTTCGCCTCTGCAACTCGTGCAAGGTCCTCGCTGCCGAATGTCCGAGTCACGCAGGCCCACAACGCTGCTGCCCTTATAGTGGCTTGCGGCTCCGCGTGGGTGCCTGGTGTCCGTGCTGGGACTTCGCGGCCGGGAGACCGATCCTTCTCTTCCGGGTCGACCTTGGCCTGCCGTTCATCCGTAACTCCTTTGTACCCTGTGACCGCACTCGCTTCAAGGGGTTCGCACACCTGGATTGATCCCAGTCTTCGGTCCAGGTCAGCGCCGACGGCGCAGCATTCCGTACGTCAGCGCGCCTGCCGCCAACGCGCCGAAGCCGACCGCTGCTGTCGTCGCGACGGTGGATCTCGACGGCGGCTGAAGGCGGGCCCGCAGAGACACCGGATTGGAGAAAGTCAGTATGGGCCAACCGTTTCCGGCGGCTTCCTTCCGAAGGGCGCGGTCCGGGTTGACGGCGGTGGGGTGGCCGACCGCGGCGAGCATCGGTAGGTCGGTCACCGAATCCGAGTAGGCGAAGCTCAGGTCGAGATCGTAGTTCTCCCTCAGCGCCAGTTCGCGGATCGCGTCGACCTTGCCCTCGCCGTAGCAGTAGAAGTCGACCTCGCCGGTGAAGCGTCCGTCCTTGACCTCCATCCGGGTCGCGGCGGCGTGGTCGGCCCCGAGGGCTTCCGCGATCGGAGACACCACCTCCTCGCCCGATGCCGACACCACGACGACATCGTGGCCGCGGAGCTTGTGGTCGGCGATCAGATCGGCCGCCTCGGCGAACACGAGCGGGTCGACGATGTCGTGCAGCGTCTCGGCGACCACCGCGCGCACCTGCTCCACGTCCCAGCCTGCGCACATATTGGTCAGGTGGGTGCGCATTCGCTCCATCTGGTCGTGGTCGGCGCCCGCGAGCAGGAAGAGGAACTGGGCGTAACTGCTCTTGAGGACGGAGCGTCGATTGATCAGGCCCTGGTCGAAAAAGGGCTTGCTGAACGCGAGCGTGCTCGACTTTGCGATGATCGTCTTGTCCAGGTCGAAGAACGCCGCGACCCGGCCGTTCCCGGGCTGTCTGTTCGCCTCTGCGGTCACGGAATCCAGGATAGAGCCCCCAGGTGAATCGTGGATCGGAGCGCGATTCTCAGTGTTCACCTTCGGATCTCCGACAGGAAATTCGAATTTGCAAACTCGGATCGCGGCGGGTGTAGTATCAAAATCACCTGGACTTGATCTGGGTGTGTTCAGCCCGACCCCCCGGGGCTGAACTCTGAAGACCCCCGCCTCCTCCCCCCCTGGCGGGGGTCTTCCTCCATTTTCTGGCCGTCCGGGCCTCGTCCTCTCCCGCGTCGACGCGGTCGTTCCGCACGGTCCTCGACGCCGGAGTGGTTCGCGGATACCGGAATCCATCCCCAGGCCCGATTCTGTCCACATCCGGCGAGATCTCCGGCCTGCGGTCCCGTCCGGTCGCGCAGGCTCGTCGGTATGGAACCCCCACATGCATCGGGTGCCCCGCATCCGCCGAATGTCCGGCCGGTCCTCGCGGTGCTCGCGGAGGACGGCTTGTCCCTGAGCGTGCGCCGTGCCGCGGCCGCGGCCGACCGCGCCCTGGACGAGCGGGTGCTCCCCATTCCCCGGCAGGTGTGGGACGGCGCGGCGTCGATCGCGCTGGATCCGGCCGCCGCCCGGGCCTGCGCCGCCGACGCGTTGCCGCGCAGGTCGGCCGTCCATGTGGTGTGCTCGGGCCCGCCCGGCCTCCTCGAGTGGCAGGCCGCCGCCGCGGTGGGGGCGGAGTCCGTCCTCGTCCTGCCCGCCGATGAACCCGCCCTGGTCGAGTCGCTGGCGCAGCGGCGCGACCGCGCGGTGGCGGGTGGCTCGGTGGTCGCCGTGGTCGGTGGATGTGGCGGTGCCGGGGCGTCCACCCTGGCCGCGGCGATCGCGCTGACCGGCCCCACCCGGAGGACCGGGAGTCGCGCGTTGCTGGTGGATGCCGATCCGCAGGGCGGTGGCCTCGACCTGCTGCTCGGTCTCGAGGATCGCCCGGGGCTGCGCTGGCCGGCGGTGGTCGTCGAGGGCGGGCGGGTGTCGGCGGCCGCACTGCACGACGCCTTGCCCGGCGCGGGTGCCGGGGTGGCCGTGCTGTCCTGCGGGCGTGGCGGGGACGCGGGACGGCCGTCGGCGGCGGCGATGCGGGCGATGGTCGAATCGGGCTGCGGTGCCGGTGATCTCGTGGTGTGTGATGTCGGACGAGGCCTAGGCGACCTGGCCGCCGTGGTGTTCGACCTGGCCGATCTGGTGGCGGTCGTCGTGCCCGCCCAGGTGCGGTCGGCGGCGGCGGCCGAATCCGTGGTGGCCGCGGCACGCACCAGGAATCCGAACGTGGGCGTGGTGGTGCGCGGTCCGGCGCCCGGTGGGCTGCGCGGCGCGGACGTCGGTGAGCTCCTCGGGCTCCCGGTGCTCGCGGTGATGCGGCCGCAGCCCCGGCTGTCGGCTGCCCTCGAGCGCGGCGGCCTGCGGCTGCGCAGGCGATCGCCGTTGGCCGTGGGCGCGCGGGCGGTCCTCGAGGTGCTCGGGCCCGGCGCCGGGGGGCGGGCCGCGTGAGCTCCCTGGTCTCGCCCGAACTCCTGGACCGGGTCAGGGAGCGATTGTCGCGGACGTCGGCGCAGCCCAGCCCGGCGATGGTGGCGGCCGCGATCCGGGCGGAGGCCTCCGGGGTGCTCGGGGACACGGACCTGCTCGACGCGCTGCAGGTGCTGCAGACCGAGCTCACCGGTGCCGGAGCGCTGGAACCGCTTCTCGCACAGCCGGATGTCTCCGACGTCCTGGTCACCGCGCCGGACCAGGTCTGGGTGGACCGGGGCTCGGGTCTCGAGCGGGCCCCGGTCCGGTTCGCCGATGAGGCCGCGGTGCGGCGGCTGGCGCAGCGCCTCGCGCTGGCGGCGGGAAGGCGACTCGACGACGCCCAGCCCTGGGTGGACGGCCGCCTGCCGGCGGCGGCGGGGGCCGGGTTCGGGGTGCGGTTGCACGCGGTGCTCGCCCCGCTCGCTTACGGCGGGACCTGCGTGTCGTTGCGGGTGCTTCGGCCCGCGACGCAGGGTCTCGACGCGCTCTGCTCGGGCGGCACGGTGCCCGCCGAGGCCCGTGAACTGCTCGTGCGGATCGTCGCCGCCCGGCTGGCGTTCCTGGTCGTCGGCGGGACGGGCGCGGGCAAGACCACCCTGCTCGCGGCGTTGCTGGCGCAGGTCGACCGCCGTGAGCGGATCGTCTGCGTGGAGGACGCGGCCGAGCTGGCACCGACTCACCCGCACGTGGTGCGGCTGGTCGCCCGTGCCCCGAACGTCGAGGGGGTCGGCGAGGTGACGGTCCGGCAACTGGTGCGGCAGGCGCTCCGGATGCGGCCGGACCGCATCGTGGTCGGGGAGGTGCGCGGCGGCGAGGTGGTAGACCTCCTCACCGCGTTGAACACCGGTCACGACGGCGGGGCCGGCACCGTGCACGCGAACTCGCCGGAGGAGGTGCCCGCCCGGTTGGAGGCGTTGGCAGCACTCGGCGGCCTGGACCGCGCCGCCCTGCACAGCCAGCTCGCGGCCGCGGTACAGGTGGTGCTGCACGTACACCGTGCGGCGGACGGCAGGCGCAGGCTCGCTCAGATCGGCGTGCTGGATCGGGACGAGCGCGGGCAGGTCGGCGTGTTGCCGGCATGGACCCCGACCGCCGAGAGCTGTCCGGGAGCGCACCGCCTCGCGGACCTGCTCGAGCGACGCGGCGTCGGGGCGGGGTCGTGGTGATCGCGGCGCTGACGGTCGCCGAGCTCGCGCTGGTCGTCGCGCCCACCACCAGGACGATGACGAGGCTGAGCCCACCGCGTCGCGGCGCAGGGCTGCGGGGACATGCCCGGTTGTGGGCGGCCGTGGTGCTCGGATCGATTGCCGCCGTGATGATCTACGCGCCGACGGCGGGGTGTGCGGGTGCCGCGCTCACGCTGACGACCGCGTATCGACGCGCACGCCGTCGCCGCGAGGGCACGCGGAACGCGGAACTGTGCGGGCTGCTCGGCTGCCTGGAGGCGGCGACGGGGGAGCTGCGGGTGGGCGCCCATCCGGCGAACGCCTGCACCACGGCGGCGAGGGAATCGAGTGGTGCGGCGGCTGATGCGTTCCGGGCCGCCGCGGCCCGCGCCCGGCTCGGGGGCAGCGCCGCCGACGGATTGCAGGGCGCAGGGAGCGCGATCGACGCCGAGTTGGCGCGGGTATCGGCGGCATGGCGGGTGGCCGACCGGTACGGCGTCGCGCTGGCGGACCTGCTCGATGCGGTCCGCGCGGACCTGGTGGGGCGCATCAGGTTCCGGGACCGGGTGGAGGCGGGGCTGTCGGGGGCCAGGGCCACGGCGGCGGTGCTCGCCTGCCTGCCATTGCTGGGGATCGCGCTGGGCCAGTTGATGGGCGCGAGCCCGCTGCGGGTACTGCTGTCCGGCGGTCTCGGGGGGACGCTGCTGGTGCTCGGCACGTTGTTCGTCTGCGCCGGCCTGCTCTGGACGGACCGCATCACCGGGCGGGTGACCCGATGAGCGCCGCGGTGGCGGTGCTGTTGGCGGGCGCCGCGCTCGCCACTCCCGGTGCCGGCCCGGCGGCGACGCGGCTGCGGGACCCGGTGGCGGCGCCCGCCGGCCGGGCCGAGCGTGCGCGGCACCGCGTGGCCACCGATCCCATGGCGATCGCCGCCGGATTCGACCTCCTGGCCGCGTGCCTGCAGTCGGGGATGCCCGTCGCCGCGGTGGCGGAGGCGGTCGCGGTGTCCGCTCCGGAGCCGCTGGGCAGCGCACTCGACTCGGCCGCGAACCTGCTGGCCCTCGGCGCGGAGCCCGAGATCGCCTGGGAGCGTGCGGCGGCGCACCCGGAGACGGAGGGGCTCGCGCGGATGGCTCGCCGCTCCTCGCGGTCCGGCGCGGCCTTTGCGGGGGCGGTGGCCGAGTTGGCGGCCCACCGCAGGCTCGCGCTCGAGGACAGGGCGGTGGCCGCGGCGGAGCGGGCGGGTGTGCTGATCAGCGGTCCGCTCGGGCTGTGTTTCCTGCCCGCCTTCCTCTGCCTCGGAATCGTCCCGGTGGTGGTCGGTCTGGCCACCCGGGTGCTGAGCGGCGGTGTGCTGTGAGTCGGCGCAGTCGCAGGGCCGAGAGAACCCGTCGCGGAGATACCGCGACGGTGATCGAGAGGGGGGAACATTATGGTGACCAAGGGGATTGGCGCGCTGCGCACCCGATTGCTGCTCGCGGCGGCCGCCGAGGACGGCATGTCGACCGCGGAGTACGCGATCGGCACCATTGCCGCGGCGGCATTCGGGGCGGTGCTGTATTCGGTGGTGACGGGCGACTCCATCGTGACTGCGCTGACCGGGATCATCGACAAGGCACTGAACACCGCGGTCTGAACGATGTCGGTGCGGTGACGGTGGAGGCCGCGATCGCGATCGCCTCGATCACGGTGGTCGTGGTGCTGTGCCTGGGTTCCTTTCTCGCGGTGTCCGCGCATGTTCGCTGCGTGGATGCCGCGCGGGAGGCGGCCCGGCTCGTCGCGCGCGGCGACCGGGCGGAGGCGATCCCCGCTGCGCAGCGGGTGGCTCCGCGGGGTGCGCGCATCACTGTGCGGGAGGTCGACGGGTTCGCCACGGCGGCGGTCGAGGTCGCGGTGCCGCTGCTGCCGGCACTCGACGTCTCTGCGGAAGCGATTGCCGCCGTGGAGGACCCGGGCTCGGCGGGACCGCCGTCGGATTCGTTGCCGAGGGGAGCCGGCGGGTGAAGGACGAGCGTGGAGCGGCGACCGTCCTCGCCTGCTGGGCGATGCTGGCGCTGATCGCGGTGGCAGCCCTGGTGATCCACCTCGGTTCGGCGGTGTCGGCACGGCACCGGGCGCAGTCGGCGGCGGACCTGGCGGCCCTCGCGGCCGCGGCCGCCCTCGAGCGAGGCACGGAGGCGGCCTGCGCCGCGGCGACCACGATCGCCGGGCGGATGCGGGGGACGGTCCGCGACTGCCGGATCGAGGACTGGGACGTGGTGGTGACCGTCGGGGTCCGGCTGCCGCTACCGGCCGTCGGAGGTGGCGATGCCGTCGCCGCGGCCAGGGCGGGCCCGGTCCCGTAGCGGCATATCCCGGTGCGTCCGCCGGCGAACGCCCTTACCCGATCGCAAACTTGAGCCCCACCTCACAGCAACCAATCGGTTGGTTGGGTTGACGCGCGATTCGGGTGGACCTAATTTTCTGTCCACGGTCATGAGTATCAGCGTCAAGCCCCGGCTCGCTGATCGGCAACCCTCCAGTGCGGCGGGGTGCTCCGGGTGACGACCGGATGGCGGTCGTCCGACGCCATAAGCGCTCAATTCAGTCCTCGAAGGGGATACCCATGTCCGCAGTTCAGCTCGCCCCGGCGGCCCTCTCACCGCAGCACCCGGCCGCCGAAGTCGTCGCCGCGATCCCGCTCACGGATCTGGTCGTCGTCGCCGATCGATTCCGTGGCTTCGCCGATGGCACCCGCGTCCACACCGTGTCGGGTCTCGTCACCGCGCTGCGCGGCGGCGCGTTCCGGAACGCGTCCACCGATCTGACCATCCGGCTCGGGCAGGGGATCAAGCGGCACGACAAGGAATACGTCGAGCACGTCGCGTCGATCCATGCCCCCGCCGCAGAGGTCCGCCTGCTCGGCGACATCGCCTCCCCGGCGCCGCGCCACCACGTGCACAAGTACCAGGAGACCAACGTCCTCATCGCCAACCTGGCGCGCGCCGAGGACGGGAGCTTCACCGCCGACCTCCGGATCGACGGGGACAACGAGCTGCTCATCGATCATCAGACCGGCGAGCACGTCCAGGGACTGGTGATCGTCGAGGCGGCACGGCAGCTGTTCCTCGGGGCCTTCGAGCTCGAGTACGGCATCCGCTCGCCCGAACAGCACTACTACGTCGTGTGGAACTCGATCGACCTGTCGTTCAAGACCTTCCTGTTCCCGTTGCCCGCATCGCTGCACGCCCGGTTCGGAGCGGTGTCGATCCAGGATCCGGCCAAGCTGCAGTTCACGATCGACATCGAGGTGACCCAGTTCGGCCGCAGCGTCGCGACAGCGACGATCTCGTTTGCCGCGCTGGAGAACTCGACGATCAGCCAGATCGAACGACGCAAGGCAGCGAAGGCCATCGAGGCCTTCCTCGGGGCCACCGCGTGACGCACACCGGCTCCCGTCCCGTGCAGGTCGCCTTCTTCGACGTCGACGAGACGCTGATCACCGTCAAGAGCATGTTCGCATTCCTCGAGCACTGGCTGCGCGAGCGGGGCGACGACGGCAGCGCGTACTCGAGGCTGCTCGGCGCACTGCGGCGGGCGTCGGATGACGGCACCCCGCGGGAGGAGGTCAACCGCAGCTACTACCGCACGTTCCGTGGGGTGCCACTCGTCGAGCTGGAGGAATCGGGTCGCCGGTGGTATCGGGAATTCGAGTCCACCGCAGCCCCGTACTACGCGGACACCCTCGCCGCGTTGCGTGACCATCGCGACGCCGGTGCCGCGATCGTGCTGCTGTCGGGCTCGTTCGGGCCCGCACTGGGGCCGATCGGGGAGGCCGTCGGTGCCGACCGGATCGTGGCGAGCCGCCCGGTCACGGACGGCCGGGGGCTGCTGACCGGTGAGGTCGAGCGGCCGATGATCGGGCAGGCCAAGGCGGAGGCCGTCACCTCGGTACTGGACGAACTCGGGATCGATGCCGGGAACAGCTACGGGTACGGCGACCACGACAGCGACCTCGCCTTCCTCGAGGCGGTCGGGCACCCGGGGCTCCGCGGCAGCGATCCGGTACTCCGGGCGCACGCGGCCCGGGATCGGTGGCGGGTACTGGGCAGCGCCACCACCGGTCTGGCCGGGGCCGTCCCGCTGCTCGCCGTCACCAGTGCCGGACAGCGAGGTCTTCGATGACAGAACGGGTTTCGGCCGAATCCAAGCTCTACGAGCTCACACCCACCACGCAGGGCCCGCTCTATCCGCCAAGCGAGGCGGTCGACCGCGACGGCAATTTCGTCGTGGTCGGGTGGATCACCCGGGACGCAGGCGACGGCTCCGTCGGGCGGGAGTGGGGGAGCGCGATCGTCGATGCGGGGACCCCGGTTCCCGAGTTCGGGAGCGTGGAGCCGTACACGATCGTGCGCGAACTCGGGACGGAGCTGTCGGCGGAGGACGGGGCGACGGTGCTGCACACCCTGCCGCTCCCGTTGCCCGCCAACAACTATCCGATCGTGTTCGCGCCCGACCAGGTTCCCGAGGCCGCGCAGGTCCGGCGGCCCAGTTACGCGTTCCACGAGACGCCGATCCCGGACCTCCGGTACGAGGACGGTAGGCGCCTGACCCGGCCGGTCACCCTCAGGGACTGGCTGCAGGCGCGGGGCACCGTGCGGGTGGGGGTCAGCGCGGACGGCAGGGACGGCGAGTTCTCCTTCGAGTTCTCGGGTCTGATCCCGGAGTCGCTGTACACCGTGATGTCGCTGCGCCAGCGGGACCTGGACCCGGCCGCGCCGACGCGACCCGGGCCGCTGGGGGTGCCGAACGTGTTCGTCACCGACCAGGACGGCCACGCGACCTACCGGGCCTCGCTGCCGAATGCGTTTCCGCCCCCGGACAGCCCGGGGGCCAATCGCATCGTCAGCGTCGTGGTGCTCTGGCAGAGCTACCAGCAGAACTACGGCGGCGCCATCGGTCAGTTCGGGCTCGGCGGCGACATCCACGCGCAGCTGAAGATCCCGGTTCCCGGCTTTGCGGAGTTCACGACAAGGGACTGAGCCCCGGGGCGCATGCCATCGGCCGAGGATCAGGCCGGCGAGACCCCCGTGGAAGGTGTGGTGTCGCCGGCCTGCGGTCTCTGGACTCGAGGAGGAGGTCCGCTCGCGGGCTGCAGAGTCGGCTCGTCAGTGGTGGAACAAGCGTGTTCCGGTGTGGATCAGGGTCAGTCCCAGCTCTCGGCATGCATCCACGACTTCGCCCGTTCGGGTGGAGCCGCCGGGCTCGACGATGTAGCGCACTCCGAGTCGGCTTGCGTGGTCGATGTTGTCGCGAAACGGGATGTATCCGTCGGAGACGAGGGTGGCATCGGTGAGGCGAGCGAGCCATTCCAGGCGGTCGGCCTCTTCTACCTCCGCGACCTGGGCTGTAGAGGTCACCTGAGCGGTGAGCGCCGTCCGCTGGGAGTCCGTCACAGCGTTCTCGGCAAGGCGAACCTGCCAGTTCAGCCGGTCCTGCCGGGACGTCCCCTCGGCGAATTCGAGTGACTGAATGGCAGGCAGGCGGCGCAGCCACCAGATGCCGGCCTTCGCGCCGGCGAGCCGAGTGCAGTCCACTCGGGACTGCTGACCGGCACCGACGCCTATCGTCATGCCGTCCTTCACGTAGGCCACGGAGTTCGACTGCGTGTAGCGCACTGTGACCATGCCCAACAGTGCGTCGCGGATGGTGTCCGGGCGCGGCGCAGAACCATGCACCACCCGCAGTAGGTCCGCCGTGATTGGCAGCCGATCGCGTTCTTGCTCGAGCACCATTCCGAACACCTCGCGCTGTTCCCATGGCGGCGGCTCGTAGGACGCATCTGCCTCGAGGGCGAGGAATGTGCCGCGCTTTTTCCGCGCCAGAATCTCCACCGTGCCCGGCTCGAACCCCGGCGCGATGATTCCGTCGGAGACGACACCCGCAAGTAGGTCCGCCAACTCACGGTCCACCGGCTCCGAGACTGCGATCAGATCCCCGAACGATGATTTCGGGTCGATGTCCCGCGCACGTACATAGGCAGCGGTAGCGTCGCCGACCGCACCGTCGCCGAGATCCCAAGCGCGGCGCATGGTCTCGTCCAGATCGCCCGCCAGGGCAGCGCCGGCTGGGGAGACATGTTTGAACGAAGCTGCTGCTGCGTCGCCAGTGACCGCCGCAGCCTCTCGAACCAACTGCCAACCGTTCAGCGCATCGAGGTAGTTGATCAACGATGGGGATCCGTGAATGACTCGAACCGGTGGCGCCGGTGAGGTGACGCGGGCGCGCTGATGCGGGTTCATTCCGTACCGCAGTTCCATGTGGGTGCTCCTCAGTAGTCAACTGAGGAGCACCCAGGCGTACGACGCTCCGAATTCGCTTCCTTGTGGTGTCCCACCAAACGCCAGTCGCGATACGCGCGACGTTAGCACTCTTGCCGCTTCCGGCTCAGTCGATCCTCGCCGCCACGTAAGCGAGGGCGGCGCCCGCGAGGGCCACCGCGGCCATCGCGCCCGCGACGGCCCAGTAGCCGACCCCGGCGAGCAGATTGGCCACCTGCGGTCCGGTGCTCGCGCCGACGAACAGCGTGAAGGTGTACAGCGAGGTGGCCGCGCCGCGCGCTGCGCCAGCCCGCTCCGCGATGGCCTGCACCAGTGCCGGCGCCGCAACCGCGATCGCCGCCACGAAGATCAGCAGGCACAGCGCGACCCACGCGTTCCCGAACGGCGCCGCCGTGGCCGCGGCGGTGATCGCCGCCGCGAGCAGCGCCGACACCACCCGGGTCGTCGGAGCCACCCGAGCCAGCCGGCCCGCCAGCAGCGGGACCGCGATCATCGCGGGCAGGGCGCTGGCCCGGAGCGCCAGCATGCCACCGCCGTCGATACCGTCCGGGGGGCTGAGCTGGATCCCGGTGTACAGGCCGACGAACACACCGAGAACGCTGACGCCGCTGACGAACAGCAAGGCCAGCACCGGGTTTCGCAGCAGGGCGACGAAGGGACCGAACGAGGCGCGCAGGCCGCGCGGCTCGTTAGCGGGCGGGCCGGGGACCGGTGCCCGCGGCGCGAGCACGAGCCACGCCGCCACGCCGAACAGCACGAATCCCAGGCTGCTCAACAGGAATATCGCGCTCGGGCCCCAGGCGGCCGCGACCGCCTGCGAGGCCACCTGCGCGAGCACGCCCGCTGCGAGGAAGGAGCTTGTCAGGCAGGTGAGCGCGAGCACCCGACGCCGCGGGTCGATTTGCTCGGCGAGATAGGCGAACGCGGCGGGGGCGAACAGCGACGCGGTCGCGCCCTGCGCGATCCGGGCCGCGAGGCCGAGCTCGAGACTCGGGGCGAGTGCCACGAGCAGGGTCGTCACCGAGGTCGCCAGCAGCCCGCCGACGATCACCGGGCGCCTGCCCCAACGATCGGAGAGCGGACCCGTGACGAGAAACCCCAGCGCGTACGCGAGCCCGAAGCAGGTCGTCGTCCACGTCACGGCCGAGCGCGTCGCCCCCCACTCCCGCGACAGGTCGTCGAGGAGTGGGAGGACGACGTACAGCTGCCCGACGACGAGGGTGCCCGCGAGACAGATCAGGCCGATCGTTCGTCCCGTGGGTGCCCAGCGCGGCTCCGCCGCCGCAACGGCGGGCACCGCCGCGAGATCAGAAGCCGGCTGCGAGCTCACGTGCCCGCTCCTGGGCGACGGCCAGGCCCGCCGAGGGGTCGGGCGTCAGGACCGTCGGGGCGTACCGGATCTCGGCGACCGAGTCGATGCCGACGAAACGCAGCCAGTCCTCGACGAACGGGGTCGCGAAATCGGCTCCGAACTCCAGGGGGACGCCGGGGCTGTGGACACCGCTGGTGTAGACGGTGACGGCGCGCTTGCCCGCGAGCAGCCCTGAATACCCCTTCGCGGGGTCGAACTCGAACGCCCACCCCGGCTGGGTGACGAGGTCGATCCACTGCTTGAGGATGTACGGGATCCCGGAGTTCCAGATCGGGATGCTCAGGACATAGAGGTCGGCCGCCGCGAAGCGGTCGAAGACCTCTCGGGCCTGGTCCCAGGCCCGACCCTGTTCGAGCGTCTGCTCCTGGCCTGTGAAGACGGCGAGTTTCGCGCCCGCGGCGGCGGTGCCGAAATCGGGCAGCCGCTCCTCGAACAGGTCGAGCGTGTCGACGGTGAGCGACGGGTCCTGGACGGCCAGGGCGTCCAGGAACGTCGTGGCGATGCTGCGCGAGTCGCTCGATTTGCCGCGCGCGGAGGCGTTGATGTGCAGGGCGTTGGTCATCGAAGGGTCCTTCCATTGTGGGCAGGACATACTTCTACCAACCAGTTGGTTGGAGCACAAGGGTTCCGCGATCCCGGAAATGTTGCGGATAGGATTCGCGCATGAATGAGCATGCCGAGGGATCATCGACGCGACGAAAACTCCTGGACGCGGCGCGTTCTGAGTTCGCGGAGACCGGCATCGCCGGCGGTCGGGTCAACCGGATCGCCGAGCGCGCGGGGGTCAACAAGGAACGCATTTACGGGTACTTCGGCAGCAAGGAGAAGCTGTTCGACGCGGTGATCATGGAGGCGCTCACCGAGCTCGGGCAGGCGCATCCGCTCACTCCGGAGACCGACCTCGACGACTACATCGGGGCGGTCTTCGACTTCCATCGCGCGCGCCCGGACCTGCTGCGGCTGTTGATGTGGGAGTCGCTGCACTACCGGAAGGAGGACCTGCCGAGCGACGAGGCGCGCGGCCAGGTGTACCTGGACAAGGTGCAGAGCCTCGCACAGCTGCTCGGCCGCGAGGCCGACGCGCGCACGGCGATCTCCCTATTCACGCTGATCGGGATCGCCGCCTGGCCGTCCACCGTGCCTCAGCTGCTCACGATGGTGACGGGCGGGACCGAGCCCGCGGTGGACGAGGCCACGCTCCGGGCGTCGATCATCGAGCTCGGTAAGCGTGCCATCGGCACCTAGCGCAGGCTCTGGCCGCCGTCGACGCCGAGTGTGACGCCCGTGATGTACGTGTTCGCCATCAGGAAGAGCGCGGCGTGCGCGGCCTCGTCGGCCGTGCCGACCCGCCCGAGGGGAATGGAACGTCCCGCGGCCGAAACCGATTCGTCGTCGACCGGGCCGCCCGCGTTGCGGGTGAGCGCGCCGCGCAGCATCGGGGTGTCGATCCGTCCCGGCCGGATGGCGTTGACGCGATTTCTCGGCGCTACCTCGAGCGCGAGCCCCCTGACGAACGTCTCGAGCGCGGCCAGTCCGGCGGCGACGACGCTCGTATCGGCCGCGGGCCGGACCGCGAACCCGCCGGAGGTGAAGACGAGCGAGCCCCCGGGCGCCAGTGCAGGCGCCGCGCGTTGCGCGACGGCATAGGCGGTGGCGAGCCGGTCGGTGTACGCCGGTTCCAGCGCCGACCACGGGGTGGTCCGAGTGGGGCCGGTCGCGGCGAATCCCGCCGTCAGCAGCACGTGATCGACCGTGCCTGCGCGAGTGAAGATCGACTCGAGTCCGGCCGGATCGCGGACGTCCGCGGCGATCGGTAGCAACCGGTCGGTATCCGATTCGTCGATCGCGGCGAAGGACCGCTTCAGGCCCGCCTCGTCCCGGGCGACGCCCGCGACGGAGGCCCCCGCCCGGTATGCCATCGCGGCGGCCGCGCGACCTATCCCGGTGCTCGCGCCGATGACGAGTATTCGGCCGTCGGGCACGAAGGGGTTGACCGGTGGCCAGCTGGATTCGTTCACCTCGCGAACACTACTGAATTCGGTTCGGGCCCATTGTTTTCACGGTGATCCGAATTATCGGGAACCGTTTCGGCAAGGTAAATGTGCAGCGCTGGGCGGGTGCGGGAAGGCCGGCGCGGGGCGAGGCGGGCGGCGAACCCAACCGAACGGTTGACACGTCGTAGGGGCCCGGATACCTTCTCTCCCAACGGTCATGAGTATCAGCTGATAGCCCCGGCTTGCTGATCGGCAACCCTCGCGGAGCGGTGGGGTGCCCCGGGTGAGGACCGGGCTGTATCCACGCGGATACGGCAAGCGCCCCTACTGTCGCGAAAGCTGAATACGTTGATTGTCACCACGGAGTGTAGAAGCCGATCAGTGTGAGAACTGATCGGTAATTCGAGTCGAGCGCTCGTGTTGCGTTGGGCAGACCAGTCGAGAATCCCAAGAAGCGGATATCGACGTCTATGCCCGCCTTTTCGAATGACGGGCCGAAATCGGCGATCGGATTGTTTGGCAATGCCGCCGTCCTTTCAGTTCGCCTTCCTATTCCCATTCGCCGCCACGACAACGAGGTCGTGCGCGGTGGCTTCCTGTCTGTCGCGGCGCGCTCGCGTGGACGAATACCCGGAGGAATTCGCAGAATGAGTACCAATCCAGCTGTCCCCGGACGCACCCGCAGGTTAGTGGCGGGAATGGTCGCCTCGGTGTCACTGCTCGGCTTGACCGCCGCGTGCAGTGACTCGGAGGCGGCCACGGCCGGCACCGTCTACTTCGGTGTGTCGGGACCCAAGACGGGGCCGTCGGCAGAGTACGGGCGACTGTGGCAGCAGGGCTTCGACCTGGCGCTGGAGGAGATCAATCAGAACGGCGGCATCGACGGGCGCAAGGTCGAGCTCAAATGGGAGGACTCGCAGTCCGATCCGAAGCAGACCGTGCCGATCGCGACGAAGTTCGTCGACGACCAGTCCGTGATCGCCGAACTCGGGGACTTCTCCTCGCCCGCGTCGATCGCCGCCTCCCCGGTGTACAACCGGGGCAAGCTGGTGCAGTACGGATTCACCAACTCCGCGGTCGAGTTCACCAACGGGGGTGAGTACTCGTGGAGCCCGTCGATCACCCTCGACGTGTTCCAGGAACGCAACGCCGAGTGGGTTTCCCGCAAGGCGAAGAAGGTCTCCGTGGTCTATCTCGAAACCGACTGGGGCAAGCAGGCATTCAAATACTTCTCGCAGTTCGCGGCAGAGAAGGGCATCGAGATCGTCTACTCGTCGCCGATCCTCCCGGACTCGACGGACGTCAAGCCGATCCTGATCAAGGGTCGTGAGGCGGCGCCGGAGGCCTTCGTGCACCTCGGCTACGGCCCCGACGGCGCCCTGGTGGTCAAGCAGCTCCGGGATGTCGGGTTCGACAAGCAGTTCTTCGGTGGCCAGAACACACCGCAGTTCATCACGCTGGCGGGCCCGGCGGCGGAGGGCGACATCGTGAACGGGATCTTCAGCCCGGCGGACACCGATCCCCGTATCCAGGACTTCGTCGGCAAGTTCCGGGCGAAGTTCGGGGTCGACCCGGGCGACTTCAACGTCTACGCCTATGACGCGCTGAAGGTCCTCGTCGACGCCGCGAACCACGGCGGTGCGACGAGGGAGGGTGTCCTCAAGGGCCTGAAGGAATCCGAGTTCAACGGAATCGGGCTGGGCGAGTTCGCCTTCGATCAGCAGTCCCGCCGTCCCGATGGCGTGGCGCCCCGCGAGCTCGTGCTCCAGAACGGGAAGTTCGTACCCACCACATGATCGACACCCTGCTCGCCGGACTCATCCACGGCAACGCCTATGCGCTGATCGCCGTCGGGATCACCCTGATCTTCGGGGTCACCAACGTGATCAACTTCGCCCACGGCGCGGTGTTCGCGTTCGGGTCGATATTCGCGTGGTGGCTGATCGCCGAACTGGGGCTGTCCCTGTGGACCACCATCGTGGTGGTGGTCGCTGTCTCGGGTCTGCTCGGGTTCGTCGTCAACGTCGTTGCGGTGCGACCGCTGAGCCGGGGTCCGGCCGTAGCGGCGCTGCTGGCCACCGTCGCCGCGGGCATGATCATCGAGAACCTCGTCCAGATGATCTTCGGCCCCGAGACACGACCGTTCCCGCAGGTGCTGCCGACCAACAACTTTCAGATAGGTGGAGTGCGGTTCGGGACTTCGGATCTCGTGATGTTCGCCATCACGATCGTGGTCATGGCCGGCCTCGCAGGCTTCCTCAAGTACGGCAGGTACGGGCTGGCGATCCGGGCGACGGCGCAGGACCCCGATGCGGCGCTGCAGATGGGGATCCCGGTACCCCGCGTGCAGAACCTGGCGTTCATCATCGCGTCGGGCCTCGGCGGTCTGGCGGGAATCTTTGTCGGACTGTACAACTCGAACATCTCGCCGACCAGCGGCACGATCGCCGGGATGAGCGGATTCGTCGCGGCGACGATCGGTGGACTGGGATCGATCCCCGGCGCGGTGCTCGGAGGCTTCGTGCTCGGCATCATCGAGGCCGTGGGGATCTACCAGTTCGGGGACGGATACCGGGACCTGATCACCTTCGGCGTGCTGATCGCGGTGCTCGTCCTGAGGCCGGGGGGACTGCTGGCGAAGGCGCCGTCGATCTCGAGCGAACCGTTGACCGGCACCTTCCTCGGCTCGGGTCGACAGATCCGGGTGCAGTGGTGGCAGGCGGCCGCCGCCTTCGCCGTCGTCGGGATCGGGGTGCCCCTGGTCTCGGGCAGCTACGGACTGGTGGTCGGGACCCAGATCATCGCCTACGCCATAATCGCGGTCTCGATGACGCTGGTGGCGGGCTCGGCCGGTCAGCTCACCATCGGCCAGGCCGGTCCGATCGCGATCGGTGCGTACACCTCGGCCATCCTCACGATCAGCTACGACTGGCCCTTCCTGGCGGCGGTGGCCACGGCCGCGCTGACCGCTGCGATCGTCTCGTCCGTCCTGGCGGCTCCGGTCTGGAGGCTCTCCGGTCACTACGTGGCGATCGCAACGCTCGGGATCGGTGTCGTCACGGTCGCCATCATCCGCAACTGGGAGTCGGTGACCCGGGGCAGCTACGGACTGTTCGGGATCCCGCCGCCGCGGATCTTCGGGTACGAGTTCTCTACCGCTACCGACCTTTTCCGCCTCGATCTGGTGTTCCTGGCCCTGACCGTGGTGGTGGTGGCCGCGATCCAGCGGTCACACCTCGGCACGGTGCTCAGGTCGGTCGGGTCCGACGAGGTGGCGGCGAGGTCGTCGGGCGTGCGGGTGCGCGACTACAAGGCGCTGGCCTTCGCGATCAGTGCGATCTTCTCCGGCATCGGGGGAGCGCTCCTCGGACACCAGTACTCGTACATCGATCCGACGGTGTTCAACCTGGGGCTCTCGCTCCTGGTGGTCACCATCATCGTTCTCGGCGGGACCGGGTCCCCCTACGGCGCGATCCTCGGCTCGGTTGTCCTGATCGGCGTCCCGGAGCTGTTCCGGCTGGCGCCCGAGGTCCGCATTCTGCTCTACGGGGTGATCCTGCTGTTGATCATCCGATTCAGGCCACAGGGAATCTGGACGAGGAGGGACCGTGTCAGCGCAGCAGTCTGAGCAGATCCTGTCGGTGGCGGGGCTGCGCCGCGCCTTCGGCGGCGTGCGCGCCGTCGACGGGATCGACTTCGAGGTCAACAGGGGTGAGTTCGTCTCCATCATCGGGCCCAACGGGTCGGGAAAGAGCACTACGATCAACCTGGTGTCCGGCGTTCTCCGTCCCGACGCCGGACGGATCTTGCTGCGCGGCAATACGGTACGGCCCGGATCCCCGGAGGCGGCTGCCGAGGCGGGCATCGCGAGGACCTTTCAGAACGGCCGGGTCTTCGGGAACCTCACGGTGGCCGAGAACGTGGAGGTGGGGCTGCACAGCACCCTCCGGGCCGCGCGACCGCTGCGCTCCCTGGTCCGGTATCCCGTGATCCGTTGGGTTCCGATCCTCGCGGAGACGGCGCTCGCGCTGGTGCCCACCCGGAAGGTGCGGGCCGAGCGGGAACTCCTCCGCGCCGAGGTGGACTCCGGGCTGGCGAGATTCGGGGAACGGCTGGCTCCCCGCGCGGGCGACCCGGCGTACACGCTGTCCTACGCGAACCGGCGACGCACCGAGATCGCAAGGGCCCTCGCCCTCGACCCCGTCCTGTTGCTGCTCGACGAACCAGCGGCGGGCATGAATCAGAGCGAAACCGCCGAGGTCGCACGTCAACTGGCCGAGCTCAAGGCGCACGGGCAGACCATCGTCCTGGTCGAGCACAAGCTCGAACTCGTCAACCAGCTCTCCGATCGGGTGATCGTGATGGACGAGGGTTCGATCATCGCGGTCGGGACCCCGGCAGAGGTGCAGGCCGACGAGCGGGTGATCGAGGCCTATCTCGGTCGTCGCCGGCTGCGACCTGCCACGGTCGGCGCGGAAGGACAGGTGGACTCCGATGGCGGTCGATGAGCACGCGCCCCCGATCCTCGAACTCGACGGGGTGAGCGTGTATTACGGACGCTCGCGAGCCCTGAACGAGGTGTCCATCCGAGTCCGGCCGGGCGAGATCGTGTCCCTGCTCGGGGGGAACGCCTCCGGCAAGTCGACGACCATGAAGACCGCCCTCGGGCTGCTGACCCCCACGACCGGGCGGGTGCTGATCGACGGGGAGGACGCCACCGCGGTGGCCCCAGCGGGCCGGATCAAGGCCGGGTTGGCCTCGGTTCCCGAAGCGCGGCGGGTCTTTCCGGAGATGACGGTCGAGGAGAACCTGTACGTCGGCGGCTATGTGCACCGCGAGCGGCGCTCGGTGCTGGCCGAGCGGGCAGCCGAGTTGTTCGATCACTTCCCGCGGCTGGCGGAGCGACGCAGGCAGCACGCGGGGACGCTGTCCGGTGGCGAGCAGCAGATGCTGGCGTTCGCCCGGGCACTGATGAGCCGGCCTCGGCTGATCTGCATGGACGAACCGACGATGGGATTGTCCCCGCTGTTCGTGGACCGGGTGCTGGACGAGATCGTCCGGCTCAACGAGCGGTTCGGGCTCGCGATCCTGATCGTCGAGCAACAGGCCGAGCTCGCGCTGTCCATCGCGCATACCGGCAATGTCCTGGTGAGCGGCGAGATCGTGCTGCACGGCGAGGCCACCGATCTGTTGGGCAATCCCGCGGTACGAGAAGCATATTTGGGAAAGGTGGCATGACGTGACCGGGAGCAAGCGGCTCGGATGGTTCACCCGGCTGGTCGGTGACGAGAGCCGGGACGCGGGAGATCTCTACCGCGACGCGCTGGCGCAGTTCGCCCTCGCCGAGGAGGTGGGTTTCGACGTCGGCTGGGTGGCCCAGCATCACGTCGATCCGGCGGAGGGTGGCCTGCCGTCGCCGTTCGTCTTCCTGGCGCACGCGGCGGCCCGGCTGAGCACGATCCGCCTCGGAACGGCCATCGTGACGCTCGGGCTGGAGGACCCGATCCGGGTCGGGGAGGACGCCGCGGTCCTCGATGCCCTGTCCGGCGGCCGGCTCGAACTGGGTCTCGGCACCGGGGGGTCGGCGAGCGCCTTCGCGTTGTTCGGTCATGCCGACGCCGATCGACGGGCCCTCTACGACAACAAGATCAAGCGTCTGACGGCCGCATTGTCGGGGGCCCCGACGGGCGACGGCAAGGCGCTGTACCCGCGGGCGTCGGGGCTACTCGAGCGTCGCTGGCAGGCGACCTTCTCGGGGTCGGGCGCCGTGCGGGCTGGCGAATCCGGGGACGGCCTCCTGCTGTCGCGGACCCAGCCGAGGGAGCCCGGTCTCGCGGATGCCTCCCTCGGACAGGTCCAGGGGCCGCTGATCGCGGCATACCGGGAGGCGCTCCCGGCGGGCGCGCGGCCGCGGATCGGCGCCTCGCGCAGCGTGTTCGTCGCCGACGACCACGAGGCGGCCTGGGAACTCGCGCGCCGAGGCGCGCTGCGTTTCCGGGCCTACCTGCAGGAGATCGGCCTCGCCGACGGCAGCGAGAGCGCCGAGGAGATCCTGCGTGATTCCGTGGTCGGCACCCCGGACGAGGTGACCGACCTGCTCGCCGCCGATCCGGCGGTGCAGCAGTCGACCGACCTGATCTTCCAGGTTCATCCGATCGACCCCGACCAGGCGGCCACGTTGCACTCCATCGAACTCATCGCCACGAAGGTGGCCCCGCGCCTCGGCTGGAATGGCGCTCACCGGAAGGAATCACGACCATGACGAGGTCATCGACCCAAGCCCCACCGAACCCGACGGCGGACGTGCTGGACAGGGTGATCGGCGCCCCGCTTGCAGACGCCGTGTCCCCGCTCAGATCGGCGAGGCCCGCGGTCGCGGAGCACACCCAGCGGCTGCACGACGCATTCTTCGGAGCGCAGTCCCCGCACCGCGAGCAGCTCACCGCGATCGCGTTGCGGGTGACGGTGCTCGCCGCGCAACCCACACTCGTCGAACACTATTCGGCGCTGCTGCCCCCGGACCTCGTCGCGGCGGTGACGGCGGGAACCGTCGACGACCCGGAGCTCGCGGCGTTGCTGCGGCACGCAGAGCTGCTCACCCTCGACCCCGCCGCCGCCACAAGGGAGGCAATCGAGAGCCTGCGCTCGGCGGGCCTGACGGAGGCCGCGATCGTGACCGCGTCCCAGCTGATCGGCTACGTCAACTACCAGATCCGGCTGGTCGCCGGGTACACCCTGATCGGAGAATCGGTATGAGCGAGGTACGCGAGGTCGAGCAGCATCGCCGCCCAAGCGATTTCACCCAGGACCACCTGGACTGGGTGCCCTGGCTGGAGCCGATCCGGCTCGAGGACGCGACCGAGGAGCAGCGGACGCACCTGGTGGGATTCCGCGGCGAGAGCCCGTACTTCCGGCTGCTGGCCCGCGACCCGGAAGTGCTCGGCGAGCGGAGCGCGAACGACAAGGAGATCTTCTACGGGCACGGTGGGCTCTCACGCACCGAGCGGGAGCTCGCGGCGACTGCCACCTCGCGGCTCAACGGGTGCGTGTACTGCACCTCGGTGCACGCACGTTTCACCTCCGAGCTGTCGAAGCGGCCCGCCGACGTGCAGAAGATCCTCGACGAGGGCGTCACCGCCCGCGTCGACGATCGGTGGGACGCCGTCGTCGACTTCGCGGCGGCGCTCGCCGCACAGCCGCCACGCGCCGACTCGGGTCACCTGGCGCGGCTTCGTGCGGTCGGCATCACCGACGAGGAGATCGGCGACCTGGTCCTGTCCACCGCGTCGTTCTCGTGGGCGAACCGGCTGATGCTCAGCCTCGGCGAACCGGAGGTCCCCGCGCAGGCGGAGTGAGGTCCGAGCCGGCGCGGCGACAGCACCACAGGACGCGTTTTCCCGGGTGAGACCCCCTGCCGGTGGCAGTATCGGCTTGTGACCACCAGGGATCGAGCACCGTCACGGGTGCGGTCCTGGCTGTTCGAGAACATCACCGAGGAGCCGTCCGGGCACCAGGGGCCGTTCCGGGTGGTGTCGAAGCCGGAGCACAAGCACCCGTGGTGGAAGGTCATGTGCCTGACGGGCGTCGACTACTTCTCCTCGCTCGGGTACCAGCCGGGCATCGCCGCCCTGGCCGCCGGTGTGCTCTCGCCGATGGCGACCGTGGTCCTCGTCGCGCTGACGCTGTTCGGCGCGCTGCCGGTGTATCGCCGTGTCGCGCAGGAGAGCCCGCGCGGTGAGGGCTCGATCGCCATGCTGGCCCGACTGCTTCCGAAGTGGGGCGGCAAGATCTTCGTCCTGGTTCTGCTGGGGTTCGCGGCGACCGACTTCATCATCACCATGACGCTGTCCGCCGCCGACGGTGCGGCGCACGTCGTACAGAACCCGTTCGCGCCCGCGGCCCTGCGCGGGGAGAACCTGCTGGTCACGCTGGTCCTGCTGGGTCTGCTCGCGGCCGTCTTCCTCAAGGGCTTCGCCGAGGCGATCGGGATTGCGGTCGCACTCGTCGCGGCCTACCTGGCGCTGAACCTCGTGGTGGTGGCTGCCGGACTGTGGCACGTGGCGACCGCGCCCTCCGTGGTGACGGACTGGACCGCTGCCCTGACCGCCGAGCACGGCAACCCCTGGATGATGGTCGCGATCTCGCTGCTGGTCTTCCCGAAGCTCGCGCTCGGCCTGTCCGGCTTCGAGACGGGGGTCGCGGTGATGCCCCAGATCGAGGGCGATCCGAGCGACACCGGATCCGCGCCGCGCGGCCGGATCCGCGGGGCGCGGCACCTGCTGACCACCGCCGCGCTGATCATGAGCGCATTCCTCATCGTGACCAGCTTCCTGACCACCGTGCTGATCCCGGCGGACGAATTCAAGGCAGGGGGACAGGCCAACGGGCGCGCGCTGGCCTACTTGGCCCACGAGTACCTCGGCAGCGTCTTCGGAACCGTGTACGACGTGAGCACCATCGCGATCCTCTGGTTTGCAGGCGCCTCGGCCATGGCGGGCCTGCTCAACCTGGTCCCGCGGTACCTGCCCCGGTTCGGGATGGCCCCGGACTGGGCGCGTGCGGTGCGCCCGCTGGTGCTGGTGTTCGCGGCGATCGCGTTCGGCATCACCTGGTATTTCGACGCCAGCGTCGACGCCCAGGGCTCGGCCTACGCCACCGGTGTCCTGGTGCTGATCACCTCCGCCTCCGTCGCCGTCGCGCTGTCCGCATACCGGCGGGGCCAGCGACGCAAGGCGATCGGCTTCGCGGTGGTCGCGGTCATCTTCGTCTACACGACAGTCGTCAACATCGTCGAACGCCCCGAGGGCCTGCATCTGGCGATCCTGTTCATCCTCGCGATCCTGGGCGTCTCGTTCGCCTCCCGCTTCACGCGGGCCTACGAACTGCGTGCCTACTCGGTGAGCTACGACGCCACGGCGCGGGAGCTGATCGACGAGGCCGCGCGGGGGGTCATCCGGGTCATCGCGCACGACGCCGACCGTCCGGACCCGGCGGCGTATCGGGCGAAGGAGTCGGCCCGGCGCCGGGTCAGCCGGATCCCCGCCGCCGATCCCATCCTCTTCCTCGAGGTGAGCGTGACCGATGCGTCGGAGTTCGCCACCGACCTGCGGGTGCACGGGCACCGCCGCGAGGGGTTCCGGGTGCTGACGGTCCGCAGCGCGGCCATCCCCAACTCCATCGCCGCGATCCTGCTCGACATCCGGGACCTGACCGGGACCGTCCCGCACGTGTACTTCGAGTGGACGGAGGGAAACCCGGTCCGCAACCTGCTGCAGTTCCTGTTCTTCGGGCACGGTGAGGTGGCGTCCGTGACCCGGGAGGTGCTGCGGCGCGCCGAGCCCGACGTGGCCCGCAGGCCGCACGTGCACGTCGGATAGGCTCGATCACCCCATGCGAGTCGACGGACGAGAGATCCCGGTCCAGGGCAGCCTCCTGCAGCCTTTGCGTCGGCGTACCAATGATCAGCTCCGTGTCGTGCTGGCGGCGCTGTGCTTGGGCGCGGTGATCGCCACCTCGCTGATCACCCGCGGCCGCTGGGAGGCCGTGGAGAACTCGGTGTCGGACCTGATCGGCGTCGCGTCGCCGGAGGCCTCGACCCGGATCTACCTGCTGTACGGCGCCGCGATCGTCATCCTCCCGTTCGCGATCCTGGTCGGCCTCGTCCTCGGCCGACGCTGGAAGCTGCTCGCGGGGTACGCGACCGCGGGCTTGCTCGCCGTCGCCGCGCTGTCCATCACCGGCACGGGGGTGTCCGCGCCGAAGTGGCACCTCGATCTGGACGGGCACCTCGACACCTTCCTGTCGCAGTTCCTCGACGACCCGCGCTGGATCGCGATGCTGGCCGCGATGCTGACCGTGTCCGGTCCGTGGCTGCCCGCCCGCTGGCGTCGGATCTGGTGGCTGCTGCTGTTCGCCTTCGTGCCGATCCACCTGTTCGTCAGCGCCGTCGTCCCCGCGCGGTCGGTGTTGGGGCTGACCGCCGGCTGGCTGATCGGCGCGCTGGTGGTGCTGTTCGTCGGCACTCCCGCGCTGGAGGTCCCCGTCGATCTCGCGGTCCGGATCCTCGGCAGGCGCGGTCTGCGGGTGGACGCGCTGTCGGTGCTCAGCCCCACCGGGCCGGGCCCGCTCGTGCTCGCCGCCGACTGCAGCCCCGGTTGGCGGAAGGTCGATCTCGGGGTCGATCTCAGGAAGGCGGGCGCGGACGACGAGGTGATCCTCGAGCTCTTCGGGCCGCACCAGCGCAGCGAGGGCGCGCTCCGTCAGGTCTGGCACTGGCTCACCTTCCGGAGCGCGGAGACGCCCGCGCCGTACGCGTCGCTGCGCCGGGCGGTCGAGCACCGGGCGCTGATGTCGACCGCGGTCGGACGGATGGGGCTGTCGTCCAGCCTGGCCGTCGCGGTGTCCCCGCTCGAGCGGGGCTGGATGCTCTACGCGCATTCGGTGCCCGCAGGGACCCCGCTCGAGCAGGCGCAGCCCGAGCACCTCGAGGCGGCCTGGTCCGGCCTGCGGGTCTTGCACGCGAATCAGGTCGCGCACGGCGACCTGCGCCCGGACAACCTCCGGATCAGCGGGGACCGAGTGCATTTCGAGGGCTTTGCGCACGCGGAGGTCGGTGCCTCGGACGCGCAGCTCGAGTCGGACATCGCCCAGTTGCTGCTGACCACCGGGGCGCGGTTCGGGCCGGAATCGGCGGTGCGGGCGGCGCTCGAGACGCTGGGCGAGGACGTGGTCCTCGCGGCGTCGGGCAGGTTGACCAAGTCCGCGATGCCCAAACGGGTTCGCCGGGCACTGCCGGATGCGGACAAACTGATGTCGGCCACCCGGCACCAGGTCCGGACCCAGACCGACTCCGAGGTGATCAAGACCGAGCAGGTCACCCGCTTCAGCCGGAACCAGATCATCCAGCTGGTGCTGTTGATCGGATTGGTCTACGTCGCCTACCCGTTCGTCAGCCAGGTGCCGACATTCCTCACCGAGCTGCGGACCGCGAACTGGTGGTGGGCGCTGCTCGGTCTGGTGGTGTCGGCGTCGACGTACATCGGGGCGGCGGTGGCGCTGTGGGCCTGCGCGTCGGAGTCGGTCCGGCTCAAGAACCTGGTGATCATGCAGTTCGCCAACACCTTCGCGGCCACCACCACGCCCGCTGGGGTCGGGGGCCTGGCGCTCAGCGTGCGGTTCCTGCAACACAACGGGCTCGGCGGGGTGCGGGCGACCGCGGCCGTCGCGCTGCAGCAGACGGTCCAGGTGGTCACCCACATCGGTCTGCTGATCCTCTTCAGCATCGCGGCGGGCAGGAGTGCGGACCTGTCCGGCTTCATCCCGAACGCGACGGTCATCTACCTGGTGGTCGGTGTCCTGCTCGGTGTGGTCGGGGCCTTCATGATCGTGCCGAGGTTGCGGCGCTGGCTGATCGACGAGCTGCGTCCCCAGATCGCCGACGTGAGCACCGAGCTGCTTGACCTCGCGCGCGACCCGGGCCGGTTCCTGCTCATCGTCGGCGGGTGTGCGGGCACCACCCTCGGTGCCGCGCTCGCTCTCTGGGCGAGCGTCGCAGCATTCGGCGGCGAGACCAGCTTCGTCACCGTCACCATCGTGACGATGATCGGCGGCACGCTGGCGTCCGCCGCGCCGACCCCCGGCGGCGTCGGCGCGGTCGAGGCGGCGCTGATCGGTGGACTCGCGGCCTTCGGAGTGCCCGCCGCGGTCGCGGTGCCGTCGGTACTGCTGTACCGGGTGCTCACCTGCTGGCTGCCGGTGTTCGCCGGCTGGCCGATCCTGCGCTGGATGCAGAAGACCGACCTGATCTAGGTTCCCCGGAGCGAGTCGACCACCGCGGTCAGCAGCCGGACCGCGCCGTCCTTGTCGAGGGGGTCGTTCCCGTTGCCGCACTTGGGGGACTGCACGCACGACGGGCACCCCGCCGTGCACTCGCAGGACCCGATCGCGTCCCTGGTGGCGCGCAGCCAGCGCAGCAGCTCGGCGTGCCCGCGGTCCGCGAACCCGGCGCCGCCCTGATGGCCGTCGTAGACGAACACCGTTGGCAGCCCGGTGTCCTGGTGCAGCGCCGTCGACACCCCGCCGATGTCGCCGCGGTCGCAGGTGGCCACCAGCGGCAGCAGTCCGATCGCGGCGTGTTCGGCGGCGTGTAGCGAGCCGGGGAACCGGTCCGGGGTGATGCCGGCCCGTTCCATCAGTTCCGGTGTCACCGTGTACATCACGGCCCGCGTGTTCAGGCGCTGCGGCGGCATGTCGAGCTCGATGGAGTCGAGGACCTCGCCGGACGGCAGCCGCCGGAGGTAGCCCACCACCTGGTGGGTGACCTCGACCTCGGTCAGCGCCACCGTGACCGGGCCGTGCTCGCTGTGCTCGAGGAGGGAGGTGATGACGATCTCGGTGGTCTCGCGCGCCGAGGTGCTCCACTCCGGGGTCTCGGCGTGCACCAGCGCCAGGCCCTCCTCCAGATCCAGCATGTCCACCACGAAGGACTCGCCCTGGTGCAGGTGCACCGCCCCCGGGTGGGCGGTCGCGGGGGCGCGGCCGCCGTCGACGGTGCCGAGCATCCGGCCGGACTCGGCGTCGACGATGGCGACCTGCTTGCCGATGCCGCCTCGGATGTCCACGGACGCATGGGGGTTGGATTCCGCGGTGACGAACCAGCCATGCGCGCGACGCCGGATCAGACCCTGCTCGGCGAGCCGGCCCAGCAGCTCGACGGCGCCGAACTGCTCGACCTCGGCGTCGCTGAGCGGCAGCTCCATCGCCGCGCACAGCAGCTGCGGGCCCAGCACGTACGGGTTCGACGGATCCGTGACGGTGGCCTCGACGGGTTTGTCCAGCAGCGCGGCCGGATGGTGGACCAGATACGTGTCGAGCGGATCGTCGCGGGCGACCAGCACCACAAGGGAGCCTTCGCCGCGGCGGCCGGACCGCCCGGCCTGCTGCCAGAACGAGGCGACGGTGCCGGGGAAGCCGGCCACCACGACCGCGTCCAGGCCGGCGATGTCGACCCCGAGCTCGAGGGCATTGGTGGTCGCGGCGCCGAGTAGGGTCCCGTCCGCGAGCGCAGCCTCCAGCTCGCGTCGGTCCTCGGCAAGGTAGCCGGCCCGGTAGGCGGCGACCCGTTCGGTCAAGTCCGGGGCGGACTCCGCCAGCAGCCTTTTCGTGCCCATCGCGGTCAGCTCGGCGCCGCGGCGCGAGCGGACGAAGGTCAGGGTCCTGGCGCCCTCGATCATCAGGTCGGCCATGATCCGGGCGGCTTCCGACCCGGCGGCGCGGCGGACCGGGGCGCCGTTCTCGCCGGTCACCTCGGCCATCAGCGGGGGCTCCCAGAGCGCGACCGTTCGCGGGCCGTGTGGCGAGCCGTCGACGGTGACCTCCGCGCAAGGGGCGCCGATCAGCCGGGACGCCGCGGCCCCCGGTGCCGCGGTGGTGGCGCTGGCGAGGATGAACACCGGGTCGGCGGCGTAGCGGCGGGCGATCCGCTTCAGCCTGCGCAGGACCAGCGCCACATTCGAGCCGAAAACGCCTCGGTAGGAGTGACATTCGTCGATCACGACGTAACGCAGGTTGCGGAAGAAGTGGGCCCAGCGCTGGTGCGAGCGCAGCATGCCGATGTGCAGCATGTCCGGGTTGGTGAAGATCCAGCGCGAGTTGGTCCGCACCCACTGGCGTACCTCGGTCGGGGTGTCGCCGTCAAAGGCGTTGGGGTAGACGGTGGCGAGCGATTCGGCCTGCTCGGTCAGCGCGATGGTGGACCGGATCTGGTCGGCCCCGAGGGCCTTGGTCGGGGCCAGGTAGAGGGCGGTCGCGCGCGGGTCCTCGGCGAGCGCGGTGAGGATGGGCAGCTGGTAGGCCAGCGACTTCCCGGATGCGGTGCCGGTGGCGACCACGACGTGCTCTCCCGCCGCGGCGAGCGAGGCGGCGGCCTCCTGATGTGTCCACGGCAGCGGGATTCCGTTGCCGCGCATGGCATCGACGACATCGGCGTGAATCCACGGTGGCCATTGCGTGAACTGGGACTCGCGTGCCTGCAGTTCCGCCACGTGGGTGAGCGGGTCCTCGCCGCGAGGGGTGCCCGCCAGCACCCGATCGAGCAATGACTGCCCGTAGCTGGCTGCGGCGGCCGGTTGGCTCACTGATAACTCCGAGTTCGTTGGGTGGCCGCGTACACGTGCCGGTTCACCTGCGGTTTTGATCGTACTTGCCGGGATGTGTTTAACACTGTGCAGCCCTTGTCAATAACTTGACGAGTGTCCAATAGAGCGGTTGCCGACGCGTCGTCGGATACAAGATCAATTCTTTACGACCATTGTTGGATTTCGACTGTTGTCATCGCGCGAACCGTGCTTGACTTATAAGTGGTCGCAGCTTCTGTGTTCGTGTACGCGCTCGCAGGATCGATGTTGCGAGCGCGGTGGCGATGCTTTTCCTGAGGGGGAAATCAGCGGTACAGCGGTCGGAACCGGCCCGGTGGACTGTTGACTGCTGTTCACCGAATCCGGTGTTAGAAAGTGAAGGAAAAGCATGGCACAGGGCACTGTGAAGTGGTTCAACGCGGAGAAGGGCTTTGGATTCATCGCCCCCGAGGACGGCTCCGCTGACGTCTTCGTCCACTACTCCGAGATTCAGGGCAGCGGGTTCCGCACGCTCGAGGAGAACCAGCGCGTCGAGTTCGAGGTCGGTCAGGGCACCAAGGGTCCCCAGGCCACCGGCGTTCGCGCGGTCTGATTCATTCGTTCCTCGAGACGGATCAACTCGTCCCCCACCACCGTGAGGTGGTGGGGGACGAGTCGTTTCCCGCCCGGCGCCGCGCGTGGTCCCGCCGTGTCAGCGCGGCCCGAGCGGCCGGATCTGTCCTACTGTCCTCTTGTGAACCAGCTGTCCTTCTTCTCCGCGGAGGCGGTGCCGCCCGCGGTATCGGACCTGAGCGGTCTGCTGGCCGCGCAGGGGCAGGTCTCCGTCGCCGCCGGCCGGGCCAGGGTCTCGGTGGTCGTCGACGCCTCGTGGCGGGCGGACGCCGTCGCCGAGTTGATCGAGGAGGCCGGCCTGGCCGCCGAGATCACCCGCTCCGACGAGGGCAGCCCGCTGGTCCGCACCGCATCGGTACCCGAGTTGGCCGCGCTCGCCGCTCAGTGGACCAAGGGTGCGGTCAAGGCCGTGCCGGTGGGCTGGATCCCGGACTCGCGTGCCCTGCGGGCCTGGGTGCTGGCCGCGGGCAGGTCCGAGGGTGAGGGCGATCGGTTCGTGCTCGGGCTGGACCCGCACGCCCCGGACACCCACCCGATCCTCGCCCAATCGCTGATGCGGGCCGGGATCGCGCCCACCCTCATCGGCACCCGCGGAGCGGGCCCCGGGCTCCGGATCGTGGGGCACAAGCGGCTGATGCGGCTGGTCGAGAACATCGGTCAGGCCCCTGACCGGCAGGAGGCGCGAGAGGCCTGGCCGCAGGTGTAGAACAGTCGACACGGGATTGATCTGCAAGGATGGTCTCGCGGTGTGTCACTCTGTTACTGAAGTGATCGCCGATTCGAGTCGAGGAAGGTGCAGGCAGCAAGGTGGCAGCTCGGGAGAAGGACACGGCGGGCGACAGCCCCGCCACAGCCGACCAGACGCGCCGTCTCGTGATCGTCGAGTCGCCGACCAAGGCCAGGAAAATTGCCCCCTACCTGGGCAAGAACTACGTCGTCGAGGCCTCGGTCGGTCACATTCGCGACCTCCCGCGGGGCGCGGCGGACGTGCCCGCCAAGTACAAGGGCGAGTCGTGGGCCCGGCTCGGCGTCAACGTCGACCACGACTTCGAGCCGCTCTACGTGGTGAGCCCGGACAAGAAGACCAAGGTCGCCGAGCTCAAGAGCCTGCTCAAGGACGCCGACGAGCTCTACCTCGCCACTGACCCTGACCGCGAGGGCGAGGCCATCGCCTGGCACCTGCTCGAGACCCTCAAGCCGAAGATCCCGGTCCGCCGGATGGTCTTCCACGAGATCACCAAGCCGGCCATCCTGGCGGCCGCGCAGGACACCCGCGACCTCGACCAGGACCTGGTGGACGCGCAGGAGACCAGGCGCATCCTCGACCGCCTCTACGGCTACGAGGTCAGTCCGGTGCTGTGGAAGAAGGTCATGCCGAAGCTTTCGGCAGGCCGCGTGCAGTCGGTGGCGACGCGCGTCATCGTGCAGCGCGAACGCGAGCGGATGGCCTTCCGGTCCGCCGAGTACTGGGACATCTCCGCCACCCTGGACGCGGGCGCCGAGGCGAATCCGCGCAGCTTCGGGGCGCGCCTGGTCAGCGTCGACGGCAGCCGCGTCGCCGCGGGCCGCGACTTCGGGGCAGACGGCCAGCTGAAGTCGACCGGCGTCACGGTGCTGGACGAGGGCTACGCCCGTCGCCTCGCCGAGGCGCTGCACGGCACCGATCTCACCGTCTCGTCTGCCGAGGACAAGCCGTACACCCGCAAGCCGTACGCGCCGTTCATGACCTCGACGCTGCAGCAGGAGGCGGCACGCAAACTGCGCTTCACGTCCGAGCGCACCATGCGGACCGCGCAGCGGCTGTACGAGAACGGCCACATCACCTACATGCGTACCGACTCGACGACGCTGTCGGCGTCGGCGATCGCCGCGGCAAGGGCGCAGGCCACCGAGCTGTACGGCGCCGAGTACGTCAGCCCGTCGCCGCGGCAGTACACCCGCAAGGTGAAGAACGCGCAGGAGGCGCACGAGGCGATCCGTCCCGCGGGTGACGTCTTCGCCACCCCGGGGCAGCTGCACTCGCAGCTGGCCGCCGACGAGTTCAAGCTCTACGAGCTGATCTGGCAGCGCACCGTCGCCTCGCAGATGGCCGACGCGCGCGGCACCACCCTGACGCTGCGGATCACCGGCACCGCGGGCACCGGCGAGGAGTGCACCTTCTCCGCGTCCGGCCGCACCATCACGTTCGCCGGCTTCCTCAAGGCCTACGTCGAGAGCGTCGACGAGGAGGCGGGCGGCCAGTCCGACGACGCCGAGTCGCGGCTGCCCGTGCTCGTCGCCGGGCAGGCGGTCACCGCCACCAAGCTGGATCCGGACGGTCACACCACGAACCCGCCCGCCCGCTACACCGAGGCCAGCCTGATCAAGACCCTCGAGGAGCTGGGAATCGGTCGCCCGTCGACGTATTCGTCGATCATCAAGACGATCCTGGACCGCGGCTACGTCTACAAGCGCGGCAGTGCCCTGGTGCCGTCGTGGGTGGCGTTCGCCGTGATCGGGCTGCTGGAGGCGCATTTCGGCCGGCTGGTCGACTTCGACTTCACCGCGGGCATGGAGGATGATCTCGACGAGATCGCCGGTGGCCGCGAGCAGCGCGGGAACTGGTTGTCCAGCTTCTACTTCGGCGGGGAGCGCGGCGCCGAGGGCTCGGTCGCCCGCTCTGGCGGTCTGAAGAAGATGGTCGGCACCAATCTCGAGGACATCGACGCCCGCGAGGTGAACTCGATCCGGTTGTTCGCCGATTCCGAGGGCCGCGATGTCGTGGTGCGGGTCGGCCGGTTCGGGCCGTATCTCGAGCGGATGGTCGCTGATCCCTCCGGAGAGGGCGGCCCCGATGCGAATCTTGTTTCGCAGCGCGCAAACCTGCCCGACGACCTGCCCCCGGACGAGCTGTCGCCCGAGTACGCGGAGAAGCTGTTCGCCACCCCGCAGGACGGTCGCAAGCTCGGCGTCGACCCGCTCACCGGGCACGAGATCGTCGCGAAGGAGGGGCGTTTCGGTCCGTACGTGACCGAGATCCTGCCCGAGCCGGAACCCGAACCCGAGCCGGACATCGTGCCGGTGACGGCCGAGGGGGAGGGTGCCGTCACCACCAAGGCGCCCGCGAAGAAGGCCGCCGCGAAGAAGACCGCCAAGAAGGCCGCCGGCCCGAAGCCGCGGACCGGCTCGCTGCTCAAGTCCATGGATGTGGCGACCGTGACGCTCGAGGACGCGCTGCGGCTGCTCTCGCTGCCGCGCGTGGTCGGCATCGACCCGGAGTCGAAGGAAGAGATCACCGCGCAGAACGGGCGCTACGGCCCGTACCTGAAGAAGGGCACCGATTCTCGTTCGCTGGAGAACGAGGAGCAGATGTTCACGGTGACCCTCGAGGACGCCCTGAAGATCTACGCGGAGCCCAAGCGCCGGGGCCGCACGGGTGCGGCGACCCCGCCGCTGCGTGAGCTCGGCAACGACTCGGCGACGGACAAGCCGATGGTGATCAAGGACGGCCGCTTCGGCCCCTACGTCACCGACGGCGAGACGAACGCGAGCCTGCGCAAGGACGACGATGTCGCGACCATCACCGACGAGCGTGCCTCGGAGCTGCTCGCCGACCGGCGTGCGCGTGGCCCGGTGAAGAAGAAGGCGGCCGCGAAGAAGGCGCCTGCCAAGAAGGCGGCGGCGAAGAAGACCGCGGCCAAGAAGGCGCCCGCCAAGGCGGCTGCGAAGAAGGCCGCCGCGAAGAAGTCCTGACCGGTCCACACTGAGGTGGTGTAGACGAGGTGGCGTATCGGGAACTGCGAGCGGAAGTTCCGGGAGCGGTCGCCTGGTCGGTGACGTCGGATCCGCCAGGCCGGTCGAGGCCGGACGAGGGCGCCCTGGTGCTGCCCGACGGGTGCATGGATCTGATCTGGCACGAGCGCGGGCTGCTGGTGGCCGGTCCGGACACCCGGGCGCACCGCACCACGGCCGCGGGTAGCAGGGCGATCGGTCTGCGGTTCGCGCCAGGCGTCGGACCGCACGTGTTCGGTGTCCGCGCCGACGAGCTGCGAGACGTGCGGGTGCCGCTGGAGCAGCTGTGGCCGGATGCGATGGTGCGCAGCCTCTTCCATGCCGCCGAGCCGGATCCGCTGCGGGCGATCAGTGCGGCGGCACGCGACCGTCTCGGCGGGATCGGGCGTCCCGTCGAGACCGCGATCGCGGCGCAGCTGGCGCGCGGCGTCACGGTGGCGCAGGTCGCCGCGAGCCTGGGCTGGAGCGAACGCCGCCTACATCGAAAGTCCTTGTCCGCATACGGGTACGGCCCGAAGACGCTGGCCCGGGTGCTCCGCTTCGACCGCGCGCTCGGGCTCGCCCGAGGGGGCATCCCGCTCGCGCGGGTCGCGGCGGATTCCGGGTTCAGCGATCAGGCGCACCTGGCCAGGGAGGTCCGGGCGCTGGCGGGGACCTCCCTGACCGGGCTGCTCGGTCAGCCGGGCAGTGCCGCGAACAGTTCGATGCCGTGGCCGTCCGGGTCCCTGACGACCGCGTAGCGCTGTCCCCAGAACGCGTCCCACGGCTTCGATTCACCGGTGCACCCGGCCTCGGTGAGCTCGGTGTACTTGGCGTCGACGGCCTCGGGCGTGCCGCAGTCGAAGGCCAGCGACGGGCCACCGGTCCCGGGGGTGAAGTCGGGGGCGAAGCCGCGGATGACCTCGAGGGTGTCCCAGCCCACCCGCAGGCCGCCCGGCAGGGTGATCTCGTGGTGTTGCTCCTGGCCGGGATCGGCGGGCAGGTCGAGGCCGAGGCGTCGGTAGATGTCGAAGGAGCGGGGCAGGTCCGCGACGGCGAGACCGATCATGGAGAGCTGTGGCGTCATGCCCGCGACGGTAGTTCCCCGCGGTCCGGACGGTCTTGAACGTTTCGGACGCCCGCCCGGCGGCGTCGGACCCGCCCGATAGGCTCGGCCCGTGGCGGGAGTATTCGATCGACTGGTCGGCCAGGAGCATGTCGAGATGGAGCTGACCGGTGCCGCGAGGGCGGCACGGGGCGGCGCCGCCTCGGCAGGTTCGCTGATGACGCACTCCTGGCTGTTCACCGGGCCGCCCGGCTCCGGGCGCTCCGTCGCGGCGCTGTGCTTCGCCGCCGCGCTGCAGTGCACCGACGAGGGCGAGCCCGGGTGCGGGCGATGCCATGCCTGCACCACCACGATGGCGGGCACCCACGGCGATGTGCGTCGGGTGATCCCCGAGGGCCTGAGCATCAGCGTCGCGGAGATGCGCGGCATCGTGCAGACCGCGTCGCGTCGCCCCAGCACCGGGCGCTGGCAGGTTGTGGTAATCGAGGACGCGGACCGGTTGACCGAGGGCGCGGCCAACGCGCTGCTCAAGGTCGTCGAGGAGCCGCCGGCGCGGACCGTCTTCCTCCTGTGCGCCCCCTCGGTGGACCCGCAGGACATCTCGGTGACGCTGCGGTCCCGGTGCAGGCACGTGGCGCTGGTGACCCCGTCGGTGGAGGCGATCGCCGGGGTGCTGCGCGAGCGCGATCAGCTCGACGCCGAGACCGCACTGCTGGCCGCTTCGATCAGTGGCGGCCACGTCGGCCGGGCCCGACGGCTGGCGACGGACGAGGAGGCGCGGGCGCGCCGCGGCCAGGCGCTGGGCATCGCGTCTGCCGCGACCCGGCCTGCCACCGGATACGCGGCGGCTGACGAGCTGGTCCGGGCGGCGGAGGCCGAGGCCAAGGAGATGAGCGCGGCCCGCGACGAACGCGAGACCGAGGAGCTGCGCACCGCCCTCGGCGCGGGCGGTACCGGCAAGGGCGCGGCGGGCGCGCTGCGCGGCTCGGCCGGCGCCCTCAAGGACCTCGAGCGCAGGCAGAAGTCGCGGGCCACCAGGACCGGCCGCGACAGCCTCGACCGTGCCCTGATGGACCTGGCCGGGCTCTACCGGGACGCGTTGGCGGTCGCGCTGGGGTCGGGGGCACAGCCGAACCACCCGGACAAGGCGGACCAGGTCAGGAAGATGGCCGCGGCGGGCAGCCCCGAGGCGCTGCTGCGGTGTGTGGAGGCGGTGCTGGAGTGCCGCGAGGCGCTCTCGATCAACGTCAAGCCCCGGTTCGCGGTGGCGTCCATGGTCGCCAAGCTGGGTGCCGAGCTGAAGTAGCGGGGCCCGTTTTCGCATCCGCGGGGTGAGCCGCTAGACTCCCTCTGGCTCGACCGCGAGGTCGGGCACGCCGCCTTAGCTCAGTCGGTAGAGCATTTCACTCGTAATGAAAAGGTCAAGAGTTCGATTCTCTTAGGCGGCTCCACTCGAAAGGCCCCTCACCCGCACCCGCGGGAGAGGGGCCTTTCGAGTTTTGCGCGAGAGTGCGGGAGACTCCTCGCATGACCTCCACCGAACCCGAGCCGACGAAGTCCACCCGCGCATGTCGCCGCGTCGTGACGGGGGCCGTGGTGGGCGCACTCATCGCGCTCGGGTTCGTCGTCGTCAACCGGTTCCGGGCCCGGCCGCCGGTCACCCAGACCCTCTGGGATGCCGACCCGATCGGCCCGGACGACCTCGCCGGATAGCCGGAAACGCGCTCAGTCGGTGACGGCGGCCAGCGCCTCGAACTCGCTCGCGTCGTGCGCGCAGATGATGGTGACCTCGTCGCCGTGGGCGGCGTGCAGCTCGCGGAGCCTGCCCTGGTTGGCGATTCGCGACCGGCGATCCATCTCCATCAGGACCTGTGTCGCCCGCAGGCCAGGCGGGCACGAGGGCGGGGTCAGCTTCTCGTCGGCGAAGTAGTAGCCGTCGCCCGCGTGCAGGTACCAGCCGCCGCCGGGACGACGCACCGCCACCGCGCTGTGCCCGAAGGTGTGTCCACGCAGTGGAATCAGCAGCACGTCCTCGCTGACCGCCTGCACCGATTCGAACCCGAACCACCGGTCACCGCCCGGACGGTGCTCGACCCAGGTCGGATCGTGCGCCCACTGCTTCGCGCTGTACCGCGTCTTGTCGAGCAGGGTTGGCCGTGCGCGGGCGGTCGCGAGCTCGTCGGCGTGTACGTGCACGCGCGCCCACGGAAAGTCGCCGAGGCCGCCCGCGTGGTCGCCGTCCAGATGGGTGACCACGATGTCGCGGACATCCGACGGGTCGTAGCCGAGCGCGCGCACCTGGGCGATTGCGGTGAGCGCGAGGTCCATCCTGGCGCCGACCGACATCACGAACGGCCGGCCCAGCCGGCCGATCGGATCGGCGACGTCGGCCGTGCCGAAGCCCGTGTCCACCAGCGTCAGGCCGTCGGGTCCCTCGACCAGCAGGCAGTGCGCGACCAGGCGAGACGGGGCGAGGCCGGGCACGAGGCCGGCGCTGGGGCACATCGTCGCGCAGCTGAGGTGGTGGATGCGATGGCTCACGGGGGACCACTCTCCGGCCTGGGTGTGCTCGGCGCAACCGCGGGCCCAAGGACTTAAGTAGTCAGACTTAAAGAATAAGTATTAGGCATTGACCTCGGTGATGTGTGACCCTACCTTTGAGCGGTGAAGGTCGGGGAAGGGCTGCGGGAGGGATCGGCTCCGCACGCCATCATGCGTGCCGCGGAGGTGCTGATCGCCGAGGCCGGGATCGACGTCCCGCTGCAGGACATCGCCCGCGCGGCGGGTCAGCGCAACAAGTCGGCGGTGCAGTACCACTTCGGTTCCCGCGACGGCCTGATCGCCGCGATCGTCGAGTATCACCTCCGCGGGCTGGAATTCCGGCGGATGGAGCTGCTCGCCGAGTGCGAGGGTGCGCCAGGGGGCGAAGACATCCGGGCACTGCTGACGGTGCTGGCGCTTCCCCTCGTAGAGGTGGTCGATCAGCCGGGATCGACGCATTTCGCCCGGTTCTTCGAGCGCGTGCGCCACCACCGCTCCGTCGCGGACGAGATGAACCTGGACGGCGACAGTCGGCCGACCGTCCGCATCGTCATGTCGCGGCTCGATCACCTGATCGGCGATCTGCCCGCCGTCGCTCGCCGGTACCGGCTCGAGTCACTGGCGACTGTCCTGCTCGCATTGATCGCCGACTACGAACGGATGTCCGACGCCGACCACCGCGGCCGGCCGGAACCCGACGACGTGATCGACCTGCTCGTCGGATTGCTCACTGCGGCCCATTCGTCCACGACGGGCTAGGCCAACGCCGGAATGCCAGGCCACGGAAAGGATTCGACGATGAAGTTGATGTACGCCCTGTGGGGGTCGCGATTGCAGGAGGCGTTGTTCGCGGAGCGTCTCCGCGAGCAACTGGCCGCGCTCGGCGCCACCAGGCTCCAGGTCAACATCGCCGACGCCGACGTCGCTCCCGCCCAGCTTCGTCTCACGACCTATGAGCAGCCGGTGGGTGCGATCGTCAGCGTCTGGATTCCAGACGAATTCGCGGCCGTCACCGGCCTCCTCACGGCGGCGGCCGACCGGGTCGCGGGATGGGTGGTCGACGAACGGACGCCGATCCCGCCTCCGGAGTCGGACAACGGAGTTCGCGCCGACGCCCTCGCCGGTCTCGCGCTGTTGCGGATACCCGCGGGCATGGATCGGTCGGAATGGCTCCGCCGCTGGCAGGATGACCACACCACAGTGGCGATCGAGACCCAGGCCACGTTCGGCTACGTGCAGAACACCGTGATCGAGACGCTCACCGCCGACGCTCGCGCCGACGCCCTTGTCGAAGAACTGTTCCCGATGGCCGCGATGACCGATCCGCACGCGTTCTACGGGAGCGGCGGGGACGACGCGGAGCTCGGGCGCCGGGTGTCACGAATGATCGAGAGCACGTCCACGTTCGGCGCGAGCACCGACGTGGACGTGATCCCCACGAGCCGATATGTGTACGACCTGACCGGAGTTCGGCCTACCGGGTGATCTGCTCGAGGATCACCCGGTGCACGTGCTGCGCCTTTTCGATGCCGCGGAAGTCGGCTTCATAGGTCTGCTGGCCGATGTCCACGGCAATGCTGCTCGACGAGAAGAAATGTCCGGCCCATGATTTGTTGCTGAGAAAGGACACCGACCGGACATTCTTGTACGGAATGGACGTGATCGCGGTTCGGCTGCCGACGAAGCTCTTGTCCTGAATGACGAGGCGAAGATTGGTCAGTCCCATGAATCCGGTGCCCGCACCGATGCAGTCGTAGACGGCAATGATCGTCTCGCCCGCGAGAATCGCCTGTTGTACCTGCTTGAGTTGTTCGGACTTGTCGAATATCGGTTCGGTCATGTCTGTCTCCTTGTCGCTGCCGCACGTCTCGCAGTCTCAGGAGCCGACGTCGGAGGCCCTCGACGGTAGCGATCCCGGCGTCGGTGCCCGTGCTTTCGGATCAGGCGAAATGTAGCCCCCGCGAACCGGACGGACAAGGAACGTGGCCGAATGTCGTTCGGGGCTATGGTTTGGGAAGTGAACCACCACCCTGCGGACAGGAAGTGGCGCCATGTCGGACCCGAATCAGCCCCAGCAACCCGATCCCGCGCAGCCAGGCCCGCCGCCGGGTCCTCCTCCGCCCCAGCCCCAGTACGGCCAGCAGCCGCCGCAGTACGGTCAGCCGCAGTACGGTGCCCCGCAGTATCCGCCTCCGGGCCAGCCGCCCTACGGTGCCCCTCAGTACCCGCAGCAGCCGGGCTATCCGCCGCCGGGCCAGCCCTACGGCGGTCCGCCGCCGCCCGCCTATCCGTATGCCTCCTGGTGGTCTCGGGTCGGCGCATATCTGCTCGACCGGATCGTGGTTCCGCTGCCGGGCTACCTACTCGCGGGCCTCGGGGCATTCATCGCGTTCAAGGACGCGAGATCGGTCACGACCACCTACTCGGGCGACTACTACTACGACTCAGACAGCGAGCTCACGAACGTCAACGGCGTCGGTATCGCCATCATGGTGGCCGGCATCCTGCTTGCGCTCGCGTTGCTGGTCTGGAACATGGTGTTCCGGCAGGGCAACACCGGGCAGACGCTCGGCAAGAAATGGCTGAGCATCTCGGTGGTCCGCGAGGCGGACGGACGCCCGCTCGGCCCGGGCATGGCATTTGTGCGGTGGTTGCTGCTGTGGATCCTCGGCGACCTCTGCTTCCTGAACTTCTTGTGGCCGCTGTGGGACCCGCGGCACCGGTGCTGGCACGACATGCTGGTCACCTCGGTCGTGATCAAGGGCGCGGTGACCGCACCGCAATGAGAGTGAAAGTGACGCGATGACGGTGACCCGATGACGATGACCAAGCCGGAGACCCGGGCCCGCTCGCTGCGCGCGCCGCTCGCGGTCGCGGCGGCGGGCCTCGGCGCGGCGACCCTGCTGTACCTGCGGGACCCGCACCGCGCGGGTGCCTACGGCTTCTGCCCGTTCCACGTGATCACCGGCTGGTGGTGCCCGGGCTGCGGTGGACTGCGCGCGGTGAACGACCTCACCCACGGGGATCTGATCGGGTCGCTGTCGAGCAACGTGCTGATCCTGCCGCTGGTCGTGGTGCTGGTGGTGGCGTGGATACGCTGGCTGCGGCGGCGATGGGGCGGAGTCGACGACCGGATGATCGTGCTCGGCCGGTCTGCCACGGCAGGGATACTGGTGGTGTTGGCGGTGTTCACCGTGGTGCGTAACACCCCGTGGGGAGCGGTGCTCGCCCCGACGTGACGGCGAGGCGGTCCTCGCGCCGACCTGACGATCGACGAACTCGACCCGGAGGTTCCGATGGCAATGCAGATCTTCTCGCTGATCGTGCTCGTCGGCGCGCTGGTCGTGCTGATCCCGATCGCGCGTCGGGTGTTCCGCAAGCACGACGACTGATTCGGCGCGTCCGGTCGACAGGGCGGCTGCTCTGGTCAATGCTCAGCTATGGCCGATTCGCTGAAGGACCGCGTCCGGGAGAAGCTGTTGCGTCAGATCGCCGAAGACGGCGGCTATCCCTCCGAGCGCGGCGAAGGCAACGATCCGCGACTGGTCGCGCTCGACGACGACCTGGCCGCATTGGATGAGGCGCTCGACGACGATCCCGTGATCGAGCACCTCGCGGCCAAGTACTGGGTCCCCTAAACCCGCACCCGAAATGCCACCCACCTGCGGTGGTGCCGCCTGCGGTCAGTATAAATACATCTTGTGTCTAAGTTGCATTCGGCGGCGGAGGTCGTCTACCGCGAGGTGAAGGAGCGGATCCTGTCCGCCGCGCTGCCCGGTGGTGAGCTGATCAGCGAGGGCGAGATCGCCGCCGAGATGGGCACCAGTCGCACCCCCGTCCGCGAGGCCTTCCTCCGGCTCGAGGCCGAGGGCTGGATGCGGCTCTACCCCAAGCGCGGGGCGCTGATCGTGCCGGTCGCCGACGGCGAGGCCGAACACGTCGTCGCCGCGCGCAGGCTCGTCGAGACGGACGCCGTCCGGACCGTCACCGGCCACGAGACCGCCCGGACCGAGCTGGTCGCGGCCCTGCGCGCGAACCTCGTCGGCCAGCGCGAGGCGGCGGCGAGCGGGGACGTGGACGGCTTCAGTGGCCTCGACGCCGACTTCCACGGATTGATCGTGCGCGCGGGCGGCAACCCGCTGCTCGTCACCTTCTACGCAGGCCTGCGCGAGCGGCAGCGCCGGATGACCGCTCGCTCGCTGGCCAGGGACCCACTGCAGCTGGCGTCGATCATCGACGACCACACGGCGCTGGCAAACCTGGTCGAGGCGGTGGACGCCGACGGCTACGACGCCGCCGTGACGGTGCACATGCGCCGCGTGCACGGCCTGCCGCTGCTGCAGGCCGGTGCCCGATGAGCGTGCGGACCGACCTCGCGGCCGAGACGGCACCGGCCGCGAACGACGGCCGTTCGCGGAAACGGGTCGTGGCGCCGTGGGCGCTCGTGTCCGCGGCGATGTTCGCCGTCGCGTGGGGCGGCAACGAGTTCACCCCGCTGCTGGTGATGTACCGCCTCGACCACGGCTACTCCCCGGTCGTGGTGGACAGCTTCCTGTTCGCGTACGTGTTCGGCATCGTGCCCGCCCTGCTCATCGGCGGCCCGCTGTCCGACCGGCTCGGGCGGCGGCCGGTGATGCTGCCCGCTCCCTTCATCGCGGCGGCCGGCTCGCTGGTGCTCGCCACCGGCGCCGACAGCTCCGCGCTGTTGGTCGCGGGCCGCATCCTCAGCGGCGTCGGCCTCGGCATCGGCATGGCGGTCGGCGGCAGCTGGCTCAAGGAACTGTCGACGTCGCCGTGGGATCGGCGCGCGGGCACGGGTGCCGGAGCCAGGCGTGCGGCCATGAGCCTGACCGCGGGGTTCGCCCTCGGCGCCGGGGTCGCGGGTGTGCTCGCGCAGTGGGCGCCGTGGCCGAGCGCGCTGGCGTACCTGGTGCACATCTCGATCGCGGCGGCGGCGGGGGTCGCGCTGTTCGCGGCGCCGGAGACCCGGCCCGCGGTCCCGGCCGACCAGCGGGTACCGCTGCGCGAGGACCTGCGGATCCCGGCCGCGGGGCACCTGCGGTTCCGGTACGTCATCGCCCCGCTGGCGCCGTGGGTGTTCGGCTCGGCCAGCTGCGCCTACGCGGTGATGCCCGCGCTGATGGCCCCGCACAGCGGCGGTCGCCCGGTCGCGTTCTCGGCGCTGCTCTGCGTGGTCGCGCTGGCCGCCGGGTTCTCGATCCAGGCCGTGGGCAGGCGCATCGACACCCCGCGCAGCGCAAGGGCAGTCGCCGTCGCGCTGGCGATCCTGGTGGTGGGCATGACCGTCGCCGCGGTCGCCGCCGACCGGCTGACGGTCCCGCTGGCGCTGGCCGCGGCCGTCGTGCTCGGCGGTGGCTACGGCATGGCGCTGGTGTCCGGGCTGCAGGAGATCCAGCGGATCGCGCGCCCCGACGACCTCGCCGGGCTCACCGCGGTCTTCTACTCGCTGACCTACATCGGGTTCGCGGTGCCCGCGGCGATGGCGCTGTGCGTGCAGGTCTGGCCGACGGTGTTCAGCTACCCGATGCTGTTCGTGATCGGCGCGGTGGTCGCCGCCGCGTCCCTGGTGCTGGTACTGGCCAAGAGCCGATCGCACCTGCCGACCCGCTGATCGTCGGGTGGCGAGCTGGGTGAGGGCGGCGCGGCCACACCGACCTGTTCAGCGCCGTGCCGACGCGCCTTGGCCGGACCGACCACTCCTCTACGATTCGTGCATGCCTCGCGGTCCTGTCTTCGACCCGCTCGATCGAGAGCTCTTCGACACACAACGGCAGCGCTTCGACTGGAGCCTGTTACAGAACGGATCCGTCTACAGGTACGACACTCGATTCGGGCTCGACTGCGCTTCTAGGCGACTCGACGAACTCGGTTACCTGGTCCATCGGATCGATCTGCAGCACAGCACCACCGTCGTCGACGTCCACGCGGCGTTGGCCGGTGCACTGTCGTTCCCCGCTTTCTACGGCAAGAACCTCGACGCCTTCAACGATCTGATGTACGACGTCGGCGAGTTCCGATACGGCAGCGACCCGGACACCGCCGGCACAGTCCTCGCCCTTGCCGGCTACGACGCCCTGGTGAACCTGGACCGCCGGACGGCAGATGTGCTGCTGACCATTTTCGCGAAGCATGCGCGCCTGGCGGCGCTCTTCTCGCACCCGATGCTGTGCATCGTCGAATCGACCGCCCACGATCTCGGTCCCGTCAATGGACGACCGGTCCAGACCGGGAGTCTCTGGGACACACCACCGAGTTCCTGGCCGATCACAGCGAAGGAGATCGTCGAGTTCGAATTCGAAACGACCAACGCTGACGCCGCGGGGATGATTGAGGTCATCGCGTCCACGCTCGAGGAGCGCGTTGGCGGGTGGGCGAGGTGGCAGATCCTCGACCCGGTCCAACTCGACGGTTCAGCTGAGCATCTCGCAGAACCGCAGCGACAGCGTTGCGATGTGGTCGTGTCGGTGGGTGTGCGAGGGGAGGGCGACCTCGTTGAGATCGACGAGGACATCTATCGGGCTTTGGATCATGCAGGCCTGAGAGTGGGTTCTTCAAGCGGTTCGGGCTACCCCTTCGGTGCGGAGAGGGAGCGTGTTCTCGGTAAGTACAGCGAGCTGCGCGATCTGTCCGAGGATCAGTGACTGGTCAGGATTGAGCCACCCTCGACCTCCGCGGGCGATCCGCAGCGCTGCGGTTCCATCAACAACTCGTGCGGCTAGGGCATCGCCTTCTGGAACAGCCACGCGTCCCACAGCGGGCGCAGCGAGCGATCGGTGTAATGCGCTGCCAGGTCGGTGAATTCCTCGGTGGTGACGGTGCCGTGGCGGTGCTTGGCGGTCCACTGCCGGAGCAGGTCGAAGAAGGCCCCGTCGCCGAGCGCGGTCCGCAGCGCGTGCAGGGTGAGGGCGCCGCGCTTGTAGACCCGGTCGTCGAACATCAGCTCGGGCCCGGGGTCGCCGAGCAGCACGTCGTACGGCAGCCCGGTGAGGTTACGGTGCGCCTGGGTGGCGATCTCCTCTGCCGACGGTCCGCCCGAGTTCTCCGACCACAGCCATTCCGCGTAGCACGCGAAGCCCTCGTGCAGCCAGATGTCGCGCCACGACCCCAGCGTCAGGCTGTTGCCGAACCACTGGTGTGCCAGCTCGTGCGCGACCAGCCGTTCCGCGCTGCGCCTGCCGTCGCAGTGGTTCGCGCCGAACACCGAGATGCCCTGCGCCTCAATGGGGATCTCCAGTTCGTCGTCGGTGACGACGACGGTGTAGTCCGCGAACGGGTAGGGCCCGAACAGCCGGACGAAGGTCTCCATCATCTGCGGCTGCCTGCCGAAGTCGTGCTCGAACGCCGTCCGCAGCCGGGGCGGGAGCACCGCGTACATGGGCAGGCCGTCGTGATCGGCGTGCCTGCGCTCGTAGTGCCCGATCTGGATGGTGGCCAGGTAGCTGGCCATCGGCTCGGTCTGCTCGTACACCCAGGTGGTGTGGCTGGCCCGGACCTGCTTGCGCACCAGCGCGCCGTTCGCCAGCGCGAAGTACGGCGAGTCCGTGGTGATCGAGATCTGGTAGCTGGCCTTGGAGCCCGGGTGGTCGTCGCAGGGAAACCAGGACGCGGCGCCGTTCGGCTGGCTGGCCACCAGCGCGCCCTCGGTCAGCTCCTCCCAGCCCACCTCGCCCCAGAGGCTGCGGATCGGCCTCGGGGTGCCCGCGTACTGCACGGTGACCGACAGCGCGCCGCCCGCCGGGATCGCATGCGCCGGGGTGATCGTCAGCTTCCCGTGCTGGTGGGTGTATTTCGCAGGCCTGGCGCCGTTGACCGACACCTTCGACACCGACAGGCTCTGCGACAGGTCGAAGGCGAACTTCGTCCGGATCTCCGTGGTGGCGGCCGTGATCGACGCCTTGCCGGACAGCCGGTTGCCTGCCACCTTGTAGGTCAGGTCCAGCTCATAGCGCGACACCCGATAGCCGCGGTTGCCGACGTGCGGCAGGTACGAATCGAGCGGTTCCTCGTAAAATTTGCCGGCACCGCCGGCGGCGAACTTCCCTGGCTTGACCATCGTCACGCCCACGGGGTGATCGGGTTGCCCTGCCAGCGGGTGTTCGGCGGCACCGTGTCGCCGCGCATCACCAGGGACGCGGGGCCGACCGTGGCGCCGTCGCCGATGCCTGCCGCGGGCAGCGCGACGCAGTGCGGTCCCAGGGTTGCTCCGTTGCCGAGGGTGACGGTGTCCATGGCCATGATCCGATCATGGAACAGGTGGGTTTGCACGACGCAACCCCGCTCGACGGTCGCGCCGTCGCCGAGGGTCACCAGGTCGGCCTCTGGGAGCCAATAGGATTCGCACCAGACGCCGCGGCCGATCGTCGCACCCATGCCTCGAAGGTAGACGGTGAGGACGGCGGTGCCGGTGGCGGCGCGCGCGAACCAGGGCGCGGCGACGGTCTCGACGAACGCGTCCGACACCTCGTTGCGCCACACGAAGGAGCTCCACAGCGGGTGCTCCACCTTCCGGATCCGCCCGACGACGAGCCACTTCGCCACGATCGAGGCGGTGCCCGCCACCGCGCCCGCGACCAGCAGCACGATCCCGCTGAACAGGGCGGCGAACCAGAAGCCGATCGCGCCCGCCATCGCCTGCAGCGCGAACAGCACGCCGAGGCCGATGCCGAAGGTGATCATGACCGGGATCAGCCGGCACGTCTCCACCACGGCCCTGGCGATCTTGAGCCGCAGCGGCGGTTCGAACGTCCGGGAGGAGTCGGTGTCGTTGGCGGACCGGCGCAGCCGCACCGGCGGGCTGCCCAGCCACGACGAGCCGGACTTGGCCTTGCTCGGCGCCGCGGACAGCACCGCGACCAGACCGTTCTTCGGGACCCGCCGACCGGGCCCGGCCATCCCCGAGTTGCCGAGGAAGGCGCGCTTGCCGACCTTGGCCTCCTTGATGTGCAGCCAGCCGCCGCCGAGCTCGTAGGAGGCGACCATGGTGTCGTCGGCGAGGAACGCGCCGTCCGCGACCGTGGTGAACTTCGGCAGCACCAGCGCCGTGGAGATCTCGGTGTTCTTGCCGATGTTCGCGCCGAGCAGCCGCATCCAGACCGGGGTGAGCAGGCTGGCGTACAGCGGGAACAGCAGGGTCCGCGCCGAGTCCATCAGCCGCTCGGTCGCCCAGACCTGCCATCCGACGCGACTGCGCACCGGGTGGTAGCCCTCGCGAAGGCCGATGCCGAGCGCGCGGACCGCGATCAGGGTCAGCGCCGCGAACACGGCGAGCGTCAGGATCGTCGCGGCGGGCAGCCAGGCGAGCGCCAGGACCACAGCGGCGCCGAGGTCGGGGGTGTCGCGGACGCCCCAGCCGATCAGCGCGATCCCGGCCGCGAGCGCGAAGATCGGCATGCCTGCGATGACGACGGAGGTGAGCCCGAACACCGGCACCCACTTGGTCGCCAGCGGCGGGCGCTCGGTCGGCCACGGGTGGGCGGCCTTGCCGACCTTCACGGCGGGGGAGCCGGCCCAGCTCTGCCCGGCCTTGACCCGCCCTGTCACCGCCGAGCCGGGCGCGACCTCGGCGTTCTTGCCGACGCGGGCGCCGGGCAGCAGCGTGGAGCGGGCCCCGATGGCCGCGCCCGCGCCGATCCGGATCTCCCCGATGTGCACCACGTCGCCGTCGATCCAGTGCCCGGTCAGGTCGACCTCCGGCTCCACCGAGCAGCCGTCGCCGAGCACGAGCATCCCGGTCACCGGCGGCAGCGTGTGCAGGTCGACGTCGCGGCCGACGGTCGCCCCGAGGGCCCGCGCGTAGTAGATCATCCACGGGGCGCCGGACAGGTTGGCCGCGCCGCTGGCCTCGGTGAGCCGGTGCGCGACCCACAGCCGCACGTGTTCGCTGCCGCCGCGCCGGTAGGTGCCGGGGCTGAGCCCCCGCAGCAGCAGCCGGCACCCGGCGACGGAGATCGCCATTCGGCCGATCGGGGTGATGAAGGCGACGAACGCGGCCAGCAGCACCCACCAGGACACGGTCGGCGCCCACGGCACGTCGGTGAACAGGGCGAAGACGTTGTTGACGATCGCCAGCCAGGTCACCCACTGCAACCCGGTCAGGGTGGTCAGCGGGATGGTGAGCAGGATCTGCGCGAGCTGGGTAGACCGCGGGGTCGGCTCGACGTTCCTCGGCTCCGCGGTGACGCTCGGGGCGAACTCGTCGAGGAACCCGGCCAGCGAGCCGAGCCGCGGATGGTCGTACACCTGGGCGACGGTGACCTCGGGGAAGCGTTCCCGCAGCGCGGTCACCACCTGGGCGGCGGCCAGCGAGCCGCCGCCGCTGGCGAAGAAGTCGTCGTCGGGGCCGGTGATCTGCGCGCCGAGGATCGACGCCCACAACCCGGCCACCCAGGCCGCGGTGCCCTCGAGCCCGGCGGCCTCGGCGGCGTCCCCGGCGCCCGCGCCCGGCAACGGCCACGGCAGGGCCGCGCGGTCCACCTTGCCGGAGGTGCGGGTCGGCAGCTCGTCGAGCAGGGCCAGCCTCGGCACCAGCGCCGCGGGCAGGCGTTCGGCGAGCAGCTCGCGGGCCGCGGCGACGTCGAAGTCGGGGTCGGTGCTGGCCAGGTACCCGACCAGGATCGAGTTCCCGGCGGCGGTCTTGCGGACGGCGGCCGCCGCGCCGCTCACCCCGGGCAGGTTCTGCAGCGCGTTGTCCACCTCGCCGAGCTCGATGCGCCGACCCCCGAGCTTGACCTGGTCGTCGGCGCGACCCTGGAACAGCAGCCCCTCCAGCTCGAGGCGGACCAGGTCGCCGCTGCGGTAGGCGCGGTCCCAGCCGAGCGAGGGCATCGGCGCGTACTTCTCCGCGTCCTTCGCCGCGTCGAGGTAGCGGGCCAGGCCGACCCCGCCGATCACCAGCTCGCCGACCTCGCCGACCGCGACCGGGTTGCCCTCGCCGTCGACCACGGCCAGGTCCCAGCCGTCCAGCGGCAGCCCGATGCGCACCGGGCCGGTGCCGTCCATCAGCGCGCCGCACGCGACGACCGTGGCCTCGGTCGGGCCGTAGGTGTTCCACACCTCGCGACCGTCGACCGCGAGTCGTTCGGCCAGCTCAGGCGGGCAGGCCTCGCCGCCGAAGATGAGCAGCCGCACCGCCTCGAGCGCCTCGGCGGGCCACAGCGCGGCCAGCGTCGGGACGGTGGAGACGACGCTGACATCTCGCGAGACCAGCCACGGGCCCAGGTCCATGCCGCTGCGGACCAGCGCGCGCGGCGCGGGCACAAGGGTGGCGCCGTGCCGCCAGGCCAGCCACATCTCCTCGCAGGAGGCGTCGAAGGCCACCGACAGCCCGGCGAGCACCCGGTCGCCCGGCCCGATCGGCGCCTGCTGCAGGAACATCCGGGCCTCGGCGTCGACGAACGCCGCCGCGTTCCTGTGGCTGACCGCGACGCCCTTGGGTGTCCCGGTGGATCCCGAGGTGAAGATGATCCACGCGTCGTCGGCGACGGTGGGGACCCGCGGCGCGGGCGGGTCCTCGCGCTCGGGGGCGGTGCCTGGCTCGATGGAGTCGCCGGTGATGATCGCGGCGACCTGGGCCTCGCCGAACACCAGCTCCGCCCGCTCGTCGGGGTCGTCCGCGTCGACCGGCACATAGGCGCCGCCCGCGGCGAGCACCGACAGGATCGCCACGTACAGCGAATACGAGCCGGACGGCATCCGGATGCCGACCCGGTCGCCCGCGCCGACCCCGGCCTCGCCGAGCTGCTGCGCGCCGCGGTACATCTCCTCGAGCAGTTCGAGGTAGGTCAGGGTGGTGGTGCCGTCGTCGATGGCGAGGGCCTCGGGGTTGGCCTCGGCGGTCGCGATGACGATGTCGATCAGGGTGCGTGGCGCGGGAGCCAGCGACGACCGAAGGTACTCGGTCGGGATCAGCTGGGATCGGTCCGTTTCCGGTTGGGACTGCAGTGGCACCCGGATTTCCTGTCTGAGTCGGCTGATTGTCGAGTCGTTATCTCATGACAAGTTTGCTAGCTGGTGAACTCGCGGACGAGCGCGGCACGCAGTGGAGGGGTATCGGAGCCTGCGCAACGACGGAAATTGCCGCTGAGACATGCGAGCAGACTACGCCCGAAAAATTCTTCGGCCGTGGTGTCGTATCCGGGGTGGCGCCTTCGTCGCCTGGGTAGAGAGGCTTCCCGGCCCCTCACCCACACGGAAGGATGACAACCATGCACTACCTGGCATTGCTGGCGGGCGAGGAGAACGGTGCGGTGTCGACCCCGGGGACCCCGGAGTTCGGGGATGCGGTGGCCCGGCACGAGAGGTTCTGGGAGGCCGCGGGCACCGCGCTCGTCGGTGGCGGCGCGCTGTACCCGACCGCGGAGGCGGTCACGATCCGGCACGAGAACGGCGGCACGCTCGTCACGGACGGCCCGTTCGCCGAGTTCTCCGAGGTCGTCGGCGGGTTCTATGTGCTCGAGGCCGACGATCTGGACGCGGCGCTGGAGCTGACCCGGCAGATTCCGGACGCCTCGGAGGGATTCGTCGAGCTGTGGCCGATGGTCTTCTGGCGGCTGGAGGACGAGCACGCCGGGTGCTATCTGGCGGTGCTGCGCGAGCCGCCGGGTGCGGCGAACACGCCGGGGTCGGCGGAGTGGGACGAGGGCATCCGGGCGCACGGCTGGTTCGGGGAGTTCGCGGGGCAGGCCCTCCGCGGCGGTGGCGCGCTGCACCCGCCGTCGTCGGCCACCACGGTCCGCGTCCGTGACGACGAGTTGCTGCTGACCGACGGACCGTTCACCGAGGCGGCCGAGATCGCGAACGGCGTCTACCTGCTCGCGGCCGCGGATCGGGAGGCGGCGACGGCCCTGGCGGCGCGCATCCCGCTCGGCCCCAAGGGCTGCATCGAGCTGCGGCAGATCGTGGACGAGTAAATGCACGTCGACCCGGTGTTTCGGGCGGAATCGGGCCGCGCCATCGCGACGGTGGCGCGGCTGGTCGGCGATCTCACGCTGGCCGAGGACGCGGTTCAGGAGGCCTTCGCCGAGGCGATCCGGAGCTGGCCGCAGACCGGGATGCCAGAGAACCCGGGGCCGTGGATCACCACGGTCGCGCGCAACCGCGCGCTGGACCGGCTGCGGCGGGAGTCGTTGCGGGGCAACAAGGAGCTCGACGCCACGCGGCTGTTCCCGCCGACGGAGGAGGAGGTGTGGCCGGTGCGCGACGATCAGCTTCGCCTCATCTTCACGTGCGCGCACCCCGCGCTGGCCCCGCAGGCGCAGGTCGCGTTGACGCTCCGCCTGGTCTGCGGCCTGACGGTGGCGGAGATCGCGCGGGCGTTCCTGCAGCCCGAGCCGACGGTGTCACAGCGGCTGACCCGCGCGAAGAGCAAGATCCGGACGGCCGCGATCCCGTTTCGCCTGCCGCCGGAACACCTTCTCCCGGAGCGCGTTCCGCAGGTGCTCGCGTGCATCTACCTCGTCTTCACTGAGGGATACTCGGCGACCTCGGGGAGCTCGGCGATCCGTGACGAGCTGTGTGAGGAGGCGATCCGGCTGGGTCGCTTGCTGTGCGAGCTGATGCCCGACGAGCCGGAGGCGTGGGCGCTGCTCGCCCTGATGCTGTTGCAGGACAGCCGCCGGGGAGAGCGGATCGCCGCCGACGGTGCGGCCCGGCCGCTCGAGGAGCAGGACCGCTCACGGTGGGATCGCGGCCGGATCGAGGAGGGGATGCGGTCCCTGGCCGTGGCCCGGCATTCCACGGGCCAGTACTTCCCGCAGGCGGTGATCGCGGCCGCGCACGCGGGCGCACCGAGCTGGGACGCGACCGAATGGGCGGTGATCGTCGCGGCCTACGAGCGGTTGCTCGAGCTGACCGGTTCGCCGGTGGTGGCGGTGAACCGGGCCGTGGCGGTGGGTTTTCGGGACGGGCCCGAGCGGGGCCTTGAGGCTCTGGACGCGGTCCCCGACGATCCGCGGCTGGCCCGGTTACGGGTCCCGGCCCGGGCCGAGCTGCTGCGCCGGATGGGCCGGACCACCGAGGCCGAGGACGCCTACCTCGCGGCGTTGGCGTTGGCGGGCAACGAGACGACCGAGCGGTTCCTACGGCGCCGGCTCGAGGAGGTCCGTGCGACCCCCGCGGACCGGAGCTGACTGCCGGGCGGACCGCGGGTCGATGAGTTTCCGTCTGCTCGGCCGTCTACATCGGTAGGCGCCGGCAGAGGCCTCAAAGGAGGACGATGATATTGGAGGCGGAATTCACCGCGACCATGCGCAAGAGCGCGAGCAAGGGTGGCTGGACGTATGTGCTGTGGCCGGAGTCGGTGACGTTCTTCGGGACCAGGGGATTGGTGAAGGTCCGGGGCACGATCGACGGCTACCCGTTCCGGAGTTCGTTCATGGCGATGGGCGACGGAACGCACAAACTGCCGGTCCGCGCCGACATCCGGCGGGCGATCGGCAAGGGCGAGGGGGACACAGTGACAGTCCGGCTCATCGAGCGGATCGATCAGGCGGGCTCCGGTTCCTGAGGCCGCGCGGTCATTTCGCGGTGAGCGAGTCGAGCGCGTCGTCGATCGGGGTGTCGCCGGTGTTGAAACCGACGAACCGGCCGATGGTCGCCGGCTTGACCAGCACCGCCGCCGCCACCCGCGCGACGTCCTCGCGGGGCACCGTGCCCGACTCGAGGCCAGGCCCCACCTCGATCCGACCCGTGCCCGCGTCGAGGGTGAGCGTGCTGGGACCGAGGATCGTCCAGGCGAGGGCGGTGCCGCGGAGATGGTCGTCGGCCGCGGCCTTGGCCTCCGCGTAGGGGAAGAACGAACTGTCGCGCGGGACGCCGTGATCGGCCCGAGCCCCGAAGTAGGACACCATCACGTACCGGTCGACGCCTGCGCGGGCGGCCGCGTCCATCGAGCGGATCGCCGCGTCGCGGTCGACGGCGTAGGTGCGGGCGGGGTCACCGCCGCCCGCACCGGCCGACCACACCACGGCGTCGTGCCCGCGGATCAGCTCGGCGATCCGGTCCGTGTCGAGTCCCTCGACATCGGCGACGACGGCGGTGGCGCCGGTCTCCTCGACGTCCTGGGCGTGCGCTGGATTGCGGATCAGGGCGGTGACCTCGTCGCCCCGGCCGGTGAGAATCCGCGAGAGCTGCCGGGCGATCTTGCCGTGACCGCCGATGATGACGACGCGTGCCATGCTGGTTCCTTCCGTCGGTGCCGCTGCCAGTACAGCGCGTCGGTCCGGCCCCGCGCAACGGAACGCGGGGCCGCCTCGTTCGGTCCTCAGCCCGCGGCCTTCTTCACCAGCTCGCCGATCCTCTCCGCGTCGGCGTCGGTCAACGTGGTCAGGGCGAAGGCGGTCGGCCACATGGTGCCGTCGTCGAGGTTCGCGGTGTCGTTGAAGCCGAACGTCGCGTACCGGGCCTTGAACTTCTCCGCGCTCTGGAAGAAGCACACGACCTTGCCGTCCTTGGCGTAGGCGGGCATGCCGTACCAGGTCTTCGGCGCGAGGTCCGGCGCGTTGGCCTTGACGATGGCATGAATCCGTTCGGCCATGACGCGATCGGATTCCGCCATCGCGGCGATCTTCTCGAGCACGTCCTTCTCCCCGTCCGCCTTGGCATTGCGGGATCCGCGACGGGCCGCCGTCTTCAGTTCCTGGGCGTGCTCTTTCATCGCGGCACGTTCTTCGTCCGTGAACCCGACCGCGGACTTGGACTTCGCAGTGGTGCGTGTGGTCGATTTCTGAGCAGTCATCGCCTTGATTCCTCCGTGTGAGTGATGGTGAGGACGAAATTGATGCTAGGGAGCAGATGCACCCGAGTCACTGCACGACGAGGGTGCGCCGCGCGCTGCGCCGGGTGTACGGCAGCACGAACAGGTAGAGGCCGCTGAAGAGCAGCACGGCCAGCGGGAGCAGCGGCAGGTAGGAAAACCAGATGGCGGCCTTCATCGACACCGCGACCGTGGCGACGATGACGGTGACCGTGAAGACGATGGCCGTCCAGCGGTGGATCTGCCGAAAGCTGTTGTTCGAGTTCATGGGGACTCCTTGGGGAGATGAGCGAGGGGGCGCCGAGCGCGGCAGCGGGGCGGGACTCAGCGGTCCTGGATCAGCCCGAGGACGTTGCCGTCGGCGTCGGTCACGGTGGCCACCAGGCGGCCGCCGCCGACCTCGTTCGCGGCTTCCTTCACGATGGCGCCCGCGGCGGTCAGCTCGGCCAGCTTCGCCTCGATGTCCGGCACGTGCCAGTAGGCCACCGGTCCGGTCATGCCCTGCGGTCCACCGCCCGGCACCAGCCCGATGTGCTGGCCCTCGGCCTCGAAGCCGACGTAATAGGGCGAGTCGGTCTGCGGCTCCACGCCGAGCAGCGCGGCGTAGATCGTCTTGGCCGTCGCCAGGTCGGATACGGGATGCAGCACGGTCTTGATTCCCTGGGTGGTAGAGCTGGTCATGGTCACTCCTGAAGTTGGGGTGGATCGGATGTGTCACAACCATCGCTCTCGGTGGGGCCACTCCACATCCGTGGTGACCACGGAACCGTCCACGGAAAGGGGGCACGGATCGTCCGTGCCCGACACGGAGAACGTCCGAAGGTGCTGAGGGCGAAGCGGATACTGCAAGATGAGCCCATGATGGCGACGGTGGAGATCTCCGCTCGGGAAGCCGAGGTGCTCGCGTTGGTGGGGGAGCACCTCAGCAACGCCGAGATCGGCGCGCGATTGTTCATCTCGGTGCGAACCGTGGAGAGCCATGTCTCCTCGCTCCTGCGCAAGCTGGAGGTTCCGGATCGGCGGGCGCTCGCCCAGCGCGCGTCCGAGCCGGCGCACACCGATCGGTCGCACCCGGCGCCGGTCCTGCCCGCACCGCTGACCTCGTTCATCGGCAGGAAACTGGAACGGGCCGAGCTGACCGCGATGGTCAAGAACGATCGGCAGGTGACCGCGGTCGGCCCCGGCGGAGTCGGCAAGACCCGGCTCGCGTTGACGGTCGCCGCCGAGCTGGCCGAGGAGTACTCGGACGGGGTGTGGTTCGTCGACCTGGTACCCATCACCAGCCCGGACATCTCCGTGGTCGCCGGTACGGTCGGCCTCGCACTCGGTCTCGGCGAGCAGCCCGGCCGTGGCATGGACGAGTCGGTGCTTGCCGCGCTGGCCGACCGTCACGCCTTGCTGGTGCTGGACAACTGCGAACACGTTCGGGACGGGGTGGCACTCTTCATCGAACGGCTGCTCGCGGCGTGTCCACGAGTGACGGTGCTGGCGACCAGCCGGGCTCGGTTGATGGTGCCCTTCGAACGGGCGTACACGGTCCCGCCGATGTCGTTGACCGGTGACGGCGAATCGGACGCGGTCGCGTTGTTCATGGATCGCGCGGCGGCGGGCGGCTGGCCGCCGAATCATGCTCTGCGGGAACAGGTTGCCGCGTTCTGCGGGGGTTTGGACGGGATGGCGCTTGCGATCGAGCTGGCCGCGGCCCGCTGGACCACTCTCGGGCTGGACGGACTGAGCGACGGATTGTCCGACCAGCTCCGGATGCTCGCGGGCGGAGCCCGCACGGATGACCGGCACCGCTCGGTGCGGGCGGCGCTGGACTGGAGCCACGCCCTGCTGGAGCCGGACGATCGAGTGCTGCTGCGCCGGTTGTCGGTGTTCATGAAGTCGTTCACCGTCGCGGCGGCGGCGGAGGTGACCGCGTCGGAGAAGGGCGTCGTCGCGGATGGGCTGGCCCGGCTCGCCGAGCAGAGCCTGCTGGTGGTGATCGCGTCACCGACCGGGACCCAGTACCGGGCGCTGGAAACCATCCGCCAGTACGGGATGGAGCGGCTCGTCGAGGCCGGTGAGCGCGACGAGGTCCGGTCCCTGCACCTTCGCTGGTGCCTGGCCGAGGCGGCCGACCTGGCGGTGGTCCGGGCGGACTGGCGGGCCCGATTCGACGCGGTGGCCGACGATCTCCGCGCCGCCCTTGCGTGGGTGGCCGACCGGCCTGCGCAGCGCGCGGAGGCGTACGGCCTCGCCCGGCAGCTGGCGGAGCTGACCTTCACCCGTCACCTGATCGGCGAGTCCCAGCAGCGCTACGAGCAGGCGGCCGCGCTCGCGGACGAGGCGGCCGCCGCCTCGATGTTCCGGCAGGCCGCTGCGGTGGCCGGGTGCCGGATGCGTGGTGACGACATGTACCGACTGAACCGGGCGGCCGCGGACGCGGCGAAGCGAGCCGGGGACACCGCAGGCGCCGCCGCCGACCTCGCGACCGCCGCCACGAACGCCTACCGGTTCGCGAGCAAGTTCGTCCGGACCCTGCCGCCGGAGGAGGCGATCGCGCTCATCGCCGAGGCGAGGGAGCTGGCGGGCGATGACCAGGCCGCCGAGGCCGCGGTGGCGCTTGCCGAGGCCGGGAGGGGTCTCACCGAGGCGTTCGGTGCCGCCGAGGGCGCATCCGACGACGCGGTAGCGGAGACGATCGCCCGCGCCGAACGGGCGGTCGAACTCGCCCACCGCACGGGCGACCCCCTCGCCGAGTCCGCCGCGCTCGACACGCTCACCGGCGCCCAGAGCTGGGCCGGTGACGCGTTCGCCGCCGCGGCCACGGCGCGGCGCCGGATCACGCTGCTCGCGTCCGCGCCGCCAACTCCGACCGGCACCCACGAGCTGATCGACGCGCTCGGTGAGGCCACCGAGGCCGGACTCGGCGTGGGGGACCTGCCGGGTGCCCGCCGGTGGGCACGGCAACTCGCGGATCATCCGATGCTGGTCGAGGTCGGCCATCGTGCGACGAGCCAGCTGTTGGTGGCCGACGCGTTGGCGGGCAATGTCGACGAGGTACTGACCCGCAGCGCACGGTTCCTCGAGGCGTGGCAGCGGTCCGGCAGACCGACCGGATCGGTTCTCGGTGCGGCGGTGGCCGGTGTGGGGATGATCCACGGCCTACGCGACGACGACGGTGCGCGGCGCGAATGGGCGGAGGTCATGGATCAGCTCGCCACCCCGGCGGAACATGCCTACGGCTACCGGGCGGTCTACGACTCGATGCTGTTGCTGCACAACGGAGATGCGGGCGAGGCGCTGGAGCGGATGGCGCCGGAACCCGGCGAGGTGTGGAGATGGGTCACGTGGGTCTGGCTGCACTGGTACGTGGCGCTGCGCGCCGAGGCCACCGTGCTGACCGGCAGCCCCGATGCCGCCGATCGCCTGGCCGAGGCCCGGACAATCGTGGCGTGCAACCCCGTCGCCGGGGCCATCGTGGAGAGGGCTGAAGCGATGCTCGCCCGGGACCGGGAGCGTCTGCTCGCCACGGCGGATGCGTTCGACGCCGCCGGTTGCCGCTACCAGTCGGCGCGGACCAGGGTGCTCGCAGGCGGCGACCACGCCGACCGCGGGGCGGCCGCGCTCGCCGATCTCGGTCTCGCCCCGATGGCCACGCCCCGGCCGTCCTGACCGAGGCGGGTCCGCTTCGGTCAGGAACCGCCGGCGGAGGCGAGGGTGCCGATGCCGAGGGCTGCGAGGATTCCGGCGCTGACGGTCTCCAGTCGCTGGGTCACCTTGGGCCTGCGCAGCAGCGCGACCAGGCGTGACGCGGCGACCGCGAAGGCGCCCATCACCACCAGCGCCACGACGGCCTCGACCGCCCCGAGGGTCATCGCCGAGCCGAAGGTCACCTGGTCGAGGAACTGCGGGACGACGGCGAGATAGAACAGGCCCATCTTCGGGTTCAGGGCGCACGAGAGCATCCCGGCGCCGAACGCGGATCCGGTCGAGGCCGCGACCGGTCCCGTCGCCGCGGGTCCTGCCGCCCGCCGCCGGAGCAGGGCGCGGACCCCGAGGTAGAGCAGGTACAGCCCGCCCGCGATCTTGACGACCCGGTAGGCGGACGCGGACTGCTCGAGCAGTGCCGCGACGCCGAGGGCCACCACCACCGCCCAGAACAGGCTGCCGATGGCCACCCCGATGGCCGCGGCGACGCCAGGGCGGATGCCGCCGATGCTGTAGCGGAGCACCAGGAACGAGTCGGGTCCCGGCATGAGCGCGAGCAGCAGGCAGACGCCCGCGAAGCTGAGCAGGGTGGCGGCGGTCATGGCGACAGGAAACCGCGGATCAGGACGCGAATCAAATCGGCGTCATGGGCGCAGCGCCGCGAAGTCGGCACCGGTCATCTCGACGGACAGCTCCCACAGTTCCCGCGCCAGCTCGGGATCCCGCGCGCTCTGGCTGCGACCGCACCGGGTCACGGGTCCGCGCATGCCGCGCAGACCCTCTGGGCCCAGGTAGTCGCCGTTCTCGACGTCGGGCATCGTCGCGCCGTAGAGCTGGCTCAGCGCGCCGTCGGCCTCGCTGTTGACGACGATCCGCATGCCCAGCCGGGTGAGCGACGCGAGTCCGGGGATCGGCGGCAGCATCGAGTCGAAGAGGTTGGTCGCGGCCACACCGGGGTGCGCGCCGATCGAGATCAGCGGGCTACCCGCGGCCGCGGCCCGCCGGGCGAGCTCGGCGCTGAAGATCAGGTTCGCGAGCTTGGACTGCCGGTACGCGGCCATGCGCTCGTACGGGCGTCGGTCGAAGTTCGGGTCCTCGAGGTCGATGGTCCCGCCGTAATGCGCGATGCTCGCCAGGGTGACCACCCGCGGTGCCTCGGCCCGCAGGAGCAGCGGCAGCATCGCGTCGGTCAGCGCGAAATGGCCGAGATGGTTGGTGCCGAACTGGGTCTCGAACCCGTCGGCCGTCGTGCCCTTCGGGATCGCCATCACCCCGGCGTTGTTGATGAGCACGTCGACGGACCCCACGGCCGCCGCGGTCTCGGCGGCCGCCGCCCGCACCGAGGCCAGGTCCGACAGGTCGAGCCGGACCAGCTCGTGTTCGGCGGCGGATCCGGCGGCGCGACCCGCCGCCCGGACCGATTCCAGCGCGCTCGCGGCGCGCTCGAGGTCGCGGCAGGCCAGCACCACTCGGGCGCCCGCGCCCGCGAGCGTGGTCACGGCCTGCAGCCCGAGACCGTTGTTCGCGCCGGTGACCATGATCGTCCGGCCGCGTTGGTCGGGCAGGTCCGCCACCCCGAACCGCGGCTTCACGAGCGGCCGCCGGGCCGCGCGCCCGGCCTCGATGACCGGGCCGGGGTCCCGTCGGTGGGATTCGGGCGGCTCGGATTCGGGCATGGCTTCTCCAGACGTTGCGGCGCGGTCCTCGTGCCCGACCCTACGGCCGACCGCGCCACCACGCCCGGAGATGCGCTCAGCCGCGACCGAGTCGCTCGTCCGCGGCCGCGTGTGCGGCGGCCAGCGGGGTGATGCCCGCGCGCTCGGCCCGGTCGAACAGCTCGCCGAGGGTGCTGCCGATGAGATTCACCCGGGCCAGGACCTCGTCGTAGCCCCGGTTCTCGCCGTCGGCCAGGATCGCGAACAGGGCGCCGCCCGCGTTGGCGACGAAGTCGGGTGCCCACAGGATCCCCATGGCGGCCAGGCGATCCGCGCCGTCCGGGCGCGCGAGCTGGTTGTTGGCCGGACCCACGACCGCGCGGCAGTCGAGTCCGTCGATCACCTCGTCGGTGAGCACACCGCCGACACCGGCAGGGACGAAGAGGTCCGCGGGCACGAATGGGGCGTCCTCGGGCCGGACCCACTTGGCGCCGATCTCCTCGGCCAGCGCCCGCTTGCCGAGATCGATGTCGCTCACCGTGAGGACCGCGCCCTCCGCGGCGAGCGTGCGTGCCAGCCGAGAGCCGACCTGTCCGAGCCCGCTGATCGTGACCCTCAGGCCCGCGAGGCCGGCGCCGGGGAAGGCCCGATCGACCGTCGCGCGCAGGGCGGAGTAGACGCCGACCGCGGTGGGCTCGGCCGGTTCGCCGATTCCGCCCGTGGCGGTGGGCAGGCCGAAGACGTGCGCGGTCCGTTCCCGGACGATCTGCATGTCGGCCGCGCTGGTGCCGACGTCCTCGGCGGTCCGGTAACTGCCGCCGAGCCCGTCGACGATGTCGGCCAGGTCGAGCATGGCCGCGCGGCGCCGGTCCCCGTCGAGGACCTCGCCCGGCGCCAGGGCGATGACGGACTTGCCGCCGCCGGTGTCCAGGCCCGCGACCGCACACTTGAGGGTCATCGCGGCGGACAACCGGAGCGCGTCCTGCATGCCGTCCTGCCAGTTCGGGTACTGCCACACCCGGCAGCCGCCGAGCGCGGGTCCCAGCCGGGTGGAGTGCACGGCGACGGTGATCGGGAGGCCCGAGCGCGCACCGGCCTCGAGGGCGACGTGTTCGTGGTCGAAACCGCCGTGCGGGGTGCGGGTGACGGGTCGGGCTTCCAGGGTGGTCATCGTTGACGTCCTTCCGATAGCTGGGCTGGGTGGCGCTCAGAGCAGTGTCGAGGTGCGCTGTGTGTCGCCACTACAGTCGATATGGCTGGCAGAACAGTCAATAGTGAGATTTCTGGCTGATCGCAGTGATCAGTAGGCGGGGGTGACGCGGGTCACTTGTGTGACGTAGCGCTCAGTTGTCCACCGATCGGTGGACCCGAGGTTCCACCGGCGGACCCGCCGATCGGCGGACAGACACGAGCGGCGCCCCCGACGAGAGTTGATTGCGTACCCGAACCCCAGGAAAGGGAATCGCATGACGACAACACAGGCGCCGCTGCAGCTCCGGAGGGTTCTGTTCATCGGAACCCCGGCGGCCTTCGTCGAGGCCGAGCGGTGGGTCGCGGCGCACGGTCTGGAGTCCACGCGGACGCTCGGCGACGACCTGCTCGTCGCGATCGCCACCGAGGACGTGCTCGACGGGATCTGCTCGGCCGCAGACGCGGCGGCGGTGCAGCACGTGCGCGCGCTGGGGGTGCCGTGCGTCGGGGTGGCTCCCACCGTGCCGGTGTTGTCCCTCGCGGCCTATCTGATCTGAACCAAAGGGGCTGCACACCACGGTATTCCATACGAAACAGAAGAAGCCATCGGGCGTCAGGGGCCGGCTCGCGGATCACGCGAGCCGGTCCTTGCTGTTGACAACCCGCGGACCGAACTGCCATCCTCGCCGTAGGTCATGAGTGCCAGCAGATAGCCCCGGCTTGCTGGCCGGCAACCCTCCACCGCGGTGGGGTGCCCCGGGTGACGACCTGGCTGTGGTCCAACACCGGACCCGGCAAGCGCGGGCTCGTTGTCTTCCACAAGGACACGGGTCCCTGAAACCGAGGGATGTCTGATGACTGCTGTTCTCACCGCCACCGCCACCGCCACCGCCGTTCGCTCCGACGAGCGTTGCACCGACCGGCCGTTCGCCGAGGTCTCCGGGGCCGACCTGACCGTCCCGCTTTCCGGCGGCGGGACCTGCACCTACGCGAACTTCGACTACGCGGCCAGCGCGCCGGCGTTGGCTCAGGTCACCGCGCGGGTGCAGGAGTTGCTGCCGTACTACGCCAGCGTGCACCGGGGTGCCGGGTATGCCTCGCAGGTGTCCACCGCCAGCTACGAGGGAGCCCGCGACGTGGTCGCCGGGTTCGTCGGGGCCCGGTCCGACGACGTGGTGGTGTTCACCAGGAACACCACCGACTCGCTGAACCTGCTCGCCGGCTGTGTGCCCGGTGAGACCGTCGTCCTCGACATCGAGCACCACGCAAATCTGTTGCCCTGGAAGAAGAACGGGGCGCGGGTCGTCCGGTCCGCGGACACCGTAGCCGAGACGGTGGAGCGGATCGTCGCCGAACTGTGCAGCAAGCCTGCCGCGCTGCTCGCCGTCACCGGCGCCTCCAACGTGACCGGCGAGGTACTGCCGATCGCCCGGCTCGCCGAGGTCGCGCACGCCTGCGGGGCGCGGATCCTCGTCGACGGCGCCCAGTTGCTGCCGCACCGGCGGGTGGACATCGCCGCGCTCGGCGTCGACTACCTGGCCTTCTCGGGTCACAAGCTGTACGCGCCGTTCGGGGCGGGCGCGCTCATCGGCAGGCGGGACTGGCTGGATGCCGCCGAGCCGTACCTGGTCGGCGGCGGCGCCACCCGCGACGTCTCGGCGGAGGGCGTCGACTGGGCGCAGGCCCCGCAGCGGCACGAGGCAGGCACCCCCAACGTGCTCGGCGTCGCGGCGCTGGCCGCGGCCTGCACGGCATTGGCAGGCCTCGACGAGGAGGCGTCCGAGCTGCACGAGCGTGCCCTGTGCGCTCGGCTCGTCGACGGGCTGCGCGGCATCGACGGCGTCGAGCTGCTCCGGATCTGGTCCGACTCGCCGGATTCGGTCGGCATAGTCACCTTTGCCGTCGACGGATTCGCGCCCCGCGAGGTGGCGAGCTACCTCTCGGACCGGCACGGCATCGGGGTCCGCGACGGCCGGTTCTGCGCGCACCCGCTGCTGGCCCGGCTCGGCAGGCCGGACGGCGCGGTCCGGGCGAGCCTCGGCCTTGGCAGCCACGCCACCGATGTGGACCGGCTGGTCGCGGCGCTGCGGGAACTGGTGGACGGCCGCCGCCCCGCCATCGGCCTCGCCGGGTAAACTCGCGCCATGGCACCCGTGACGACCGTGGCGACTGACGCCCGGTGGTGCCGTCGGCATGTGGATCTCTGCCGTACCGCGTCGGGCATGTGTCTGGGCTGAGCTCGCCCCCAGCTCATCAGCTCGCACGCATCTCTCGAGGAGACCCATGTCCATCGATTCGTCTTTCCGTACCCGGCCGCTGCACGTCGCGGTCGAATTGTCCGGCGCCGGTCACCACCCCGCGTCCGCGGCGCACACCGACTTCCGGATCCCGCTCGGGCTCACCGACTACTGGGTAGACCTGACCGCACCCGCGGACCCCGACGCGCAGCTCGATCTCGCCGCGATTCCCGGCACCGTCGTCCGCATCCGAGCGCACGACCTCCGCGGGGCGCAGCAACAGCGTGACCGGATCCGGGCGGACGCCGCGGCCGATGGCCGGGACCCGGACTCGGTCACCGTGCTGCTCGACGTCGAGGTGCTCCTCGGCGATGATTCACGTTCCGCGCGAAGGGAACTGGCGCTGCTCGACGGTGGGCTCCGGGGTGTCCGGGTGCCCGATTCGATCTCCTATGTCGGGACGGCATCGGGCCTGGCCGGGCTCATCGCCGACATCCGCGCGGCGGGGGTCGCCGACGGGGTGACCCTGCTGCCGCTGGTCCTGCCCCGAGTGCTCGACCGCGTGGTGGACGACGTGCTGCCACTGCTGCACGAGCGCGGCGTCACCCGCCCGTCGGCGGCGCTCGGCGAGGTGCTCGGGCAGTTCGGGTTGACCTCTGGCAGAAGCATTCTCGCGTCATAGCGGGTATCCGACGGCGGGAGCCATCGTCCGGTCGCACCGGTCGATGGCTCCCGCCGTTCGTCGGTCAGGCCGCCGCGGTTTCGGTGATGATGCGGACCCGGGGGTCGGGATCGAAGCGGTAGCCGGTGCCGCGGACGGTGGACACCAGCCAGCCGTAGCGCCCGAGCTTCATCCGGACCCGGGAGACGTGGACGTCCACGCTGCGCCCCGCCCGTTCCCGCTCGCCGAGGGTGCCGCTCAGCTCGAGCAGCCGACGCCTGGAGACCACCACCCGCGGCCGCCGGGCCAGGTGGGACAAGATCTCGAATTCGGTGTGGCTCAACGAGACCGGCTCGCCGCGGGTGAACACCTGCCGGGCCGGGAGGTCGATGACCAGCGGAGCGTCGATGGCCGTCGGCTTCGGGAGAGCGGCGGCAGGCGCAGGCGCGGTGTCCATCCGGGCCCGGGTGCTGACGCCGGGGAGGAGCTCCTGCGCGGTCGCGCGGAGTGCGTTGGCGAGGGCGACCAGCTGCTGCCGGTCGGTGGATCCGGTATTGCTGAACTGCAGGGTGAGGATCAGGTCGGGATTCGAATCCCGCTGTCCCAGTGCGGAATCAACCATGGGTAACTCCCAATTTCGAGTGTGTTGGTGTGCGCCGGTCGTGGTCAACGACAGCTGCGACACTCACTCCGAACGGGGGAGAGGACGGTGGAGGTGGGCATGGTGGTGTTCGCCGCCGGGATCATTCGCCGAGCGGGGTCGGACGGAAGTACCGGCCGTCGTGGTACAGCAGGGGAGCCGCTGCCGCCTCCGCGTCGTCCTCGTCGTGCACGCGCGTGACCAGCCCGATCACCAGCGTGTGGTCGCCGATCGGGATGAGCTGGTGGACGGTGGTGCGCAACCAGATCGGTGTGCCGTGCAGCACCGGCTCGCCGGTTTCGAGGCGCTTCCACAGCGATTCGTCGGCGAAGCGCTGGTCGGCGCTGCGCGAGAAGCGCTGGGCGAGGTGCTGCTGGTGTTCGCCGAGCAGGTGGATCACCAGCGAGTCCGCTGCGTGCAGCGCCTTGATGCTCGAGGAGTTGTGCGCGATGTTGAACGAGACCAGCGGCGGGTCCAGCGAGATCGATGCGAAGGAGGTGGCGGTGAAGCCGACCGGGCCCGCCCCGGCGTCGAGCGTGACGATGGTGACGCCCGCCGGGTAACGGCGCATCGCCGCCCGATACTGGTCGGCGGTGATGCCGATCGGGTCCTCGGGGGTGGCCGCGTTGGGCAGGTTCTCGAGTGGCTGTGACAACGGATTCTCCGGATCTTCGGCTGCGTGAGAAGCACGCACTAGGGGTGCGTGCCGACGAGTCGGATCAGCGCGGACACCGGCTCGCGGAGGTGCGGCACAGGTCGACGTGTCGGCGGCTCCACACTCCGTCAGTCACTTCGCCTCCAGGGATCTGTTTCGCCCACTATAAGACCCGGGTCAGTCGACGTCGATGGCCAGCCCGGCCGTGATGCGGAGCAACTCGGAGAAGGTGGTGCGGAACACGGTCGCGGGATGGCCGGCCGCCGCCCACAGCTCGGGGTACTGCGCGAGCGCCGCGTCCACGTAGGTGGGCAGGTTCGTCGGGTGCCCCACCGGGGCGACGCCGCCGATCGGCTGGCCCGTCACCTCCCGGACCGTGTCGGCGGGTGCCCGGGTCAGGGTGCCCTCGAGTCGCTTGCCGGTGTGCTCGATGTCGACCCTGTGCGCGCCGGAGACCAGCAGCAGGATGGGGTCGTCGTCGAGCAGGAACACCAGCGACTTCGTGATCGCGCCGACGTCGACCCCCAGCGCGGCGGCGGCCGCCTCCGCGGTGTGGGTCGACTCGTCCTGGGTGACCACCACGCCGTGATGGCCACGGGAGATCAGGACGCGCGCGACGTGGGCGGCGTTCGGGTGCAGGAGCCTGGCCATGCCCCACAGTAGGACCGGCGCGGCGGCCGCGCACGGCATCCGGGCCGACGTGTCGCGGCACTCACGCCGTTGCGGGTGCGCGCCTGCTGGTTCTGGCGGCGAAGCCGAGCATCAGTGCGACCCCCACCACGGTGTAGATGGCGAGCGTGACGATCGGCTGGCCGACTCCGGTGCCCTGGAAGTAGACGATCGACCGCACCCCCTCGGTGCCTGCCCCCGGGGTGATCCAGCGCCCGATGGCGGCGTAGAAGCCCGGCAGCACATTGGAACCGAAAGCGCCTCCTGCGCTCGGGTTCCCGAGCACGACGAAGATCAGGATCGCCAGCGGCACTGCCAGGATCCCGACGGCCGCCCGTAGCCCCATGGTGAAGATGCCCGTCGCGAAGACCACCCCCGCGCCCAGGAGTGAGAGCGGCAGCAGGTGGCCGGTGAAGGTGCCGAGCAGGTGCGTGGTGATGAGCGCGCCGAGGAATCCCGAGACCGCGGCGTATCCGGCCATGATCGCGATGTGCTTGCCCGCCTCGCGCAGGGTGCTCGGTGCACCGATGAGCAGTCCGATGGCGGCGGCGAGCAGGTAGCCGCCCACCACCCAGCCGAGCGAGAGGTAGAAGCCGGACAGGCCGCGGTTGTCGTGCACCGCGACCGGCACCTCGTCGCGGACGACGAACGTGCGGTGCTTGACGGTGTCGACCTCGGTGAAGATGCCCTCGAGCGCGGTCGCGGCCGAGCTGCCCGCGGCGTTGGCGGTGATGAGGGTGTCGGTGCCGGCGGGGCTGATGACGTAGGCGCCCATGATCTCGCGGTCCCGGATCAGCGAGCGCGCCTCGTAGGTGTTCGCCGCCGTGCGCGCCTCGACCGGGTGGCCGTCGATGCCGTTGAGCTCGTCGGTGACCTGCTGGCCGATGCCGTCGGGCAGTCCGGACTCGGTGACCACCGCGATCGGGATGTCGCGCGGGGTCGGCTGGTGGAACGCGGCCACGTAGCTGGTGATGAAGCCGAGCTGCAGCAGCAGCACGCCAAGGACCACCGCGACCATGATCTGCCGCGGGCTGTAACGGTCGGTCGGGCTGGTGGACCGGTGCGGTTCGGTGGTGGTGGTGGTCGTCATGGCTTCCTTGCTCTCGCGGCGCGTCCTTGCCGATACTCTCGGTATTGAATACCGTAGGTATCGTGAACGAGGTAGGTCAAGGGAGAGCTGCGTCACCGCCGGGCCCGCTCGCCCGGCCGGGACGCGACGTGGTGCGCCAACGGCTGATCGACGCGGCCGCCGAGGAGTTCGTCGAGAACGGCTTCGCCGCGGCCACGCTGGCGGACATCGCCCGCAGGGCGGGGTTCACCAAGGGCGCGGTGTACTCGAACTTCGAGTCCAAGCAGGACCTGTTCGCGGAGCTGTTCGCGCAGCGGTCCCTCGAGCTGGCCGGGCGGGTGCTCGCCGAGATCGCGGGGCTCAGTCCGACCGCCGCCGCGGGGCGGGGCGGCGAGACGATCAGCTCCTGGCTGGTCTCCGACCCCGGCTGGGCGTTGCTCGTGCTCGAGTTCGGCCTGCAGGCCGCAAGGGACCCGAAGATCGCGCAGGCCTACCTGCGCGAGCGGCGGCACCTGCGCGGCCAGCTCGAGGAACTCATCGCCGAGCGGGCATCGGATTGGGGCGTCGGGCGGCGCCTCGACGCCCGCAACACCGCGATCACGCTGATGGCGCTGATCTCCGGGCTGATGCTCGAGCACGCGGTCGACCCCGAGCAGGTCGACCGGCGCGCTGTTCAGACGGCCGTGTCCGAGCTGTTCGCCGGGGCGATCGCGAGCGCCACCCGCGGTTGAGCGGGCCCCTCACGGGGTCACTCAACCGCGGTGGGGCGGTCAGTACACCGATACCGGCGGGCGCCGGCCGGCCCAGGGCATCGCCCGCTCGAGGTCGCCCGCCAGCGCCAGCAGCGTCCCCTCGTCGCCGTACCGGCCGACGAACTGCATGCCGATCGGCCAGCCCTGCGTCGACTGGGCGAGCGGGAGCGAGATGGCGGGGTGCCCGGTCGCGTTGAACAGCGCCGTGAACGAGGCGTACTCGAAGATCCGGTCGTACCAGCCGCGTGCGTCCAGCGCGGGGTCGTCGGCGTCGAGGCGGCCGAGCGGGATGGTCGGTCGGCTCGTCGTGGGCGTCAGCAGAACATCGAACCCGGTGAGGAACCGTGCGACCTCTCGCGTCACGGTGTTGAACACCCGCTCGGCGGCGTAGATGTCGAAGGCGGACAGCGTCTTTCCATGCTCCACGCACGCGAGGGTGGTCGCCTCGAGGTGTTCCCGTCCGGGGGTCAGGCCCAGCTGAGCCGCGGCACCCGTCACGGCATCGCCGAGGAAGCTGCACCAGGCGTCGAGGTTTGCGCGGTCGAACGCCACGGAGTCGATCGACGGCGCGGCCTCGTGCACCTCGTGGCCCAGCTCCGACAACTGCTGCGCGACCATCTGGACCGCGGCCACACTCTCCGGGTCCACCGCGCGGTCCGGGTCGGCGGGGCTCGTGGTGAAGGCGATCCGGAGCCGCCGAGATCCGGTCCGCGCCAGCTCGGCGAAGGGCCGTTCCGGTGCGGGGAAGAGGTAGCGGTCGCCCGGCTCGGAGCCGTGCACGGCGTCGAACAGCGCTGCGCAGTCGCGCACGCTCCTGGTGATCGCGAACTCGACGCCGAGACCCATGAGTGGATCGGCGAAGTCCGGCCCCGCGGTGATCCGACCCCGGCTCGGTTTGAGGCCGACGGCCCCGCAGGCCGCTGCCGGGATCCGGATCGACCCGCCGCCGTCGTTGGCGTGCGCCATCGGCAGTGCGCCCGCGGCGACCAGCGCGGCCGAACCTCCGCTGGAGCCGCCCGCGCTACGGGTGAGATCCCACGGATTGCGGGTCGGCCCGCCGTAGGCCAGCGCCTCCGTGGTGGCGTTGAAGCCGAACTCGGGCGAGGTGGTCGTCGCCATCGTGGCCAGGCCGGCCCGGCGGAAGCGGGCCATCAAGTGGGTGTCGTACGGATAGACGACACCCGGGCCGAACAACCTGCTGCCGCTGCGGGCCGGGACGCCCGCCGCATGCACGATGAGGTCCTTGATCGCGAACGGAACTCCCGCGAAGACCCCCGTCTCGTCGAAGCCGAGCGGGGCCTCGTACCGCTCGCCGGCGATCGCGGACAACTGCGGATCGATCTTGTCGAGCGCCTGTCCTGCGGCCGCCGCGACCTCTGCCGCGCTGACCTGCCGGTCGCGGATCAGGGCCGCAAGGCCCGTCGCGTCCTGTGCCGCGTATTCACCGATGTCCATACGGTCCTCCTCGTGGTGGTGTGGGTTCCGCGGACGGTATGGCGTGCCGGCGTTCTCGGCCTCCGTCGTTTTGCGGAGGCGTGAATCGCGGTGGGCGCGGCCGGGGGCGGGGCATACTCCTGCCATGAGTGCGTCGTCCGCGCGTGAGCGTCTGGGAGCCGCCGTGCGTCTGCGCGCGGAGGTCGGCGCGGGCGCGCGGGCTCCGGAGGCGGGCCGGTTGCTGTTCGCATTGCGCGCCGCGGTCCCGCACGATCACGCGGCGCTCTCCCGTTGGGACCCGATGCGGCGGCAGCATCTGACGTCGGCCAGCTTCGGCTATTCGCCGGAGGCGGCCAGGACACTGAACCAGCGGATGCAGGATCTGCCCCTGTTCGCCGATCTGCAGCAGCACCGGATCCCGCTGCGGCTGCACGACATCGAGCCCGGCCGCAGGCATGGGGCGATCTTCGACGATGTCATCGGGGTGCACGGATACCGGGACGGGCTCAGCCATTGCCTGTTCTCCCCGGACGGGCGGTACGTGGGGATGCTGAACCTGAGCACCTACGCGGAGGACGGCGTGGACGACCAGTCGCTCGCGCTGGTCTCCCTGCTGGCGGAGACGCTGGCGGAGTCCATCGATCCGCTGGCAAGCGCAGAGGGCGGCCGGGTTCGCGTCGAGCCCGGCGAGGAGGCCTTCGTGGTGGACGCCGCGGGTCGGCCGTGGCCGGTCACCGCGGGCGCCTCGCCGCGTCTGCTCGGCGCGGGGGAGCCGTGGCGGGATCAGTGCGCGGCCGGCGCGGAGTTCCGGATCCTGATCGTCGACGGGGAGGTGTTCCGGGTGCGCCTGGAGTCGGTCCGGGCGGGCACCCTGGTCCGGTACCGCGGCGTCGAGGCCCCCGCCGAGTTGACCCTGCGCGAGCTGGAGGTGCTGGTACTCGTCTCGGGCGGGCGATCGAATGCCCAGATCGCCGCCGCCCTCGGCGTCGGCGCCGCCACCGTGGCGACCCACGTCGAGAACATCCTGCGAAAGACCGGCTCGCCGAATCGGACGGCGGCGGCCGTGTTCGCGACGAGGGTCGGGCTGAGCGCGGTGCCCGCGCGTCAGTAGTCGAGGTAGCCGCCCTCCGGACCGAGCATCCGCTCGATCCGGCTCCGGTTGATCTTCGCGAGCTCACCGAGCATGGTCTTCTGCTCGGCGTCGGGGGAGTTGTCCAGCCGGTGGGCCAGGTCGTCGAGCAGGTCCGTCGCCTCGCGACCGGCGGCACACCACAGGTAGACGTGGCCGAATTTCTCCTCGTAGCGCGCCGTCGCCTCCAGTACCGCGGACATGGTGGCCTCGTCGGGCGCCCAGACCGCGCACTGCTCCTGGCTCGAGGCCGTGGTCTGGGCCCGGCGGCCGATGCCGGGGTGACACTCCAGCGCCTGGTCGATGTCCGCCTCGGACAGCTCGAACAGCTCGGAGTCCGCCGCGGTGAGCAGCTCGCGGTGCGATCCGTACGGCCTGCCCTCCGCGACATGCCTGGCCCAGGTCGCCGAGCAGCAGCACTCGAACAGCGCGTGCACCGCGCCCCGCTCGGACAGCGCGTTGAACCTGTCGAGTCCGATCCCCTGATGCATCAACATGGCATCTCCGATCTCGCCCGGCTCCTGAAAGCCGATTCTGCGCTTCAGTCTGACCCCGGAAAAGACCCCGCGGGTGGAGTTTGCGCAGCCTTAACGTGCGCCGCCGGGGATTGTTACTCTTGAGTAATGACCGAGCAGACCTGGAATGCCTTCACCGTCGAGCGCAAGGACCGCGTCGCGCAGGTGACCCTCATCGGGCCCGGCAAGGGCAACGCGCAGGGTCCCGATTTCTGGCGCGAGCTGCCGCTGATCTTCGCCGAGCTGGACGCCGACCCCGAGGTGCGGGCCGTGGTCCTCGCCGGAGCCGGCAAGCACTTCTCCTTCGGCCTCGACCTCGCGGCGATGGCCCCGATGATGGCGCCGGTCCTCGGCGACAAGGCACAGGCCGCACCGCGGACCGCCTTCCACGAGGACATCAAGCAGATGCAGCGCTCGATCAACGCCGTGGCCGACTGCCGCAAGCCGGTCGTCGCGGCCATCCAGGGCTGGTGCATCGGTGGCGCCGTCGACCTCGTCACCGCGGCCGACATCCGTTACGCGAGCGCGGACGCGAAGTTCAGCATCCGCGAGGTGAAGGTCGCGATCGTCGCGGACATGGGCACCCTCGCCCGGCTGCCCGCGATCATCGGCGACGGCCACCTGCGTGAGCTCGCGCTCACCGGCAAGGACATCGACGCGGCGCGGGCCGAGAAGATCGGCCTGGTCAACGACGTGTTCGCCGATGCCGACGCTGTCCTGGCGGCCGCACACGTCACCGCCGCCGAGATCGCCGCGAACCCGCCGCTGGTGGTGCACGGCATCAAGGACGTGCTCGATCACCGCCGTTCGGCGGGCGTGGACGACAGCCTGCGGTACGTGGCGGCCTGGAATGCGGCATTCCTCGCCTCCGAGGACATCGGCGAGGCCATGGCCGCGGTGTTCCAGAAGCGCACCCCGGACTTCCAGGGTCGCTGACCTCCCTCCCCTCCGTTTGTGGGAACCCTCGTCCGGCCGAACCGGACGGGGGTTCTCGTCATTTGTCGCTTGCCCAACGGCGTGGCCCCGTCACATACTTGCGGCCAGAAACTAGTTGAGTGACGCAAGCATTGGGGCGCGGGATGCGAGACGAGATCGAGCCATACGCCGACGAGATCGGCAATTTCCTGGTTCGGCTGCAGCGGGTGCGGGAGCGGACCATCGCCCACGCGAAGTCCACCGACGGGATCGACCCGGCGGCCTATGGCTGCCTGTTCCGCCTGCTCAAGGACGGCCCGATGCGGTCGGGCGCGCTCGCGGAATCGATGTACACCGACCCGTCGACCGTCAGTCGCCAGGTGGCGCAGCTCGTCGAACGCGGGCACGTGCAGCGCCAGGCCGACCCCACAGACGGCAGGGCCAGCGTGCTCGCCGTCACCGAGTCAGGACGGGCCGCCGCGGGCCGGATCCGCGCCCTGCGCAACGAGCGGCTCGGGATGATGCTCGACGAATGGTCCATCGAGGACCTGCAGGACTTCGCGCGCCTGATGGACCGGTTCGTGACGGACTACGAGCGGATGCGTCCACTGTTCACACCCGAGCGGAGCCTGCCGAGCGAGAGTGTCGCCGAGCGGAGCCTGCGGAGCGACTCTGATGCGGAGCGGGGTGTCCGATGACCAAATCGCCCGAACACACCGCCCCCGCCCCCGCACCTGCCGCCGGGGAGTTCAGCCATCGCGAGATCCTGGTCATCCTGAGCGGACTGATGCTTGGCATGTTCCTGGCCTCGCTCGACCAGACCATCGTCTCGACGGCGATCCGGACGATCGCCGACGACCTGCAGGGTTACGCGCTGCAGGCCTGGGTGACCACCGCATACCTGATCACCGCCACGCTCTCCACCCCGCTGTACGGCAAGTTGTCCGACATGTACGGCCGAAAGCCGTTCTTCATGGCCGCGATCGTCATCTTCGTGCTCGGCTCGCTGCTGTGCACCCTCGCCCAGTCGATGTACGCGCTGGCCGCGTTCCGCGCCTTCCAGGGCCTCGGCGCGGGCGGGTTGATGTCGTTGGCGCTCGCCATCCTCGGCGACATCGTCGGTCCGCGCGAACGCGCCAAGTATCAGGGTTACTTCCTCGCGGTCTTCGGCACGTCCAGCGTGCTGGGGCCGGTGCTCGGCGGCCTGCTGGCCGGCCAGGAGACCATCCTCGGAATCGACGGCTGGCGTTGGGTTTTCCTGGTCAACGTCCCGATCGGCGTGTTCGCGCTGGCGGTCGTCTCGAAGGTGCTGCACCTGCCGAAGGTCCGCCGTCCCGGGGTGCGGATCGACTGGTGGGGCGCGCTCGTCCTCGCGATCGGCATCGTCCCGCTGCTGGTGGTCGCCGAGCAGGGACGCGAATGGGGCTGGGGCAGTAACCTTTCGATCGCCTGCTACGTCATCGGCGTGCTCGGCGTGCTCGGGTTCATCTTGGTGGAACGCGGGATGCGCGACGCCGCACTGATCCCGCTGCGGATGTTCCGCAACTCCACCTTCGCGATGGGCGTGGTCATCTCGATCGTCGTCGGGGCCGCGATGTTCGGTGGCATCACGTTGCTGCCGCAGTACCTGCAGGTGGTCCGCGGGTCGAGCCCCACGTTGGCGGGCATGCAGATGCTGCCGATGGTGCTCGGACTCATGGCGGGCTCGATCATCTCGGGTCAGCGGATCTCCAAGACGGGGCACTACCGGGCCTACCCGCTGATCGGCGCCTCGCTGCTCACCCTCGGTATGTTCCTGCTGCACTTCGTGCACGCGGATTCGCCGCTGCCGCTGGTCATGGTCTTCATGGCGATCACCGGCTTCGGTCTGGGCAACCTGATGCAGCCGTTGACGTTGGCGATCCAGAACGCGCTGCCCCCGCAGGACATGGGGGTGTCGACGGCGGCCGCGACCTTCTTCCGCCAGATCGGCGGCACCCTCGGCGTCGCGGTGTTCCTGTCGATCCTGTTCACGCAGCTGACCCCGAACATCAGCGACGAGCTGCGTTCGGCCGCCAAGGATCCGGCCTTCCAGCAGGCGGTCGTGGACGGGCTGCACAGCGCCAACCCTGCCGATGTCGCGCTGTCGACCGGGTTGGCGAGCCAGGACGTCACCTCGGCCGGTCGGGTCCTCGAGGACAGCTCGATCATCCAGCAGCTCAGCCCGGTGCTGGCCCAGCCGTTCAAGGTCGGGTTCTCCGAGTCGATGTCGACGGTGTTCCTGTCCGTGACCGGCGTGGCGTTGGTCGGACTGGTGCTGGTCTTCTTCTGGAAGGAGGTCCCGCTGCGCACGGCAGGGGGACTGGCGGCCTCGGCGGCCGCCCGCAAGGAGAACGGCGACGGCGAGGAATAGGCCGAAACGTGCATGAGTGGTCTCGCCCGGCTGCCGGGCGAGACCACTCAAGTGCGTCGTTCAGACTCGGCGCATCACCGAGACGACCTTGCCAAGCACCACGGCTTCGTCGCCGTCGAGGACCTGGTAGGCAGGGTTACGCGGTTCGAGATAGGTGTGCCCGTTCCGGCGCCGGTACACCTTGACGGTGGCCTCGCCGTCGATCATCGCGGCGACGATCTGGCCCGAATGTGCCTCGTGCTGTTGCCGAACCATCACGATGTCGCCGTCGAGGATCGCGGCGTCGACCATCGAATCGCCGCGCACGCGCAGGCCGAACACCGTGCCGGATCCGACCAGTTCGCGCGGCACGGTCAGCATGTCGTCGGCGTGCTGCTCGGCGAGGATCGGGGTGCCTGCCGCGATGTCACCGACCACGGGCACCTGCACCGAGTCCTTCGCCGATTCCCGCGTCGTCGATCCCCGGAGGAACAGGCGCACGTCGATCGGCCGCGACACCGAGTCGCCGCGCCGCAGAAAGCCGTTCTCCTCCAGGCTCTTCAGGTGCTTCGACACCGTCGATGGGGACCGCAGGCCCACCGCGTCCCCGATCTGCCGGGTGCTGGGCGAATACCCCTTCTCGACCACGAAGTCCCGGATGACGGCCAGAATCCGCTGCTGGCGGGGCGGCAGCGCCGAGGTGTCGAGGTGGTCGAGATCGTCGTATCCGTTCACCTCGGGAATCCTAGTGAAGGCCTACGACGAGAAAAGTGTGGGATCCCGCCCGGAAACCGGGTGGGATCCCACACTTTCGGTGATTCAGTGGTCCAGAGGACCCTCAGCTCAGTGGCCGCCGTTGGCCTTCAGCCGCTCGACGGCCTCGGTGATGACCTTTTCGGCCTCCGCGCGGCCGACCCAGTCGGCGCCGGTGACGTGCTTGTTCGGCTCGAGGTCCTTGTAGTGCACGAAGAAGTGCTTGATCGCGTCCAGCTCGAACTGCGAGACGTCGGCGAGATCCTGGATGTGATCCCAGCGCGGGTCGCCGGCGGGCACGCACAGCACCTTGTCGTCGCCGCCGGCCTCGTCGACCATCTTGAACATGCCGACGGGGCGGGCCTCGACGATCACGCCGGGGAAGACCGACTCGGGCAGCAGCACCATCGCGTCGAGCGGGTCGCCGTCCTCGCCGAGGGTGTTCTCGATGTAGCCGTAGTCGGCGGGGTAGCCGAAGGAGGTGTAGAGGTAGCGGTCCAGCTTGACGCGGCCGGTCTCGTGATCGACCTCGTACTTGTTGCGCTGACCCTTGGGGATCTCGATGGTGACGTCGAACTCCACGCCTCTTCCTCGCTTTGTCTCGGTGGATGGTGCGGGGTCAGGGTAGCCCGTCCGGGATAATGTGGAGGCAATAGACGGACCTGCGGCGCAGCGGCGGGCCGGAAAACAAACGGAGGGGTGTTGGCAAAGCTCGGATCCAAGGACCGGAAGCTGGGGTCCTTGGCGGCGCGACGGCGCAAGCGGGTCCGGCTCCTCCTGTCCGCGGGGCTGGTCCTCGTCGTTGGCGCGGGCGCGGCGGTGTTCGCCGGCCAGCGATTCGACGGCGACTCCTCCGCCGACGCGGCGACCACCACCATGCCGGAGCCGCCGCCGATCCTGCCCGACCCCAAGGTCGCGCCGGTGCCGACGGATGCCCCGGTCCCCGATCCCGCCGCCCTCGCCGCCGCTCTCGGTGCCGCGTTGGCCGACCCAGGTCTCGGCAACTTCACCGGCGCCGTGTCCGACGCGGCGACCGGCACCGTGCTCTGGAGCCAGCGTCCCGAGGTTCCGATGACCCCGGCGTCGACGACCAAGATCGCCACCGCGACGGCGGCGTTGCTCGCGCTGCCCCCGGAGCACCGGGTAGCCACCAGGGTGGTGCAGGGCGCCGTGCCCGGCCAGATCGTGTTGATCGGTGGCGGCGATCCCACCCTCACCGCGCAGCCGGCGGGCCAGCCCGGCTTCTACCCGGGCGCGCCGCGCGTGGAGGATCTGGCCGCCCAGATCCGGGGCGCCGGGGCCCCGGTGGACAGCATCGTGGTGGACACGAGCGCCTACGCCGGGCCGACCATGGCGCAGGGCTGGTTCCCCGCGGACATCGGAGCCGGCTACATCGCGCCCATCGAGTCGCTGATGCTCGACGGAGGGCGACTCAACCCGCTCGAGGACGAGTCGCCCCGCACCGCGACCGCGTCCCTGGACACGGGCCGCGCGCTGGCCGCCGCACTCGGCGTCGACCCCGCCAAGGTCACCCCCGGGATCGCGCCGCCGGGCGCGGCGCCGCTGGCCTCCGTCGAATCCGCCGCCCTGCGTGACCGACTCGCCCAGATGATGGGCCACTCGGACAACGTGCTCGCCGAGGCCATCGGACGGGAGATCGCCATCGCGGTCGGGACCGAACCCTCGTTCGCGGGCGCGGTCACCGCGATCGGCCAGACCCTCGACTCCGCGGGCATCGACACCAACGGGATGACGCTGCACGACGCCAGCGGGCTGTCCGTGGACAACCGCATCCCGGCGCGGCTGCTGGACCAGGCGCTCACCGACGCCGCGGGCGACGCCGACCAGCGGCTGCGGCCGATGCTGGACTACCTGCCGGTGGCCGGGGCCACCGGGACACTGTCCGACCGCTACGCCTCGGGCGATCGACGCGGCGCCGGATGGGTCAGGGCCAAGACCGGGACGCTGTCCAACGCGAGCGCGCTCGTCGGCTACGTCACCGACGTCGACAACCGGGTACTGACCTTCGCGCTGATGTCCAATGACCGACCGCCGGAGGTCAGTCGCCCCGCTCTCGACGCCATCGCGTCTGCCCTGCGATCCTGCGGGTGCCTGTGAGCCGCGAGGCGGCGAACTCTCCACGATCCGGCGGATTCGCCGGCGTCGTCGACTGGGACCTGGCTTCCCGAACCGGGGTGCGGCTGACCAAGCCCGGCCCGAGTACCACCAGATACTCCGCGGAAGCGGCGGTCGCGGAGCTGTCCGCGGCCTCGATCCGTGCGGAGGGACCGGTCAGGGACGTCACCGGCCTGGCCGACGGGCTGCCCGTCCCGGAGGCGCAGGTCGTGGACCGGGCCGGCTGGGTCCGCGCCGCGGCCCGATCGATGGCCAACCTCACCGGGGACGACGCGGTCACCGACCGCGGCCTGCTCGGCGGTGTGCCCGCCGGGTTGCAGGCGGGTGCGATGCTCGCGTTCCTGTCCTCGGCGATCCTCGGCCAGTACGACCCCTTCACCGGCGAGCACGGCACGCTGCTGCTGGTGGCGCCCAACGTGGTCAGCGTCGAGCGGGCGTTGAAGGTGGTGCCGAGCGACTTCCGGATGTGGGTGTGCCTGCACGAGGTCACACATCGGGTCCAGTTCTCCTCCTCGCCCTGGCTGGCCGGTTACATGCGGGACAACGTCGGCGCGATCGGCGAGGGCGGCGACGAGTCCGTCGCCGAGTTGCTCGGCAGGCTCACCACGGTGCTCCGTCAGCGCAGGGGCGACGATGCCGCGCCCGAGGACCGCGGGGTGCTCGGGCTGCTTCGCGCCACCCAGACGGAGTCGCAGCGGGCCGCCCTCGACCGGTTGCTGATGCTCGGCACGCTGCTGGAGGGGCACGCGGACCACGTGATGGATGCGGTCGGGCCCGCGGTCGTCCCGTCGGTGGTGGCGATCCGGCGGGCGTTCGACCGCCGCCGCGCCCGGCAGGTGAACCCGCTGCAACGGCTGGTCCGCGCGCTGCTCGGGATGGACGCCAAGATGGCCCAGTACGTGCGGGGCAAGGCCTTCGTCGACGCCGTCGTCGGCCGGGTCGGGATGGCCGAGTTCAATGCGATCTGGACCGGACCCGACACCCTGCCGCTGCTCGCCGAGATCGACGACCCCGAGAGCTGGATCGCCCGGGTCCTGGCATGAGCCGGCCGCCGTTGCCCGAGGGACCGGCGTTGCTGGAGGTGCGGCACGCCGTCCGGCGCTGGGTCGCCGCGCACGGTGCCGGCACGGGTGTCGCGGTGGCCCTGTCCGGTGGGGCCGACTCGCTGGCGCTGACCGCTGCCGCGGTCGCCGAGGCCGGGCCGGTGCATGCCCTCGTGGTCGACCACCGGCTGCAGGAGGGCTCGGCGGCGGTGGCCGAGCAGGCCGCCGCCCGCGCCCTGGCACTCGGCTGTGCATCGGCGCGGGTGCTGACGGTGAGCGTCGACCGCGACGGCGGGCTGGAGGCCGCCGCCCGCCGCGCCAGGTACGAGGCGCTCGGCGCCGCACGGGCAGACCGGCCGGTCCTGCTCGGGCACACCCTCGACGATCAGGCGGAGACGGTCCTGCTCGGGCTGGCCCGAGGCTCGGGACCGCGCTCGCTCGCCGGCATGCGCGACTTCGACGCGCCATGGGGTCGGCCGCTGCTCATGGTGCGCCGCGGCGTCACGGCCAAGGCCTGCGAGGAGCTCGAGCTCGACCCGTACCGGGATCCGCACAACCGCAGTCCCGAGTTCACCCGGGTGCGGTTGCGCTCGGAGGCGCTGCCGCTGCTCGAACAGATCCTCGGCGGCGGTGTGGCGCAGGCGCTGGCCCGCACCGCCGACCAGCTGCGCGAGGACGGCGAGGTGCTCGATGCGATCGCGGTCCGGGTGCTCGCCGACGCCGGATCGGGCGGGGTCGACACCGCCGATGCGGTGGGCGGGCTCGACGTGGCCGAGCTGGTCGACATCCACCCGGCGGTGCGGCGCAGGGTGCTGCGTCTGTGGCTGCTCGGGAACGGCGCCAGGGACCTGACCGACCGGCAGCTGCGGGCCGCGGACGACCTGATCGGGCGGTGGCGCGGGCAGGGCGGCGTCGCGATCGGCGGGGGTCGCCCGGGAGCCAGGTTGGTGCTGTCGCGGCGGCATGGCAGGCTAACGCTCGGGCTGACAGCGATCGGCCCGGACCGGTGAATGAACAGTTCCGTCCATGACCAGGTCAGTCGAAATGAAGGGATTCGCGCCGTGTACGAAGGCGACATCGCATCGGTGTTGATTTCCGAGGAACAGATCCAGGACAAGATCGCCGAATTGGCCGGGATCATCGCCGAGCGCTATCCGGTCGGCGCACCCGAGGGCGACCTGCTGCTGGTCGGCGTCCTCAAGGGCGCGGTCTTCTTCATGACCGACCTGGCGCGGGCCCTGCCGATCCCGACCCAGATGGAGTTCATGGCGGTGAGCTCCTACGGCTCGTCGACCTCCTCCTCCGGTGTCGTCCGGATCCTCAAGGACCTGGACAAGGACATCGCGGGACGGCACGTGCTGATCGTCGAGGACATCATCGACTCCGGTCTCACGCTTTCCTGGCTGATGCGCAACCTGCGCACCCGCAACCCCGCCTCGCTCGAGGTGGTCACCCTGCTCCGCAAGCCGGACGCCATCAAGGTGGACGTGGAGGTCGCGAACGTCGGCTTCGACATCCCCGACGAGTTCGTCGTCGGCTACGGCCTCGACTACGCCGAGCGGTACCGCGACCTGCCGTACATCGGAACGCTCGAACCCACGGTCTACGGCGGCTGACAGGCCATACTCGTGGCATGTCCACGGATCTGACCGCTGCTGCCATTGCCGCGCAGGTGCGCTCCGGCGCGCTGACCCCCCGCGACGCCGTTCATGCGGCCCTGGCCCGGATCGCCGAGCGGGATCCGGGGCTGGGCGCGTTCGTCACGGTCCGCGCCGAGCAGGCCCTGGCCGAGGCCGACGCGGTCGGAGAGCGCTCCGACCTCGCCGCGCTGCCGCTGGCGGGTGTCCCGATCGCGGTCAAGGACAACGTCCCGGTGGCGGGGCATCCCCTGGGCAACGGCTCGAGGGCGAGTTCCCGCGAGCCCTCGCCCGCGGATCATCCGGTGGTCGCGCGCCTACGTGCGGCCGGCGCGGTCGTTGTCGGTCTCACATCGGTGCCGGAGCTGTGCCTGTGGGGGAGCACCGACACCCCGGACACCGTCACCAGGAACCCGTGGAACCCCGGCCGGACGACCGGCGGTTCCTCCGGTGGTTCGGCGGCCGCGGTCGCGGCCGGGATGGTGCCTGCGGCGCACGGGGCGGACGGGATGGGCTCGATCCGGATCCCCGCCGCCTGCTGCGGGCTGGTCGGCATCAAGCCCGGCCTCGGCGTGGTGCCAGCCGAACTGGGTGTCGACTCCTGGTTCGGGATGGCCGAGAACGGCCCGCTGGCCACGACGGTCGGGGACGCGGCGCTGATGCTGTCGGTGATGGCGGACCGCCCTGAGTTGGCGACCGTCGCCGAGCCCGGTCCGCTGCGGATCGCGGTGGCAACCGGTTCGCCGCTGCCGCTGGTGCGGGTCGATCCGTACTGGCGGGCGGGCGCGGAGAGCGCGGCCGCGGTGCTGGGCGGGGCAGGCCACCACCTCGCGACGGCCCGGCTGCCCTATCCGGCGAACCCGCTGGTGATCTTGGCGCGCTGGATGGGGGGTGCCGCGACCGACGCGACCGGACTCGATCCGGCGTTGCTGCAGCCGCGGACCCGCAGGCACGTCGCCGTCGGACGCGTGCTGACCCGATTCGTCGACCCCGCGCAGGTGCGGAAGGTGGACGCCGCGTTGCGCCGGGTCTTCGCCGACTCCGACGTGGTGATCACCCCGACGCTTGCCCGGTTCCCGATCGAGGCGCTGCGCTGGAGCGAGAAGTCCTGGCTGTCCAACCTCGCGGCCAACATCCGCTATGCCCCGTTCCCGTCGCTGTGGAACCTGGTCGGCTGGCCCGCGGCGAGCGTGCCGGTGGGGATCCATCCGGAGTCGGGCACCCCGCTTGGCGTGCAGATCGCGGCCCCGCCCGGCGGGGAGGCGCTGATCCTGTCGGTGGCGGCGCAGCTGGAGCGCCTGCGGCCGTGGGAGCGTACGGCGCCGAGCTGACGGCGCGGCGTCAGCCCACGCCGAGGGCCGTCAGCAGCACCAGGACGACGGTGACGACAGCGAAGGTCCCGTGGCCGGCGACGGCGGCCACCGGGAAGTGTTTCTCCGGCGCGCCGTTCGGGGCCGAGCCCGGCGCCGAAGCCCCGCCGTTCCCCGCGCTCACCCCGGCCGCGCGGTAGACGGGGATCCAGCGGATCAGCATCGTGAAACCGAGGAGCGCAACCGGGAGCAGCAGCACGAAGGCTGTCCACGCGAGGGCGTCCTCGTCGACGACGAGATACACGATCCAGACGACCAACCCGATCACGGCAAGAAGGAAATGCCCGAAGATCACGGCGGGCGGGAAATGGCTCGTCCGTGGTTGCCGCACACCGCCTTTGGCGATCCAGGTCGCGAGTAGGTAGAAGCCTCCTGCGGCCGTCAGTAGCCAGGTCACGAGAGCTGCGATACCCATGTCATCTCCTATGCGGGGGTGGACGGATCGGGTCTATGGGTGCCGGTCGAGTCGGGAACGGTGCTCGAATGCGTCGGCCTGGGTCGCTTCGTCCGCGACCCGCACCCCGTCGCGGAAGACGAGCCGGCCGCCGAGATAGCCCGCGGCGGCCAACCCGGCCAGCGACACCGCGGAAAGCGCGAGCTGGCCGATGTCCACCGCGTCCGGGGTTCCGTGGTCGGCGTGGCGCCACACGAAGTTCACCGCATACGAGGCGGTGACCGCGAGGTTCAGCGACATGTGCGTCACACCGGTTCGGAATGCCGGGGTCCCCGTGGGGATGGCCATCAGGTCGAGGAATCCGATCGTCGCCGCGGCCAGCGCGCCGAGCACGCCGATCGCGATGAGCCACAGCGACCCCTTGGTCAGGAAGCCCGGATCCCCGACGATTCGGGAAGAGACGTCGAACACCAGGCTGCTGACCCACGCACCGATCGGCACCGTCACCAGGATCGGGTGGAAAGGATGCCCGTACGGCCCCGCGAGTACCGCGCTCACCGGGCGCTTTCCGTGATCTGCTTGCTCAGACATGCATTCACCGACCCACTGGTCTGCAGGTTCACCTATCAGCCTGTTCCTCGCTCACCCGTCGGTCAAGACGCGAGGCCGAGGGAATCTCGGCTACGACCTCACGGCTGCGCCGGTCATGTGGACCGGGTCGCCGGCTCGTGCGAGACGACCCGCTCCAGCGCGCGCAGGTCCTTCTCCAACTGCCGGAACAGCCAGTACACGACGATGAAGGCGGCGATGGCCCCGACACACAGCACCCGGACGGCCACGATCACGGACGTGATCTCGTCGGAGGACAGGAAGGTCACCCCGGCCACCCCGACCAGCGGCACCGAGGCGGCCAGCGCCAGGTAACGGACGCTGCGCCTGCTGAGCCCGCGCAGTTTGCGGGCGTCGTCGCTGCTGGTGATCCCCTGCGGCAGCATCATCGGATAGATGCACCGCATCAGGTAGAAGGTCACCAGGAAGAACGGGTACGCGACCGCGATCGCCCCGCACACGATCAGCGAGCCGATGAAATGTATGTAGGCGTCCCGCGGTATCTCACCCGCGACGGCCTGCAGGGAGATCGGATACGCGATTCCGGCCACCGACCACATCCCGAAGACGACGAGCACGGTCCGGTCGGCCAGCAGCAGGGTGTCGCTTCGAGCCTTCGCCAGCGTCTGTTTGTCATACGTCCGGCCTTTGCGCAGCCCACGCGGCATCCGCATCGGATAGCGGCTCAGGTACAGCACCACCACGATGCCGATCGGGAACGCGATGCTGTTGATCACGGTCTGGACCTGCTCGAACTTCTGCTGGGCCTCCAGTGACAGGTTGCTGACGATCAGCGATTTGTTGTGGTGGTAGTTGTAGACGCTCGCCAGCACGTTCGGGACCAGCACCGCCAGCACGGTGATCGGGACCACCAGGCGTCGCAGCCGCATCCGCCAGCTCCGCGGATCGGGGTCGACGAGGTCCCGGGCCCGCGGGTCCAGACACAGTTCGAACTGCTGGGCCAGCTCTGCACCCGTCGACCACCGGCGGCTCGGGTCCGGTGCGAGGCAGGTCAGCAGCACCCGCTTCATGGCGGCGGGGCAGTCGGAGGGCAGCTGGGCCTGCGCCTCCGCGTCGACGCCGCGCTCGCGGACCGCCAGCATCCGTTCCAGCGACTTCTCCGACTGGCCGCCCGCCTCGGAGTCGTCGAAGGGGCGCGTGCCCGTGAGCAACTCCCACAGCATCACCCCGAGCCCGAAGATGTCGCTGCGGGTGTCGAGGTCGCTCGCCGTGCCCGGCAGGCCCGGATGGCAGGCCTCGAGTTGTTCGGGCGACATGTAGGCCAGGGACCCGCCGAAATACGCGACGGGGCTCGTGCCGGCCACGGTGTCGCTGAAGCTGATGTTGAAGTCGGCGAGCTTCGGCACCCCGTCGGCGGTGAGCAGCACGTTCGCCGGTTTGATGTCGCGGTGCAGCACGCCGTGTTTGCCCGCGTAGTCCAGTGCCTCCGCCAGTCGGCGGCCCAGCCACGCGACGGTCTCCGGCCAGCTCAGGGATGCGATCTCGGGCCGGACGCTGGAATCGGCAGGCCGGATCTCGCCCTTGGCCTCGAGCGCATCGTCGATCACGTCCAACAGGAGCTCTCCGCTGCGGTCCTCGGGCGGTATCGCCTGGACCCGCCGCAGCACCCCGAGCAGGGTGCCCCCGGGCACGTACTGCATGTAGAGCAGTTTCAGCTTGTGTTCGTCGAGGACCCGCTGGTCGAAGACCCGGACGATGTAGTCGTGGTCCAGCTGGGCCAGGGTCTGCGGTTCGGTGCCGTGGTCGTGGGACATCTTCACCGCGACCAGGCGTTGCATCGAGAGTTGGCGGGCGAGGAAGACCCGGGCGAACGCGCCCCGTCCCAGACCCATCAACAGGTCGAAGTCGTCCACCCGCTGGCCGACGTCGATGTCGTCGAGCGCCGTCTCCGCGGCGGGCTTCGCGATCAGCGTGGACTTCTCGTCGCCGGGAATCGGCGATTGCTCGATCACGTGGGACTCCTCCGGAAAGTCCCGCGAGTAGTCGCTGGCCTCCACGGTGAGCCCGCTCTGGCGCCGCAGGCGGAACTCCTCATCGATCAGCTCGGGCGGCAGCGGCTCGGACTTCAGCTCGGGGAACTCCTCGCGATAGGCGGCGAGTCTCTTGGGCTTGTCGTAATCGAGCCATCGGTATCGCAGGTCGACCCTGATCAGTTCGATCAACGAGCCGCGCCGCTGGTCCGCCCGCTCGTCGGGGAGGTAGTCCGCGAGATTCGGGGGAGTGCCGGTCGTCTCCCACTGGGCCGTGAAACGGGCGACCGGGGACTGCGCCGCGACCGTCGAGTCCAGCGATGACTGCGCCGCGACCGTCGAGTCCAGCGATGACTGCGCCGCGACCGTCGAGTCCGGCGAGGATTGCGCCGCGACCGTAGGGTCCGGTGCTGGTCGAATGGTCCGTTTCGTCACGAAAACCTCGGACTGTCTCGTGCGCCTGCGGCGCTCGATGTCGTGAGGGAAGCCCCTCGTCAGGATAGCGCCGCTGGGGTGTGAGCGCGGAGGCTCAATGCGGGACCGGGTTCGCCCGACACCACTCGTTCGAGTGCGTGCAGGTCCTGCTCGAGCTGCCGGAACATCCAGTAGGCCCCGACGAACGCGACGATCGCTCCCAGGCAGAGCACCCGGATCGGCACGACGACCGCCCCCAGCTCGTCGACGGGCAGGAACGTCGCCCCGGCGATCCCCACCAACGGGATGGAGGCGGCGACGGCCAGGTAGCGGGTACTGCGCCGCTCCAGCCCCCGCAGCAGCCCGGCGTCGATGCCGCTGATGATGCCCGGCGGCAGCAGCACCGGGTACACGCAGCGCACGACGTAGAAGGTCACCAGGAAGAACGGGTAGGCCACCGCGATGGCGCCGCACACCACGGTAGAGGCGAGGAAGTGCAGGTACGCCCCCGGCTGGATCGATCCGCCGGCGACATGCAGCAGGATCAGGTTGACGGCGGTCGCGACCCACCAGGCCGCGAAGAAGAGGACCACCACCCGGTCGCCGAGCAGCAGGGCGTCGGTCCGGGCCCGGCCGAGGGTCCTGGCGTCGAAGACACGGCCGCGCGCCAACGCCCGCGACACCCGGATGGGGCGCCTGCACAGGGAGGCCAGCAGCACCGCCATCAGCGGGAAGGTGATCACGGTGATGACCAGCTGGATCTGCCCGAAATGGTCCTGCGCCGCCAGGGACAGCTTGCTGACGATCAGCGTGCGGTTGTGCGTGTAGTTGTAGAGGCCGGCCAAAGCGTTGGGCACAAGGATCCCGGCCACGATGATCGGTACCGCCCACGGGCGCAGCCGCAGCCGCCAGCTGCCGGGCGGCGGATCGACCAGGTCGCGGGCTTGCGGATCCAGGCACAGCTCGAATTGCTGGGCCAGATCCGCGCCCGTCGGCCAGCGGTCCCGCGGGTCGGGTTCGAGGCAGGTCAGCAGTACGCGGCGCAGGGTGGCCGGGCAGTCGGGCGGCAGCTCGGCCTGGATCTGCGGGTCGATCCGATGTCTGCGCAGATCCAGCATGGTGCCGAGCGAGGCGTCCGACTCGTCGGCGTCGATCGCGTCGCGGAAGGGCCGTTTGCCGGTCAGCAGCTCCCACAGCATGACGCCGAGCGCGAAGATGTCGCTGCGGGTATCGAGGTCGGCGGCGGTCCCGGGCTTGTTCGGGTGCCGCGCAGCCAGTTGCTCCGGCGACATGTAGGCCAGCGAGCCGCCGAAGTACGCGACCGGACTCATGCCGTCGAGGCGGTTGCTGAAGCTGATGTTGAAATCCGTGAGTTTGGGGACACCCTCCGCGGTGAGCAGCACGTTCGCCGGCTTGATGTCGCGGTGGATCACGCCGTGCCTGCTCGCGTGGTCGAGCGCCTCGGCGAGGCGCCTGCCCAGCCAGGCGATCGTCTCCGGCCAGGACAGGGCGGCGATCTCGGCCCGCACGCTGGAGTCGGTCGGCCTGATCTCGCCCTTGGCCTCGAGCTCGCTGTCGATCGCGTCGAGCAGCACCTGGCCACCTCGTGGCTCCTGCGGGGCCTTCCGGATCCGGCGCAACACGGCGAGCAGGGTGCCGCCGGGGACGTACTGCATGTAGAGCAGCTTCACCCCGAGGCCCTCGAGTTGGCGTTGGTCGAAGACCCGGACGATGTAGTCGTGGTCGAGCTGGGCCATCGTCTGCGGTTCGGTGCCGTGGTCTCGCGAGATCTTCACCGCGACCAGCCGGTGCATCGAGCGTTGCCGGGCGAGGAAGACCCGGGCGAACGCGCCGCGACCGAGCCTCATGAGCAGGTCGAAGTCGTCGATGCGTTGTCCGACGTCGACATCGATGTCGCCGACCGCCTCGCTCGGACCGAGCGACGATGAGCGTTCGTCGTCGATCCGTTCGGGGGACAGGATGCGCGGGTAGGAATCACCCGTCGAGTCCGCCGCGACCGTCGCCTCGGGCGTCGACCGAACGGTCGGGTCCATCAGCGACTGACCGCCTTCTTGTAGCGATGGATCGCGAACGGCACGAACACCACGAGAATCCCGACGATCCAGGCGAGGGAGGCCACCACCGGGTTCTGCAGGGGCCACACGTCCGGTACCACGAGTGCGGGGTTGGTGTTGCCGAACAGTTCGCGGACCGCCTGCGTCACCGCCGAGACGGGGTTCCACTCGGCGATGACCTTGAGCACCGGGGGCAGATTCGTGGTGGGGACGAAGGTGTTCGCGATGAACGAGAGCGGGAAGATCACCATGAAGCTGGCGTTGCTGTACACCTCCGGCGTGCGGATCCACAGCCCCACCACGGCCATCACCCAGGACAGGGCGTAGGCGAACAGCAGCAGCAGCACGTAGGCGGCCGCGGCCTCGAGCACGGAGGTGTGGATCCGCCAGCCCACCGCCAGTCCGGCCAGCGACATCACGACCAGGCTCACGACGTTGATCAACACGTCGCTGGTGGTGCGCCCGACGAGCACCGCGGACTGGGCCATCGGCAGCGACCGGAACCGGTCGATGAACCCCTTCTGGATGTCCTCGGCGAGCCCGAGCCCGGTCCAGGTGGCGCCGAAGATGACCGACTGGGTGAAGATGCCCGCGATCAGGAACTCCTTGTACGACATCCCCGGCACCTCGATGGAGCTGCCGAAGACGTACGCGAACAGCAACACGAACATGATCGGCGACAGCGTCGTGAAGATCAGCAGGTCCGGCACCCGCCTGATCTTGATGACGTTGCGCTTGGCGATCGTCGCCCCGTCGCGGACCGCCATCTCCAGCCCGTTCACGACGCACGCTCCCGATGCCGACCTTCGCTGCTCTGGTTGCCGACATCGGCCTTGTCGGCTCCGTTCCCGGCCTGCTCGGCCTGGTGGCCGGTCAGCGCGAGGAACACGTCGTCGAGGGTGGGTCTGCGCAGGGCGACGTCGGTGACCGTCACGTTCCGTCCCGCCAGGCTCCCAAGGGCGGCGACGAGGGCGCTGGACCCGTCGGCCACCGGAACGGTGATCCGGCGCGCGTGCTGATCCACCTGGATCTCACCGTCGGCCAGCGCGGTCAGTGCCGCCCGCGCGTCATCGAGGCTGGCGCCCGGGTCGAGGGCGAGCTCGATCCGCTCCCCGCCGACCTGGTCCTTGAGCTCGTCCGAGGTGCCTCTCGCGATCACCCTGCCGTGGTCGACCACGGCGATGGAGTCGGCAAGCCGGTCCGCCTCGTCCATGTACTGGCTGGTGAGCAGCAGCGTGGTGCCGCCAGAGACGAGTTCGTCGATGACGTCCCATAGGCCGAGTCGCGCCCTGGGATCGAGCCCGGTCGTCGGCTCGTCGAGGAACAGCACCGGCGGGTTCGCGACCAGCGCCCCGGCCAGGTCGAGGCGGCGGCGCATACCGCCGGAATACCCCTTGACCGGGCGGTCGGCGGCGTCAACGAGGTCGAACTGATCGAGCAGCTCGCGCGCCCGGTCCCTGCTGAACTTGGTGCCGAGGTGGTACAGGCGCCCGACCATCTCCAGGTTCTCGAAGCCGGTCAGGTACTCGTCCACCGCCGCGTACTGGCCGGATGCACCGATCCGGGAGCGAAGGTCCTTGGCGTCGGCGACCACGTCCAGTCCGTCGACGGTCGCGTGCCCCTCGTCGGGTTCGAGCAGTGTCGTGAACACGCGCACCGCCGTCGTCTTCCCGGCACCGTTCGGTCCGAGTAGCGCGAGGACGGTGGCCTCGGGTACCGCGAGGTCGAGCCCGTCGAGGGCGACCACCTTGCCGTACCGCTTGACCAGTCCCTCGGCCACGATTGCATCAGCCATGCCTACCTCCGCGTGACGTGGATGGTTGGGGCTTGCCCTGCAACGATCGCACTCCGGTCCGGTGGCAGCAACCGTTTTCGCTCCATACGCGGGTCTTGGGAACCTGCCATGGGGTGGTCGATCCCAACCCCTGGGTCCCTGGCGACGCGTGCCGTGAGGCCGGAGGATCGAGTGAACCAACCAGGTGAGGCGGTTATCGCGTATGTCCAACCCTTCGGTGGAGACCCTGTCCACCGGCGCCCGACTCGAATTCACCGCTGCCGCGATCGCGGCCGGGGTGCGCTCGGGTGCGCTGTCGCCGATCGACGCGGTCGAGGACGCGTTGAGGCGGATCTCAGAACGTGATCCCGAGCTGGACTCGTTCGTGATCGTGCGTGGCGAGCAGGCGCGTGCGGAGGCCGCGGCCCTCGCCGGGCGGCCGGACCTGTCGGCGTTGCCCTTGGCGGGCGTGCCCATCGCGATCAAGGACAACATCCCGATCCTGGGGCATCCGCTGGGGAACGGATCCGCGACCACCGTTGCGGAGGCCTCGACCGAGAACCATCCCGTGCTCGATCGGTTGCGCCGGGCGGGTGCGGTTCCGGTGGCCATGACCAGGCTGTCCGAACTGTGTGTGTGGCCGTCGACCGATTCGCACGATTCGATCGTCAAGAACCCGTGGAACCACGAGCTGACGGCGGGTGGGTCATCCGGCGGCGCGGGCGCCTCGGTGGCCGCGGGGATGGTGCCGGTGGCACACGGATCGGATTGTCTCGGCTCGATCCGGATCCCGGCCGCCGCCTGCGGGTTGGTGGGCATCAAACCCGGCAGCGGCCTTGTGCCTCGCGAGCTGGGTGAGAACTGGTTCGGGATGGCGGAGAACGGTCCGCTGACGACGACCGTCGAGGACTCCGCGTTGCTGTTGTCGGTGATGGCGGACCGCCCGGAGTTGGCGGAGCTCGCCGATCCGGGGCGGCTGCGCGTCGCGGTGGCAGCAGGCTCGCCGAGCCCGCTGACGCCAGTGGACCGGCACTGGCGGGCCGGGGCAGAGCGCACCGCACAGGTGCTCGGCGAGACCGGGCACACGGTCATGCCCGCGAAGCTGCCTTACCCGAGGAGCCCGATTCCGTTGGTGTCGCGCTGGACTGCGGGCACGGCCGCCTACGCCGAGGGGCTCGACCACACGTTGCTGCAAGCGCGAACCCGGACGCACATCGCGGTCGGGCACGCCATGCGCAGGCTCGTCCGGGCTCGGCAGGTGGACAAGATGGAGGCCGCGATGTGGGCGTTCTTCGCGGATTTCGACGTGGTGCTGACCCCGACGCTGGCCAGGCCGCCGATGGCGGCGCACGGCTGGAGCGATCGGTCCTGGCCGTCGAACGTCATGGCGGCCGTGCGTTTCGCGCCTTTCACCCCGGTCTGGAACCTGATCGGCTGGCCGGCCGTGACCGTGCCGGTGGGAATGCACCCCGAGTCCGGCACCCCGCTGGGTGTGCAGATCGCGGCGCCGCCGGGCGGGGAGGCGCGGATCCTCGCGCTGGCCGCGCAGCTGCAGGCGCTGCAGCCCTGGCCGCAGGTCGCGGCCGTGTGAGAGCGGCGGGTCAGAACGGCCAGGCCGGCAGCTCGGGGAGCCCTGCGCGCGTCGGCCTGCCGACCAGCCAGGCCAGCAGCTCGGCCCGGGGCAGCTCCGGCGGCACGACCTCGGGCGCCGCCTCGGCGAGTTCGGGCAGATCCCGCGTCAGGATCTCCTCGACGAACGCGTCGGGCCAATCCGGGGCGGTGTATCCGGTGCCGAGGTCGACGTGATGGATCTCGAGCTCGCACCAGCGGAGCGCGGGGATGCCGCGTGCTGCGGTCGGCTTGCGCCACGACACCGGGGTGTCGAGCTGGTCGGCCCCGATTTTCCGCAGTGATTCGATCACCCGTCGCCCGGCGAATCGCAGGTCGGCGTCCAGCAGCTCGACGGGGCGGTCCGCACCCTCCTCGATGGCGGCGCCCCGTGCCTCCCGCCCGCCCGGGTACATCTCGGGCCGGGTCCCGGACAACACACCGGCGGCCAGCCGGTTCAGCGCGTCGGCGTTGCGAGCGAGGTGCGTGACGACGTGACCTCGGCTCCAGCCCGGCAGCAGGGAGTCGCCCCTGGCCTGCTCGTCCGACAGTTCGGCGACCGCGGCCTCCAGCCGCGCCTGCGAGCGCTCGATCTCCGCAAGGACCTCGGGGTACGGCAGCGTCATGGCCGCAGCCTATCGACATCCGGATCCGGCCGCCCGCGGTGGCGGGGCTCACGGAACCATCCGCTGTGCCCGCGCGTTCTACTTGGCAGAAGCCGCTGCGACAGCTGCTCCGCGCCGATGCCCGCGCTAACGGACACTGCCCGCGGCGGTCGCGGTAACCTTGAACCTCCGGTGAGCAGCCGGAACCCGGCGCACTGTGCTCGACCGGAACTGGAAAGGACTGGCCTGCAGAGGCTGAACCTGTATGAATCGCAAGACTGTGTTTCGCAACCTGGCGATTGTCGCCGGCATCCTGCTGATCATTTACGCGTTCAGCTATTTCGGTAACGACACCCGCGGGTACAAGAACGTCGACACCTCGGTGGCCATCGCCCAACTCGACGCGAAGAACGTCACCGATGCGCAGATCGACGACCGCGAGCAACAGCTCCGCCTGACGCTGAAGCAGGGCAACGACGCGACCGACAACTCGAACCAGATCCTCGCGAAGTACCCGAGCGCGGCCTCCGAGCAGATCTTCACCGCCGTCCAGAACGCGGGCGTGGAGAAGTACAACACCAAGGTGAGCCAGGAGAGCTGGCTGACCTCGATCCTGCTGTTCGTGCTGCCGATGGTGATCCTGCTCGGCCTGTTCGTCTTCGTGATGGGTCGGATGCAGGGCGGTGGCCGCGGCGGCGTGATGGGCTTCGGGAAGTCGAAGGCCAAGCAGCTCACCAAGGACATGCCCAAGACCACGTTCGCGGATGTGGCAGGCGCCGACGAGGCCGTCGAAGAGCTGTACGAGATCAAGGACTTCCTGCAGAACCCGGCCCGCTACCAGGCGCTCGGCGCGAAGATCCCGAAGGGCGTCCTGCTCTACGGCCCGCCAGGAACCGGTAAGACGCTGCTCGCGAGGGCCGTCGCGGGCGAGGCCGGGGTGCCGTTCTTCACCATCTCGGGCTCGGACTTCGTCGAGATGTTCGTCGGTGTCGGTGCCTCCCGGGTGCGCGACCTGTTCGAGCAGGCCAAGCAGAACAGCCCATGCATCATCTTCGTCGACGAGATCGACGCGGTCGGCCGTCAGCGTGGCGCAGGCCTCGGCGGCGGACACGACGAGCGCGAGCAGACCCTCAACCAGCTGCTGGTCGAGATGGACGGCTTCGGCGACCGCACCGGCATCATCCTGATCGCCGCGACCAACCGTCCTGACATCCTCGACCCGGCGCTGCTGCGTCCTGGCCGGTTCGACCGGCAGATCCCGGTGAGCAACCCGGACCTGGCGGGCCGCCGGGCGATCCTCAAGGTGCATTCGCAGGGGAAGCCGCTCGATCAGCACGCGGACCTCGAGGGCCTGGCCAAGCGGACCGTCGGTATGTCGGGCGCTGACCTGGCGAATGTCATCAACGAGGCCGCGCTCCTGACCGCACGCGAGAACGGCGCCCTGATCACGGAGGCGGCGCTCGAGGAGTCGGTCGACCGCGTCATCGGCGGCCCGCGCCGCAAGAGCCGGATCATCAGCGAGCACGAGAAGAAGATCACCGCGTACCACGAGGGCGGGCACACCCTTGCCGCCTGGGCGATGCCGGACATCGAGCCGATCTACAAGGTCACCATCCTGGCCCGCGGTCGCACCGGCGGACACGCCATGACGGTGCCCGAGGACGACAAGGGCCTGATGACCCGCTCGGAGATGATCGCCCGGCTGGTGATGGCGATGGGCGGCCGCGCCGCCGAGGAGCTCGTCTTCCACGAGCCGACCACCGGTGCATCGTCCGATATCGACCAGGCCACCAAGATCGCCCGCGCGATGGTCACCGAGTACGGCATGAGCGCCAAGCTGGGTGCGGTCCGCTACGGGCAGGAGCAGGGCGATCCGTTCCTCGGCCGGTCGATGGGGGTGAGCTCCGAGTACTCACACGAGGTCGCAAGGGAGATCGACGAGGAGGTGCGCAACCTCATCGAGGCCGCGCACACCGAGGCGTGGGCGATCCTCAACGAGCACCGCGACCTGCTGGACGTGGTGGCCACCGAGCTGCTCGAGCGCGAGACCCTCACCCGCAAGGATCTGGAGCAGATCTTCTCGAGTGTGGAGAAGCGACCCCGGATCACCGCGTTCAACGACTTCGGTGGTCGGACGCCGTCCGACAAGCCGCCGGTGAAGACGCCGCGTGAGCTGGCGATCGAGCGCGGTGAGCCGTTGCCCGACGACTCGGTGCGGCAGCCGACCTTCAGCAAGCCCCGCGAGACGGTTCCGCCCACGGCTCCGGTCCCGGGTCCGCAGAACGGCTACCCGATGCCGGCTCCGAACGGCGGCGGTTACCAGCCGTACCCGGACCCGCGACAGCAGCAGCCCCAGCACGGCACCATGCCGGACTACGGCGCGCCTGCCGGTTGGTCGGCGCCCGGTTGGCCGCCGCGGGATGCGGGCGAGCACCAGCAGCACCAGCAGCCGCAGCAGCACGCCCAGAACCCGCAGAACCCGTACGGCGGGTATCCGCAGTGGAGTCCGCCGCAGAAGCCCGAGGACGAGGGCGGGCCGGCAACCGAGCGCTGGGAAGGGCCGAACGGCCAGCAGTAGTCCGGCGGTAACTAGGCTTACCCACTGATCGCGTCGCACGGCGTGGTCGGTGGGTAACGGTCGGCGAGAGTGGAGGTTCGGTCGCGTGTCGGTCAATCAACTCGGTGGTGCGAATTCCCGTGACGCATCGACGTCACAGGAACGCGACGCAGCGGAGGCCCCGGAGCGTGTCGCCGCGGCGCCGCTCGAGTGCGTCGAGACCGGGCGGGTCTTCGACCAGCCGCGCGCCGAGGCCGCGATTCGTGAACTGCTGATCGCGGTCGGCGAGAACCCGGATCGGCCGGGTCTGCTCGACACCCCGGCCCGGGTGGCCCGGGCATACCGGGAGGTCTTCGCGGGCCTCTACACGGATCCGGATTCGGTGCTCAACACCACCTTCGACGAGGGACACCAGGAACTGGTGCTGGTCCGCGACATCCCGATGTACTCGACCTGCGAGCATCACCTGGTGTCGTTCCACGGCGTCGCACACGTCGGCTACATCCCGGGCTCCACCGGGCGGGTCACCGGGCTCTCGAAGCTCGCGCGACTGGTCGACCTGTACGCGAAGCGTCCGCAGGTGCAGGAGCGGTTGACCAGTCAGATCGCCGACGCGATGGTGCGCAAGCTCGATCCCCGCGGGGTCATCGTCGTGGTGGAGGCCGAGCACCTGTGCATGGCCATGCGCGGCATCAGGAAGCCGGGCGCCAGCACCACCACCTCCGCCGTGCGCGGTCTGCTGCAGTCGAGTGCCGCCTCGCGTTCCGAGGCTCTGGACCTGATCCTGCGCAAGTGACGGTGCCGATGCCGGGCCGCTGCGTGGTGATGGGAGTCCTCAACGTCACCAGCGACTCGTTCTCGGACGGCGGCCGCTACCTGGACCAGGACGCCGCGATCGAGCACGGCCTCGAGCTGAGCCGGCTGGGCGTGGACATCGTGGACGTTGGCGGCGAATCGACCCGGCCCGGTGCGGCGCGGGTGGATCCGGTGGTCGAGGCCGAGCGCATCCGCCCGGTGATCGCGGCCCTGGCGGCCGAGAAGATCACGGTCAGCGTCGACACCATGCGCGCGTCGGTGGCCGCGGCCGCGATCGAGGCGGGGGCCACGATCGTCAACGACGTCTCCGGTGGCCGCGCCGATCCGGCGATGGCCGCGGTGATGGCGGACGCTGGCCTGCCCTGGATCCTGATGCACTGGCGCTCCGCGGGCGAATACGTGCACGCAGGCGGGGTGGAACACTACGACGACGTGGTGGCGGAGGTCGGCGAGGAACTGCTGACCCAGGTCGACCTCGCGGTTCGGGCAGGCGTCGATCCGAGCCGGCTGATCCTCGATCCCGGGCTGGGATTCGCGAAGACCGCCGAACACAACTGGGCGCTGCTCGGCGCGCTGCCACGGCTCAACGCGCTGGGTTTCCCGGTGCTCATCGGGGCCTCCCGCAAGCGCTTCCTCGGCAGCCTGCTCGCGGATGAACACGGCGACCGCGCACCCGACGGACGCGAGGTCGCAACGGCCGTCGTCTCGGCCCTCGCCGCGCGCGGCGGCGCCTGGGGCGTGCGGGTGCACGACGCACGGGGATCCCTCGACGCGATCGCGGTCGTGAACGCGTGGAGCGCGGCTGAGGAGAAGCACGATGGCTGATCGAATCGAGTTGCGCGGGTTGCGGGTCCGCGGCAATCACGGCGTCTTCGAGCACGAGAAGCGGGACGGCCAGGACTTCGTCGTCGACGTCACGGTGTGGATGGACCTGGCGCCCGCCGCGGCCTCGGACGATCTCGCCGACACCATGCACTACGGCGAGCTCGCCGAGACCGCGGCCGCGATCGTGGCAGGCCCCTCGCGCGACCTCATCGAGACGGTGGCGGGGGAAATCGCCGACGCGGTGCTGACCGACGATCGGGTGAACGCGGTGGAGGTGACGGTCCACAAGCCGTCGGCGCCGATCCCGCTGACCTTCGTCGACGTCGCCGTCGTGGCGCGCCGTTCCCGCAAGGGCCTGCGCGGATGAGTCGCGCGGTGCTCTCCATCGGGTCGAATCTCGGCGACCCGTTCGAGAACCTGCGATCCGTCGTCGACGCGCTCGGCGATCGCCTGGTCGCGGTGTCCGGGGTGTACGCGACGGCGCCGTGGGGCGGCGTCGAGCAGCAGGATTTCCTCAACGCGACGCTGATCGCCGACGATCCCGAGCTGGACTGCCGCGGCTGGCTGCGGTTCGGGCAAGAGCTGGAGGCTGCCGCGGACCGGGTGCGCGAACAGCGCTGGGGTCCGCGCAGCCTGGACGTGGACGTGGTCGACTGCGACGGCCTCGTCAGTGCCGACCCGGAATTGACGTTGCCGCATCCGCGGGCCCACGAGCGGGCGTTCGTGCTCGTCCCGTGGCTGGAGATCGACCCCGATGCCACGCTGACCGTGCGGGGAGCCAGGGTGCCCGCCCGAGAGCTGCTCGGCGACCTCGACGCCACCGAGCGCGACGGGGTGCGGCGGACCGAGCTCCGGTTGGTGCGGCCGTGACGGTGGTGCGCCGGTGATGTCGACCACCCGGATCCGGGACCTGCTCGGGCTGGCGGCCTTCGCGGCCATCGCGACCTGGCTGCTGGTTCGCGCCTTCTATGGGTCGCTCCCGCCGATCCCGCTGTTCGCCGGCGCCTCGCTCTATCCCGTCGCCGCCATCGAGATGGGCGTCGCCTTCATGATCCGTTCGCGGGTCAGGGGGCATCAGCTCGGGCAGGGCCCGCGCCAGCTCCACCCCATCACCGCGGCGCGGGCGGTGGCGCTGGCCAAGGCTTCGGCGCTGGTGGGGGCCGCCACTTCAGGTGTCTGGCTCGGATTGCTCCTGTATCTGCTGCCGCAGCGCTCGACGGTTCAGGCGGCGTCCGATGACACCGCTGGCACCGTCGTCGGTCTTGTCGCGGGCGTGGCGCTGGTCGCCGCGGCGCTCTGGCTCGAGCACTGCTGCAAGGCCCCGGACGAACCGCCGGACGAGCCTGCAGTCTAGCGGCGGCTCAGCCGGATTGACGCTCGACCACCCATGCGGCGATCTGCGTGCGGGAGTTGAATCCCAGCTTCGCCAGCACGTGCTCGACGTGTCCCTGCGCGGTCCGCTGCGCGATCACCAGCTTGGCGGCGATGGCCTTGTTGGTCAGGCCCTGCGCGACCAGCTCGGCGACCTGGAGTTCGCGCGGCGTCAGGGCCGTCGCAGCACCCGCCGGCTGCGGATTCTCCTCGCCGAGGTCCTCCCCGAGCGCGAACGCGATCGTCTCCTGCGCCGTCCAGCGCTCGCCGCTGCGAAAGGCCGACTCGAACGCCTGCTCGCCCAGCGCCCTTCGGGTCCGTCGCTCGCACTCCTCGTGGTACGACTCCAGCTTCGGGACCACCGCTCCCGGGCTACCCACCCGCTGCCACATGGTCCGCGCCGCGCCGAACAGCAGCGCGGCACGGCGGGCCCGGTCCGTGACGATGGCCGTCCATGCCTTGGCCTCCACGCACATCGCGGTCGCGAGCATGTCGTCGGCCTCACGGGAGAGCCGCAGGCCCTTCTCGAGCAGCCCGTCCGCCCGCTGCGGATCGGTCTTCCACAGCGCCAGCCCGAGGGCGCAGACCGCGTAGGCGCGGTAGACGAACTCGCCGGTGGCCTCGCTGATCGCGAGGGCCTGTTCCTGGTACTCGATGGCACGAGCGGCATCGTCGAGCAACCCGTACGCCACGGCGAGTCCGAGCAGGGTCGAGATCTGTCGGATGGGATTCCCCTGCGTGCGGAAGACCTCGAGGGCCTCCTCCAGACAGGCCACCGCGCGGGGGAGATCACCGCTGAAGGCGGCCAGGTACCCGGCAGCGTGCATCACGAGCGCGCGGGTGCCCGGATCGCCGAGTTCGTCGGCGAGCTGGAGCGCCTCCTCCGCCTGTGCCGTCCCTGCGGCGATGTCGCCCTGGTTGCTGGTGAGCAGGCAGTCGGCACACAGCGCCTTGATCCGATGGGCGGTCGGGACCTCTCCGGGCAGGCCGAGTGCGCGGTCGAGCCAGTATCGCCCCTCGCTGAGCAGGCCACGGGAGAGCCAGAACGGGAACAGGGCGATGGCGATCCGCAGGGCGTGGTCCGCCCCGCCGGGCTCGGTCGCACTGAACTGCATGGCCTCGCGCAGATTCGGTTGCTCCCTGGCGATACGGACCATCAGATCCGGCTGTCGGGGGCCGATCCACTCGGAGCGTGCTCCCAGCACCAGCCCCTCGTACCAGTCCCTGTTCCGCCGGAGCAGGTCATCGAACTCGTCCGCTTCGTGCAGTTTCTCGCGCCCGTACTCGCGGAGGGTTTCGAGCATCCGGTACCGCACCGCGGCGCCTGCCTCCTCGCGGATCAGGATCGACTTGTCCACCAGCGAGGCCAGCACGTCGAGCAGGTCGCGCGGATCGACCATCCCGCCCGCACAGACTCCTTCGGCGGCATCCAGCCCGAAGCTGCCCGCGAACACCGAGAGCCGGCGCCACAGCACCTGCTCGGTCTCCGTGCACAGCTCGTGGCTCCAGTCGATGCTCATCTGCAGCGACTGCAGTCGTGTCGGCGCGCCGCGATTGCCGGTGGTCAGCAGCCGGTACCGGTCGGTCAGCCGGTCCAGGATCTGCTCCGCGGTCATCGCCCGCAGTCGCACCGCGGCCAACTCGATCGGTAGCGGCAACCCGTCCAACTGACGACAGATCTGTGCGACGGCCTCCAGGTTCTCCTCGGTGAGAGCGAAGCCGGGCAGCGCCGCGGCGGCGCGCTCGACGAACAGTGTCACCGCCTCGGAGCCCGCCAGGGCCTGCGGCGTCGGGGTGGCATCGGGGACCGTCAGCGCGGGCACCCGCAGCACCGCCTCGCCGCCGATGACGAGCGGTTCCCGGCTCGTCGCGAGGATCCGCAGGTCCGGGCAGGACCGGAGTAGGGAATCCGTGAGCTTCGCGACCGCGTCGATCAGGTGCTCGCAGTTGTCCAGCACCAACAACAGGGTGCGGGTGGCCAGGTACTCGGTCAGCAGGACCAGCGGCGGGTGCGCCGGATGTTCCCGGAGGCCCAACGCGGTGGCGACGGTGTCGGGTACCAGCGCCTCGTCCTGGAGCTCCCCGAACTCGACGAGCCACACCCCGTCCTCGAACGCGCGACGCGAGTCCTCCGCCACCCGTAGTGCGAGACGGGTCTTCCCGACGCCGCCGATCCCGGTCGGTGTCACCAATCGGGCAACAGAGAGCAGCCGTTTGGCCTCGGCGAGTTCGGGCCGACGCCCGACGAAGCTCGTCGGTTCGATGGGTAGGTTCCCGATGACCTTGGCCCGGGTGGCGGGCGGCATCGCACCGTCCCTCTCGTCTCGTGGTCCCCTCTGGCTACGGTACCGTTCGGCCGCACATCCCCGGGTCGTCTCAGCTCAGGACATCCCTCCCGAATTCCACCGAGTCCGCTCCGGCCGGACACGGGCTCGGCCCGTTGCGACGGCGGGTGGTCGGTCCGGACGGCTATCCTCGGCTGCATGACGGTTTCTGGTCGCGCGGGCTCGCTTCGGCGGTACAAGCGCAGCACGAGCCAGATGTTCGTCGCCGCGCTGGTGGCGTTGGCGGTGATCGCGAGCCTGTTCATGATCTTCAGCAACAGCGTCCAATTGCTGCGTGTCGGCCTGGTCGTCGCACTCTGGGCGGCGGTCATCGCGGCCATCGCGATGACCAAGTACCGCCGCGAGTCGGCCGCCGACAAGGCGAAGGTGCGCGATCTGCAGACTGTGTACGAGTTGCAGCTCGAGCGTGAGATCACCGCCAGGCGCGAGTACGAGATGGGCGTCGAGGCCAAGGTCCGCGATGAGGCGAATCTCGATGTCTCCGAGATCGCGGCCCTGCGGGCGGAGTTGGCGGCGCTGCGCGGCAGCCTCGAGGTGTTGTTCGAGGGCAGGCTGCCGGTCGACCGGGTCGCGCTGCAGGCCGATGCCAGCCGGATCCCGGAGCTGGCGAGCCCGGCGCGGCCGAAGACGTTCACCCCCGACCCCGCGTACGCGGCCACCCCAGGCGCGAGGCCGACGTTCGCCACACCGGACGACGATCCGGTCACCGCCGAGGTCATGGTCGTCGGCGAGTCCGAGCCGGAGCCCGCCGCTTCGGCAGAGGCGTTCCCGATCCCGAGGCAGGTGCCCCCACCGCGCCAGGCCCCTCAGCCCGCCGCGACGCAGCCGCCGCCCGAGCCGGTGCCTCCGATCCCGGTTCCCGAGCCGGTGCCGCCCGCTCCGGAACCCGCACCGCTGCCCGAACCGGAGCCCGTTCCGGTGCCCGAGCCGGGGCCGTCGCCCGAGCCCACGCCTACGCCCACGGACGAGGTCTCGTCCCGCAGGGCGCGGCGGCGCGCAGCGGAGTCGGAGCCCGCGGCCGAGGCCGAGGGTGAGCAGGCCGTTCCTGCAGGCGCGCACTCGACGGGGCTCTCGGTCGCCGAGATCATGGCGAACATGAAGACCCCGGAGCCCGAGACGGACGGGCCGAGGTCCGGTCGTCGTCGTCGCGACTGAGCCGATCCCCTCAGGGGGCGTGCCCTAGATCACTCTGTTCCGCCATGGCGGCCGTCCCGGCGCGGCGGCTATCCTCGCTGTGAACGTCTGGTACCCGCCCTGCGGGACTGGAACGAACGAGAGGACAACGGTGACCTCCTCCGAGATCACTCAAGACCCCGCGCCCGCACGATTGACCATCGGAATCGTCTCGGCGGGACGCGTGGGAACGGCGATCGGTGCCGCGCTCGAGCGCGTCGGCCACATCGTCGTCGCCTGTTCCGCGGTGTCCGACGCGTCGATTCGCCGGGCCGAGACCAGGCTTCCCGAGACCGAGATCCTGCCCGCCGCCGAGGTGGCGTCGCGCTGCGAGCTGTTGCTGCTTGCCGTCCCGGACGCAGAGCTCGCTGGGCTGGTCAGCGGCCTGGCCGCCACCCGCTCCGTCAAGCCAGGCACCCTCGTCGCACACACCTCGGGCGCCAACGGCGTCGGTGTGCTCGAGCCGCTGACCGCCCTCGGCGCGCTGCCGATGGCGATCCATCCCGCCATGACCTTCACCGGGCACGACGAGGACACCGCGCGGCTGTCCTCCGCGTGTTTCGGTATCACCGCGGCGGATGAGATCGGCTACGCGATCGCGCAGTCCCTGGTCCTCGAGATCGGTGGGGAGCCCGTCCGGGTCCGCGAGGAGGCCCGTGCGCTGTACCACGCGGCTCTCGCCCACGGCAGCAATCACCTGGTCACCCTGGTCGTGGACGCCGTCGCCGCGCTCCGCGTCGCCCTGGCGGGGGACGAACTCCTCGGCCAGCAGCTCGTCGACGACCAGCCCAACGGGGTGGCCGAGCGGGTGCTGGGCCCGCTGCTGTCGGCCGCCCTTGACAACGCGCTGCGGCGCGGTCCGGCGGCGCTGACCGGGCCGGTGGCCCGCGGCGACGCCGCGGCCGTCGCGACCCACCTCCGGGTCCTCGAGGACGTCGACCCCCGGATCGCGGCCGGCTACCGCGCCCTCTCGCTCCGGTCCGCTCAGCGGACCGGGTCCAAGCCCGAACTGATCGAGATCCTGGAGGGCCGCTCGTGAACGGCTACACACGCGGTGAACTGACCGTGCACCACGAACCCGCCGAGCTGACCAAGGTCACCAAGGCGCTGCGCGGCGTCGGGCGCCAGGTGGCGTTGGTGCCGACCATGGGCGCGCTGCACGCGGGTCACCTGGAGATCGTCCGCCAGGCCAAGCTGCGCGGCAGCGTGGTGGTGGTGTCCATCTTCGTCAACCCGTTGCAGTTCGGTGCGGGCGAGGATCTCGACGCGTACCCGCGCACCCTGGATCGGGACCTCGAACTGCTGCGCGAGGCCGGGGTGGAGCTGGTGTTCGCACCGTCGGCGGCCGCGATGTACCCGGCGGGCAGGCGCACCATGATCCACCCGGGTCCTCTGGGCAGTGAGCTCGAAGGCGCCAGCCGCCCGACGCACTTCGCCGGGATGCTGACCGTCGTGAACAAGCTGTTCCAGATCGTCGGACCCAACCTCGCGTACTTCGGTGAGAAGGACTACCAGCAGCTCGCGCTGATCCGACAGATGGTCCGCGACCTGAACCTGGACGTCGAGGTCTACGGCGTCCCGACGGTGCGCGAGCAGGACGGCCTCGCGCTGTCCTCGCGGAACCGGTACCTCGACGAGGCCCAGCGCACCGCGGCCGCGACCATCTCTGCCGCGCTGGTGGCGGGCGCGCACGCGGCGGCCGGTGGAGCCGAGGCGATCCTCACCACCGCCCGCGAGGTGCTGGCGACGACCCCGGAGGTGGAGGTCGACTACCTCGAGGTCCGTGGCGTCGACCTGGGACCCGCGCCCGAGCGCGGGGACGGGCGGCTGCTCGTCGCGGCCAAGGTCGGTAACACCCGATTGATCGACAACGTCGGCGTCGCCGTCGGCACCGGATTCCTCGAACGGGAAGAGGATTCCCGCACCACGCAGACGACAGCGGCGGGGTAAGAGCGCCCCCTCTTCCGACCCTGATTTCCAGCCAGACCCGAAGGACACAACATGTTTCGCACCATGATGAAGTCGAAGATCCACCGCGCCACCGTGACCCACGCCGACCTGCATTACGTCGGTTCGGTCACCGTGGACCAGGACCTGATGGACGCCGCCGACCTGCTCGAGGGCGAGCAGGTGTGCATCGTGGACATCAACAACGGCGCCCGCCTCGAGACCTACGTGATCGCGGGTGAGCGTGGCTCCGGGGTGATCGGGATCAATGGTGCGGCAGCGCATCTGGTTCATCCCGGCGACCTGGTCATCCTCATCGCCTACGGCGTGATGAACGAGCAGGAGGTCCGCGACTACCAGCCGCGTGTGGTCTTCGTCGACGCAGACAACAAGGCCATCGAGCTCGGTGCCGACCCGGCGCACGCCCCCGAGGGGTCGGGCCTGATCACGCCGCGGATGCTCTCCACCCTCGAAGACGCCTCGGCGCTGGTGTAGCCGTGCTGCTCACCGTCGACGTCCGCAACACCAACATCTCACTCGGGTTGTTCGCCGGCGCGGGTGACCACTCGAAGTTGGTGCGGGACTGGCGGATGCGCACGGATCCGCGGATGACGGCGGACGAGTTGGCCTGGATGCTGCGGGGCCTGCTCGGCGAGAGCGTGGACCAGATCGTGGGTGTGTCGGCGCTGTCGACCGTTCCGTCGGTGCTGCGGGAACTGCGGGTGATGCTGTCCCGCTACTGGGAGCACGTCCCGCACGTGGTGGTCGAACCCGGTGTGCGAACCGGGGTGCCGCTGCTGGTCGACAACCCGAAGGAGGTCGGGGCCGACCGGATCGTCAACAGTCTTGCCGCGCACCACCTTTACGGGGGACCGTGCATCGTCGTGGACTTCGGGGTCGCGACCTGTGTCGATGTGGTCTCGGCGAAGGGCGAGTTCCTGGGTGGCGCGATCGCGCCCGGTCTGGAGACCTCGACGGACGCACTCGCCTCGCACTCGGCGGCGCTGCGGAAGTTCGAGTTGGTGCGTCCGCGGGCGGTGGTCGGCAAGAACAGCGTCGAGTGCATGCAGGCCGGGGCGATCTTCGGGTTCGCCGGGTTGGTGGACGGTCTGGTGCGACGGGTGCGCGCCGAGGTGCCTGCGTTCGCGGGCAACGACGTGAACGTGATCGCCACGGGGGAGAGCGCCCCCCTGGTGATGCCGGAGTCGGAGACCATCGCGCACATCGAACGGGACCTCGCGCTCGAGGGGCTGCGGATCGTCTACGAGCGCAACCAGGCCCGACGGGCCGCGAAGCACCCGCCGGTCGGCTGACAGCCAGCCGATGGCCGGAGGGTTTGCCAATCCGGAGTTCTGTGCCACACTGGTTGCCGTGAATCGCCGCATGGTTGCTCAGGAGTGTTGTCGAGGCTGAACGCCGCCTCGATTCGTTGAGGCACGTCACAACGGCCTTGACCAATTCACCCTCCTGGAGTCTCTCCCATGCTTTCCACATCTGTGGTCTCTTCTTTGGTGCCATCACCAGTCAACGCGCTGTCCTCGCCGAGCCGTTTGCGGCCGGCCGACCTGCTGCGCATCACCGACCAGGGCGCGCAGGACGTGCTCGACGGCCGCTTCGCCGATCTGCTGCCCGGTACCGGGTCGTGGCCGACGGACGAGCGCTGGTCCACCCGCCTGCACGCCGACGATGACGTCGACGTCTGGCTGATCAGCTGGGCTCCCGGCCTCGCGACCGAACTGCACGACCATGCCGGATCGCTCGGCGCGCTCACCGTGCTGAGCGGTGTGCTGGCCGAATATCGTTGGAGCGGCGGTGAACTGAAGTACCGCACGCTCGACGCAGGCGATCAGGCCTCGTTCCCGCTCGGCTGGGTGCACGACGTCATGCAGGCCCCCGGCGACGCTGTTGGTCCGACCGCTCCGACGCTGAGCGTGCACGCCTACTCGCCGCCGCTTTCGGCGATGTCCTACTACGAGGTGACCGATCAGGGCACCCTGCGGCGTACCCGCACCGAGCTGACCGATCTCCCGGAAGGACAGTCGGCATGACCATCGACGAGATGCTCGAGAAGGCCCGCGGCAGCTTCCGCCGCATGTACGTGTTCGAGGTCGCCGAGGCCGTCGCCCGCGGCGCGATCATCGTCGACATCCGGCCGCAGGCCCAGCGTGCCGCCGAGGGCGCGCTGCCGGGCGCGCTGGCGATCGAACGGAACGTGCTCGAGTGGCGCCTCGACCCGGCGAGCAGCGCGCGCATCGCGCTGGCCGCCGACCACGACGTCGAGTGGATCGTGGTCTGCTCGGAGGGCTACACGTCCAGCCTGGCGGCCGCGGCGCTGCAGGAACTGGGTCTGCACCGGGCCACCGACCTCGTCGGCGGGTACCAGGCGCTCCGTTCCGCGGGCTTGCTCGGCGTCGCAACCAGGGCCCGGCACTACGTTCGGGAGGCCGCGGCCGTCGCCGCTCACTGAGGGCGCATTATGCTGGTCACCCGTGAGTGATGCAGCAATCCAGCCGGCCGATGACACCCCCGAGCAGCTCCGGATCCGCCGAGAGAAGCGGGACCGGATCCTGGCGCAGGGGCAGGAGGCCTATCCGGTCTCGGTGCCGCGCACCCACTCGCTCGCACAGGTGCGCGCGCAGCATCCTGACCTGGAGCCGGACACGGCCACGGGCACCGAGGTCGGCGTCGTCGGCCGGGTGATCTTCGTCCGCAACACCGGCAAGCTCTGCTTCGCGACGTTGCAGGAGGGCGACGGCACCCAGCTGCAGGCCATGATCAGCCTGGCCTCCGTCGGCGAGGACGCGCTGGCCGCGTGGAAGTCGGACGTCGACCTGGGCGACTTCGTCTTCGTGCATGGCGAGGTGATCAGCTCTCGCCGCGGTGAGCTCTCGGTGATGGCCGACGCCTGGCAGATCGCCTCGAAGTCGCTGCGTCCGCTGCCGGTCGCGCACAAGGAGATGAACGAGGAGTCGCGGGTCCGTCAGCGCTACGCCGACCTGATCGTGCGGCCCGAGGCGCGGGAGATGGCCCGCAAGCGCGTCGCGGTGGTCCGTGAGCTGCGCAACGCGCTCGAGCGGCGTGGGTTCCTCGAGGTGGAGACCCCGATGCTGCAGACGCTGGCGGGCGGCGCCGCGGCGCGCCCGTTCATCACCCATTCGAATGCGCTCGACATCGATCTGTATCTGCGTATCGCCCCGGAACTGTTCCTGAAGCGATGCGTCGTCGGCGGTATCGAGAAGGTTTTCGAGATCAACAGGAACTTCCGCAACGAGGGCATCGATTCGACGCACTCGCCGGAGTTCGCGATGCTCGAGACCTACGAGGCGTACGGCACCTACGACGATTCCGCGACGATGACCCGCGAATTGATCCAGGAGGTGGCGCAGGCCGCGTTCGGTACCCAGCTGGTGACGCTCGCGGACGGCACCGAGTACGACCTCGGCGGCGAGTGGAAGACGCTCGAGATGTACCCGTCGTTGTCCGAGGCGATCGGGGTGTCCGTCACCCCCGAGATGACCGTCGACGAACTGCTGGCCCTCGCGGAGAAGGTCGGACTCGAGGTGCCCAAGGACAAGGGCTACGGCCACGGCAAGCTCGTCGAGGAGCTGTGGGAGCACCAGTGCGGCGACCAGCTCTTCGCGCCCACCTTCGTCCGGAACTTCCCGGTGGAGACCTCGCCGCTGACCCGTCAGCATCGCAGTGAGCCGGGGGTGACGGAGAAGTGGGACCTCTACGTGCGCGGGTTCGAGCTGGCCACCGGCTACTCGGAACTCGTCGACCCGGTGATCCAGCGCGAGCGGTTCGTCGACCAGGCGCGGCTGGCATCGGCCGGCGACGACGAGGCGATGGCCCTGGACGAGGAGTTCCTCGCCGCGATGGAGCAGGGAATGCCGCCCACGACGGGCACCGGGATGGGGATCGACCGCCTGTTGATGGCGTTGACGGGATTGGGTATCCGCGAAACTATCCTCTTCCCAATTGTGCGACCCTCGGCTCGCTGACCTCTTTCAATTGCTAATTTGCTTTTCTCCGGTATTGCGTCCGTCGGAATGGGCGTAGACTCGTCGCAGCCGGCGCGGGGAAGCGCAAAATTGCAGTTCATTGAAAGGAAACTCGATCCATGGCGAAAAAGGTCACCGTCACCCTGATCGATGATGTGGACCAGGAAGCGGCCGCCGACGAAACGGTCGAGTTCGGTCTCGACGGCGTCACCTACGAGATCGACCTGTCGTCAGCGAATGCCGCAAAACTGCGCGAGCAGCTTGAGGTTTGGGTTTCCCACGCACGACGGTCCACCGGGCGTCGGCGGGCCAAGACCGCGGTAGCAGGCGGCAAGAGTCGGGTGGCGATCGACCGCGAACAGAGTGCGGCGATTCGCGAGTGGGCGCGGCGCAATGGCCACAAGGTTTCGGCCCGCGGTCGTATCTCGGCGGAAATCACCGAGGCGTACAACAAAGCCAACTGATCTTCCCGAAGTTTTGTGCTCTCGTTTCGCCCGCCCCATCGCATGCAGGCTGTTAGCCTCGCGATCGGGCGGGCGGACGAGGGAGCAACTCGAGGGGGAGTGTCATGCGCTGGCGAATTGTGATCGGTTCATTGATTTCGGCGGCCGCGTTGTTCTGGAGCACAGGCGCCGCGGGCGCAGCGCCCCTCCCCGAGCCCGATACCTTTCTTTCCGGCGTCATGCCGGAATTGACCAATCCGGGCGGATCGGCGCCCGGCAGCAATGACTGGTCGTGCCGGCCGACCGCGGAACATCCCACACCCGTCGTCCTGGTGCACGGCACCGCGGGCAATCGGCAGACCAACTGGGCCGCGTACGCGCCGATGCTGGCGAACGAGGGTTTCTGCGTCTTCGCCATCACCTATGGCAACTTCGCCGACCTCCCGGCGCCGCTGAGCGGGATCGGCGGCATGCTCCCCATCGACGAGAGCACCGAGCAGCTCGCGGCGTTCGTGGACCTGGTGCTCGCCGCGACCGGCGCCGACAAGGTGGACCTGGTCGGCCACTCCCAGGGCACCGTGGTGGCCAACAACTATGTGAAGTTCGGTGGCGGGGCGACCAAGGTCGGCCGGATCGTCTCGTTGGCGCCGCCGTGGGACGGCACCTACGGGGTCGACGGGTTCAGCCTCGGCGCCGCGCTGCGCGGGTTGGGCGTCGACGACGAATTCCAGCTCGGGTTCCCTGCGTGCAAAGCATGTCCCGAGATGATGCACGGCTCGGCGTTCGTTGACCGCATGCGGTCCGGCGGCCTGTACGTGCCGGGTATCGAGTACACCAACATCGTCACCCGCTACGACGAGATCGTGGTTCCGTACACCTCCGGCATCGAGCCGGGGCCGCAGGCGACCAATATCGTCGTGCAGGACGGCTGCGAACAGGACTACTCGGACCACCTCTCGATCGCGGGCGAGCGGCGCGCGCGGACGATGGTGCTCAACGCCCTCGATCCCGCGCATCAGCGCGAGGTGCCCTGCGTCTTCGTGCCGCCTATCGCCGGCTGAGTCCTTCTCCCGATCCACTGCGCACACCTTTTGACAAGGTCGCACACGCGTTGGGTGTGCAATCGCTGTGCGATCTTGGGAAAAGGTGTGCGGCCGATGCCGCATCTGCCCCTGTTCGCTGCTGGCGTAGAGCTGACGGGAAACGAAACCCCTGGCTGCTGCGTTAGGACCAGTAAGCAGGCACACTGTCCCGCAGTGAATGGGATGGAGGCGGCGCAGGTCGTACCACTGGCCACTAGAGTAGAGGTGCGGCTCGTGGATTCCGTGTAGGGATCTACCCCAAGAAGAACGTGAGGGAGAGCGATGTTCGAGAGGTTCACCGACCGCGCGCGGCGCGTTGTTGTCCTGGCCCAAGAAGAGGCCCGGATGCTCAACCACAACTACATCGGCACAGAGCACATCCTGCTCGGCCTCATCCACGAGGGTGAGGGCGTGGCGGCGAAGTCGCTGGAGTCGTTGGGTATCTCCCTTGAAGGCGTGCGCAGCCAGGTGGAAGAGATCATCGGCCAGGGTCAGCAGGCCCCGTCCGGTCACATCCCCTTCACCCCGCGCGCCAAGAAGGTGCTGGAGCTGAGCCTGCGCGAGGCGCTGCAGCTCGGCCACAACTACATCGGCACCGAGCACATCCTGCTCGGCCTCATCCGTGAGGGCGAGGGCGTGGCAGCCCAGGTGCTGGTCAAGCTGGGCGCCGACCTGAACAGGGTCCGTCAGCAGGTCATCCAGCTGCTGTCCGGCTACCAGGGTAAGGAACCCTCCGAGGCGGGCGGCACCCGCGGCGAGGCGGGCACCCCGTCGACGTCGCTGGTCCTCGACCAGTTCGGCCGGAACCTGACCCAGGCCGCCCTCGAGGGCAAGCTCGACCCGGTCATCGGCCGCTCGAAGGAAATCGAGCGGGTCATGCAGGTGCTCAGCCGCCGGACCAAGAACAACCCGGTCCTCATCGGCGAGCCGGGCGTCGGCAAGACCGCGGTCGTCGAGGGCCTGGCACAGGCCATCGTCAACGGCGAGGTCCCCGAGACGCTCAAGGACAAGCAGCTGTACACCCTCGACCTGGGTTCCCTGGTCGCGGGCAGCCGCTACCGCGGTGACTTCGAGGAGCGCCTGAAGAAGGTGCTCAAGGAGATCAACACCCGCGGCGACATCATCCTGTTCATCGACGAGCTGCACACGCTGGTCGGTGCGGGCGCGGCCGAGGGCGCCATCGACGCGGCCTCGATCCTCAAGCCCAAGCTGGCCCGCGGCGAGCTGCAGACCATCGGTGCGACCACCCTCGACGAGTACCGCAAGTACATCGAGAAGGACGCCGCCCTCGAGCGCCGGTTCCAGCCGGTCCAGGTCGGCGAGCCCACTGTCGAGCACACCATCGAGATCCTCAAGGGTCTGCGGGACCGCTACGAGGCGCATCACCGCGTCTCGATCACCGACGGCGCGCTGGTGGCCGCGGCCACCCTGGCCGACCGGTACATCAACGACCGCTTCCTGCCGGACAAGGCGATCGACCTCATCGACGAGGCGGGCGCCCGAATGCGCATCCGCCGGATGACCGCGCCGCCGGACCTGCGCGAGTTCGACGACAAGATCGCCGACGCGCGCCGGGAGAAGGAGTCCGCGATCGACGCGCAGGACTTCGAGAAGGCCGCGAACCTCCGCGACAAGGAGAAGCAGCTGGTCGCCCAGCGCTCCGAGCGGGAAAAGCAGTGGCGTTCCGGTGACCTGGACGTCATTGCCGAGGTCGACGACGAGCAGATCGCCGAGGTCCTGGGCAACTGGACCGGCATCCCGGTGTTCAAGCTCACCGAGGAGGAGACCACCCGTCTGCTCCGCATGGAGGACGAGCTGCACAAGCGGATCATCGGCCAGGAGGACGCTGTCAAGGCGGTCTCCAAGGCGATCCGCCGCACCCGTGCCGGCCTGAAGGACCCGAAGCGTCCGTCCGGTTCGTTCATCTTCGCCGGCCCGTCCGGTGTCGGTAAGACCGAGCTGTCCAAGGCGCTGGCGAACTTCCTGTTCGGCGACGACGACGCGCTCATCCAGATCGACATGGGCGAGTTCCACGACCGCTTCACCGCCTCGCGGCTGTTCGGTGCCCCTCCCGGGTACGTCGGCTATGAGGAGGGCGGCCAGCTCACGGAGAAGGTCCGGCGCAAGCCGTTCTCGGTGGTGCTGTTCGACGAGATCGAGAAGGCGCACCAGGAGATCTACAACACCCTCCTGCAGGTGCTCGAGGACGGCCGTCTCACCGACGGTCAGGGCCGCACGGTCGACTTCAAGAACACCGTGCTGATCTTCACCTCGAACCTGGGCACCGCGGACATCTCCAAGGCCGTCGGGCTGGGCTTCACCTCCGGCACGGGCAACGAGTCGAACTACGAGCGGATGAAGCTCAAGGTCAACGATGAGCTCAAGAAGCACTTCCGGCCCGAGTTCCTCAACCGCATCGACGACATCATCGTCTTCCACCAGCTGACCAAGGATCAGATCATCCAGATGGTGGACCTGATGATCGGCCGCGTCGAGAAGCAGTTGAAGAACAAGGACATGGACATCGAGCTGACCGAGCAGGCGAAGTCGCTGCTCGCCAAGCGCGGGTTCGATCCCGTCCTGGGTGCGCGGCCGCTGCGTCGCACCATCCAGCGCGAGATCGAGGACCAGCTCTCCGAGAAGATCCTCTTCAACGAGCTCGGTGCCGGCCAGATCGTGCTGGTCGACGTCGAGGGCTGGGACGGCGAGAGCGCCGGCGAGGACGCGAAGTTCACGTTCACCGGTAGTCCGAAGCCGGTCAAGGTGCCCGATTCGCCCGCGGAGGCGCTGGCGGGTGCCGGTGAGGCCCCCGTCGAGGGCGGTTCCGCAGACTAGGTTTCACGTACGACAAACGCCCCGCGAGCGAGAGCTCGCGGGGCGTTTTCGTGTCTCAGGCGGAATTCGCGGTTCAGGAGAGCGGCGTCACCGGGAAAGGGAGATCCGAGGATCCGCCGCCGTCGTCGATCTTCACCTCGACCAGTACCGTCTCGATGCCGCTGTCCGCGACCTTCTCGCCTGCCGCGTAGGCGCGGGTGCCATCGAAGCCGAAGTCGTTGTCGGAGATCAGGATCAGCCGGTTGCCGTGCATCGCGGCGCCCTCGATCTTGCCGGGCACGCCCGCGACGCCCGCGAGATTCGCGAACAGCGTCTTGTCGGCGCTGGTGATCAGCGCGCGGCCGGGGTCCAGGTCCACGGCGTGGAACCGGGCCTCGGTGTCGGTGCGCTCCTCGACCAGGACCCGGGTCTGCGACAGCGGGATCAGCGCGGAGATCTTCAGGTCGCGGCCCCTGGTGCCCGCGGCGAAGGTGGACGGGTCGTCGAACTGGTAGCCGAACTCGTGCACGGTGGCACGGGTCGCGGTGTCGAAGGTGAGCAGCTCGGTGACGGTGCGGTCCTTGTCGCCGCTGACCACGAGCGAACTCTGCAGCGCGACGGCGACGGTGTGGCCGTCGGGCAGCAGGGCGATGTCCTCGAAGCCCCGGTTGGCCTTCCGGTCGGCCAGGCCTGCGGGGAGGCTGCCGGTCACCGGGTACGCGACCCCGGCCGCGGCGTAATCGTCCTCGAGCCCGGCGGGCACGTGCCGGGCGACGACGCGGCCCTTGGCGTCGGCCTCGACGATGGAGGGACCGTACTCGTCGACCAGCCAGAAATGGCCGTCCGGAGTGCGGACCACGCCCTCGGTGTCGAGTCCGTTGGGGTTCAGCGGGAGCGGTGTGGCGGCATCGGCGGCGTACGGCTTCTCGTCGCGCGGGAGATTCGACAGGCCGGTGACGGGCGCGCCTGCGGGGGTGGTCAACGGCAGGGTCTCGAGGACGGAGATGCGGTCGCCCACGACCCGGATCCGGACCAGTGCGGGGGTGAACTCCGGGACGACGAAGGTGCGGCGGTCCGAGCCGTCCACCTTCACCTCGCCGTTGGGCCCGCGATCGGTGACGGTCCAGTACTCGTTTCCGCCCATGGGGAAGATGCCGCTGCCGATGCCGCCGAGATTGACGCCCCGGTCGTCGGCGATCTGCTTCTGGACGTCGGAGAGTGGGGTGGCGGGCAGCGTCGCGGACGACTTCACGATCGGCGCCGCGGGCGGCGCGGCGGAGGCGGGAGCCGCCGCGACGGCGGCGAGCACCGCGGCGGCGGCCGCGGTCAACATGGTTGTGTGAGTGCGCATGAGGGCTGAACCTAGGGCGGCCGGGTGACCACCAGCCGTCGGCCGGGCGAACATCGGGGTGTGGCGGGTCATCTCGGTCGGGTCGTGATCTCGTCCGTCCGTTCGTCCGGTGCCGGACCGGTCAGGAGATGTTCGATGACGGGACCCGCCCACCGCGTGATCTCGGCGTGGCCGGCCTCGGCTATCCCGGGGGTGGCGAGCACGTAGCGGGCGGTGGCCAGACCGATGATGAACGAGCCGACCATGCCGATCCGCCGGGCGGGTTCGTCGGGTGTGACCACCGACAGTGCGGGCGTCACCTGGGTGACGAAGACCGCTCTCATGGTGGCCGCGGCGCTGTCGCTGGTCATCGCCGAGCGGAGCAGGGCGAGGAATGTGCTCTGGCCCTCCCATACGGCGAAGAAGCGGGGGAGCAGGACCTCGGCCAGCCTGTCGGGTCGCACGCCGCGCAGGTCCGGGAAGTCGAGCGTGACGTGGGCGGCGGCCGCGAAAAGGTCCTTCTTGCTGCCGAAGTAGCGAATCACCAGCGCGGGATCGATTCCCACGTCTGCCGCGACGGCCCGCAGGGTGGTGCGGTCGAATCCGTCCGCGGCGAAGCGGGCTCGGGCCGCGGCGAGGATGTCAGCGCGGGTCTGTTCGGCGTTCCTGGCGCGGGTGGGTCCGGTGTTGTCGACGCTCGTGCTGCTCATTCCCCGAACCTATCCCGCACGATCGGATAAGTCACCGAGCGTGGACTTGAAGGATGGAGCGGCGTACCGTTTATGTCAACAGTCGGTGACATAGCGGGAGCGCGAGTCATGGAACAGGTCGATGTGGTCGTGGTGGGCGGTGGCCCGACGGGCCTGACGATCGCCGGTGATCTGGCCCGCGCCGGACGCGAGGTCGCCGTCCTGGAACGCTGGCCGCAGATCAATCCGTCCAGCCGGGCATTCGCGACGATGGCCCGCACGCTGGAGGTGCTCGACAGCCGCAACCTGGCGGACGGTCTGCTCGAACTGGGCACCACTATTTCCGTGGTGCACCTGTTCGCAGACGCGACACTCGACCTGGCACGGCTGCCGTCGCGATACCGGTATGCCCTGATCACCCCGCAGACCAATATGGATCAGACCCTCCTGCGGTACGCCTGCGAGCAGGGCGCCGTCATTCACCGGGGTACCGAAGTCGTTGGCCTGGAACAGGACGCCGACGGTGTCACCGTCACCGCTCGGCCCAAGGGCGGCGGCACCACCCGAGCCTGGCGGGCCCGTTACGTCGTCGGTGCCGATGGCGCCCACAGCACCGTTCGCGAGTTGCTGGGCGCACCGTTCCCCGGCAAGACCGTCCTCGAGTCCGTCGTCCTCGCGGACGTCCGTCTCGAGAACGGCCCAGGAGGCGGCGGGCCCGTACTCGGCAGCACCGCGAACGAGTTCGCGTTCCTCGTGCCGTACGGCGACGACGGCTGGTATCGGTCCGTGACGTGGGACCGCAACCACCAGCTCCCGGACAGCGCCGGGGTGGAGTCAGGGGAGGTCGAGGAGGTGCTCGGCCGGACCCTTGGCCATACGGTCGGCGTCGCCGAGATCAGCTGGCGGTCGCGGTTCCACTGCGACGAGCGGCAGGTCGAGAACTATCGACACGGACGCGTGTTCCTGGCGGGCGACGCTGCCCACGTGCATTCCCCGATGGGCGGCCAGGGCATGAACACCGGCATCCAGGACGGCGCCAACCTGGCCTGGAAACTCGACCTGGCTCTCGGCGGCGCCGATGACGCGATCCTCGACACCTACCAGTCCGAGCGACACCCGATCGGCCGCCGCGTGCTGTTCCAGAGCGGCGCGATGATGCGGGCCGTGACGCTGAGGCCGGCCCTGGCGCGGTGGGCCCGCGACCTCCTCGCGCCGAGGGTCCTCGAGTTCCTGCCGATCTCGAACCTGATCGCCGGCGCTTTCTCCGGCGTCACCCTGCGCTATCAGCACGGTCGCGGGCAGCACTCGCTCGTCGGCACCCGCGCCACCGAGGTCCCGTTGCGGCAGGGGCGACTGACCGAAATGCAACGCACCCCTGGGTTCGTGCTCGTCCGTCGTCGCGGTGCGACCCGCTGCGACACCGACGTCCTCCAAGCCGAACGAACCGACGCCGGGCCCGATCTGCTGGTGCGCCCCGACGGATACATCGCGTGGGTCGGGACCACGGCAGGTGACGGTGGCTGGCGCACGGCGCTGGGTGCGTGGACGGGGTCACCCTCGCCCGGACGTCAGTGTTGAGCGCTCCGCGGGATCCCCGTTGACGGTCGCCCCGCGTCGCGCGAGCGCGATCGCGCAGGCGGCGGTGCCGACCAGCACGAACAGGCCGGTGTCCCCGGCCAGGTATTCGTTGACGACTACGGGGTGGTCGGTGGTGATCACGTAGGTGGCGAGAACCGCGAACGAGGCGTTGTGCGCGAAGTGCGCGAGGACGGCCGGCCACACGCTGCCGGAGCGAATGCGCAGGTAGCCGAACAGGAACGAGAACGCGACCACCGCGGCGCCGAACAGGATGAGCACGAGGGCGCGCTGCCCCTCGGCGTGGTAGTACGGCGTCAGCAGGATGTAGGGGAGGTGCCAGCAGATCCACACCACGGCCACCACGAGCATCGCCCGCCGCTCGCCGAGGAACTCAAGGCGCGGCTGCAGGTATCCCCGCCAGCCGATCTCCTCGGCGAACGCGAGGATCGGCCCCGTGATGCAGAGGATGAGCGAGGACTGCAGCCAGTCGCCCGAAGGGGCGGTGAGGCTCCCCGCGCCTGCCAGCGCGACGCCGACGATCGCGAGTGCCGATACGCCCGCGGTGGCCAGCAGCGCGAAGGGCCAGTACCGCAGGCCGAGGCGGGTCATGCCGAGCGGGCGCCACCCGTCGCGCCGGTAGCCCTCCCGCGTGACGACCAGCATCATGACCAGAACCACCAGCAGTGGCGAGAAGGCGAGCAGCAGTCCCTCGGCGATGTTCGCGGTGCCGAGCGCGACCACCAGAACCAGGACGATGTAGACGATCGACGCGGTGCGATCGGGCAGGCGTGGGAACACGCGGGGACCTTCTTTCGGGAGACCGACCGGCTCAGCCTCGCGCGGGCACCCCTCCGGGGGCATCCACCCCGGAACTGATCTTGGTCCCGCCGGTCTCCTACCGTGGGCCCAGTGACGGGGACTTCAGGCCCGGCGCCGCACCGGTACTCGTGATGACGACGACGTGGGCGGCCCGCCGCGTCCGGTCCCGCCCGAACAGCGCCGCCTCCTGCCGGGCCCAGCGGTCCCAGTGCGGCCGGAACATGTCGCCGTCGCGCCGCAGGGCGCGCCGCATCCGCTCGTCCGGGTCGGCGTCGACCCACACCCGCACCGCGTAGTACCCCCGCGCCCGCCCGGTCGTCGCGCCGGCGCCCTCGACGATCAGGTATCGATGGCGGTGGACCGCGCGCCACTCCGCGTATCCGCCGCGATGCCAGTCGTAGCGCCGATAGCGCGGGACCAGGCCGCGCCCGGCGGGGGAGAGTACCCACCGCACCAGCCGGGGAACGGCCGCGGCAAGGCCGTCCCAGCCGGGGTACAGGTCGTCCATCCGGACGACCGGCGCATCGCCGAGTGCCGCGGAGACGTGCTCGGCGAGGGCGGATTTCCCTCCGCCTGAAGGGCCGTCGATGCCGACCAGGACCGGCCCCCGCCTCCGCGGCCTCCTCCTGTGGGCCGCGCGCGCCAGCACCACGATCCGGATGGCACCGCCGGCAGGCGCCGGGGTTGTCGGATCGTCATCGGGGATCATGAACAGCACGCTATGCCGTCGTCGCGGTCAGTCGACTCCGAGCCGGTCGAGGGGGTTGAGGCGGAGGGGGATCCGCATCCCGCTGCGCCACAGCACGGCGACCGTCGATCGGGGCCTGACCCGGCTCTCGTGCCTGGCCAGCTCGCCGAACTCCGCGCCCAGCCCGTCGCGGGGGAGTGCCGCGATGACGGAGCGCAGCACGTCCGGAGGCAGGTCCCGGACCCGATACCCGGCGACGTCGAGGTGGGCGGCGTCGTGCAGCAGGGCGGCCTCGGGGCCGTGCCCGGTGGGCGTGCGCGGGTCCATGTGACGCGCGATCGCGGTGGCCACCGTCTCCGCCGAGGCGGCGGGGGCGCCGCGGGCGACCACGAACCGCCTGGCCTCGTCGGCCCCCAGCAGCGCGAAGCAGCCGGCGTGCGCGTCGGCGGGCGCACCCAGTGCCGTGTCGTGCAGGACGCACGCGACGAACAGTGCCTCGGGGTCGGGTTCGAGGCCGTCCACCGCGCGAAATCGCATGGCCCACTGCCAGCATCGCAGGCTGTGCGCGAGGACGCCGGGGCTGAGCAGCTCGCGGGCGTGCTCGAGGGCCTCCCTGGCAAGGGCGGAACCGGGCAGGTCGATCAGTGCCGGGGTCGCCGGGCCGGACTTCGGCACTCTCGCCAATTGGCTTGGCAGCGCGCGGGTCTGGATGGTGGCCGCCTGCAGCATGATCCGGAGCCGGTCGGCCCGGCCCAGTTCACCTCTGAGCATGTGCCGACTCCTTCAATCTGCGGGCGCCGTCCGACCGGGCCATCTCGATGAGCGAATCCGCGCTGGCGCGGGAGATCGTGTGGCGAAGCTCGAGGCTGAGCACGCCGTTGACGGTCGCCCACGCCAGCAGCACGATCTCCTCGGTGCCGGGGAGGGTCGAACCGATCGCCGCCACCAGGTCGCGGGTGATCCCGATCAGCGTCGCGTCGATGCGCATTCGGGCCTGCGTCACGATCTCGGAATCCCGGTCGTCGACGTCCGTCAGGCCGAGGATCCGGAAGGCCAGCGGTCGGGCGCGATGGAACGCGACGTACGCGTCGAAGGTCGCCAGGAGTCGGTCCTCGGCGGTGTCGCCGGTCATCGCCTCGCGCATGCCCTCCGCGTGCTCGCTCGCCGTGCGGCAGGCGAGGGCGGCGTACACGTCGGACTTGCCGCCGGGGAAGTTCGCGTAGATGGAGCTGAGCGCGACATCCGCCTCGTTCGCCAGGGCATCGACGCTCGTCGCGCGGTAGCCGTCCCGGGTGAACAGCAGATCCGCGGCGTCGAGGACGGCCGTGTGTGTGCGGCGGCGCCTGCGGTCGGCCGGCGGGTCTAGGCTCATGCCAGAAACCGTAGTACAGTTCCGAAAACGTAGTCAAACTCTGATTAAGGGGTGAGGTCATGTCCGAGGCAACAATCCAGGCACCCACCACGGGCTCCGAGGCGATGCGGCTGTTCCTGCCGCATTCGCCCTTCGTGCAGCACCTCGGTATCGAGCTCGTCGACATCGGCGACGAGCACGCACGCCTGCGCATGCCGTTCCGCGAAAACCTGGTCACCGTCGGCGAGATGGTCCACGGCGGTGCGCTCGCGGGGTGCATCGACATCGGGATCATGGCCGCGGCGTGGGCCGGGCCGAGGGTCCCCGAGAAGCTGCGGGGCGTCACCGTCGCCATGTCGATCCAGTTCCTGGAGCCGGCGTTCGCCGAGGACGTCGACATCATCGGAACGCGAGTGCGGCAGGGCCGTCGACTGAGCAGTTGCTCCGTCGACATCGTGACCACGGCCGGGGGCACGCTGGTGGCCAGGGGCATGGGGACGTATCAGGTCGGCTGAACGGCGGCGATTCTCGCCGGTGGCGTCATTCGCGCTCGAACCGTTCCCGCACCGCCTCCATCTTCGACCGCAGCTCTTCCTGGTCGATGATGCCCAGGTCCAGCAGGGCGTGCGCGGTCACCACCGCCGAGCGTGCCCGGACCGGGAAATCGAGGTAGATGGTCTCGCCGAGCTCGTCCTCGGCCTCGCGTCGCTCCAGGTTGTCCAGTGCCCCCCGCCAGGACAGGCATTCGCAGGTGGCCTGCATGCTCGACTCCCACGGCGCGGGCTTCCCGTCCAGCTCGGGCAGGCTCGACTCGCGCCGCGATCCGGGCTCGAGCGTGTCGAACAGCACGCGGTATCCGTCGCTCATCACGCACCGACCTTCGACGGGGGCTCGGAGGCGGTCCAGTCGACCTGGGGTAGCGCGACCCCGATCATGGTGTCGCGCGTGACGATGGCGGCGAGCTGTTCCTCGGTCCACCCCTCGGTGCCCTCGGGTCGCATCGGCATCACCATGAACCGCGACTTCTGGTTCGAGTCGTGCACCCGCACCTCGACCTCGGGTGGCATGTGTAATCCGAACTCCGCGAGCACCTCTCGCGGCCAGCGGACCAGGCGCCTCCGATAGTTCGGGGTCCGGTACCAGTCCGGCGACATGCCGAGCACCGGCCGCGGGTAGCAGGAACACAGGGTGCAGACGATCACGTTGTGCACCGTCGGGGTGTTCTCCAGGACGTAGAAGTACGTGTAGTCGCTCGGGGTCCCGGACCCGGTCGGATCCCGCCAGTCGATGCCGACCTCCTTGCAGGTCTCGGTGCCGTCGGCGAGCAGACGTGCCTTGAACTCGGGGTCCGTCCAGGCCTTGGCCACCAGCCGCGATCCGCCAGCGGGACCGACGGACTCGGCCCACTCCGAGAAGCGCCGGTGGTCCTCCGCCGAGAACAGGCCCTTCTCGATCGCCAGTTCCCGGACGGCGGTCTCCAGGATCTCGAACTCGCTGATCTCTCCTGACTCCTGGATCGGTGCGTGGTGATCGTGCGTCTGGCTCACTTCGGCTCCTCCTCGGCGGGTTCCAGCCACCGCTCCGAGCACTCGGTCTCGAGGGTGTCGGCGTCAAATCCGGTGTACTTCGGCCACAGGTCGCGCTGCAGGAACCGCACGACGTAGAAGGGTTCTTTGCGGCCGTCCTCGCGTCCCCACGCCTCGTCCTCGGGGATCACCCACTCCGGGCGGTGCTCGACCACCACCCCGGTCCGGCCGCGGGTGTACGCCTGGGTTCTGGTGTGGAACATCGACGTCGCGTCCTTGACGGTGACGCGGTCTCCGATCTGGAACCTCGTCATGACGCCGCCTCGGTCCGTGCCCGCACCTCGTCCAGCTTGGCCGACAGTTCGTCTGGGGTGATCAGACCCTTGTTGATCAGGGTCTTCGCGGCGACGGTGGCCCAACGGGCGTAGTAGGGGAGTCCGAAGTAGAGCGTCGCGCCGAGGTCGTTCTCCGCCCGGCGCCGCTCCTCGGAGTTCCACACGCCGCGCCAGCCCAGGCATTCGCAGGTGACGTACGTGCTCATCTCCCAGGGCTCTTCGACCTTCTCCTCGTACTCGATCGGGAGGTCGGGTTGGCCGCCGACGTCGTGGAGGACGTGCCGCAACGCCGCGAACATCTCGTTGGAGAGCTCGTAGGGCGAGTCGAGCGGATTGCGGTAGACCGGTGCGATATCCGCGACCCGAGTCTGCAGTGCGTCGAAACTGTTCGGTGAACTCATCGAGGTCTCCGTCGTTCGTGAGCCTCTTGCCGATCGTGTTCGCTGCTTCGGCTAGTGACAGGGCAAGCCGAGCAGGTGACGGCCGTCGTGCATCAGTTCGTGCATGTACATGCCGGTGCGTGAGATCGCTCCCTGGTCGAATCCGACCAGGTAGAGGGTGAGCAGCGCGAGCAGGATCACGCCGACGACGAGGGTGATCGCGCGCAGCGACTCCGCTGTCCCGCTTGGTGAATGGACTAGGGCCATGGTTCCTCCTGGTGACGGGACGTCCCGTGATCCAGCTGAAGCTCGGCGTGTGCCCGCGGCGCGGGGGAGTGATCCCCATCACGTTCACCGCAATCTGAGGCTACACCGCGGCTCCGCGCCGATCCCGGCTTTTCCGCGGAGTCCCGAAGGGCCACGTGGGCGCGCCGATAGGGCGGCGGGCCCGGGTTTGGTGTGAACTTGGCGGGTGGCGATCACTACCTCAGGAGACCGGCCCTCGCGGGCCCCACTCGTCCTGCTCTCGCTCATCACCGTCGCCGCCGTGGCGAACCTGAACCTCGCGGTCGCGAACGTCGCGCTCCCGGACATCGGAAAGGCGTTCGACGCCAGCCAGACCCAGCTGAACCTGATCGCGGTCGGCTACTCGGTCGGTCTAGCGGCGTCGGTGCTGTACCTGGGCGCCCTCGGCGACCGGTACGGCCGCAAGACGATGCTGGTGCTGGGCATGGTGTTGTCGATACCGGCCAGCCTGGTGGCCGCCTTCGCGCCGAGCGTCGAGGTGCTGTTCCTGGCTCGGCTGTTCGGCGGAATCAGCGCGGGGCTGGCCTTCCCGACCACGCTGGCCCTGATCACGGCGCTATGGTCCGGCCCCGCGAGGACCAAGGCGATCGCGCTGTGGTCGTCGATCGGCGGCGGCATCTCGGCGCTGGGGCCGCTCGCGTCGGGGGCGTTGCTGCAGTGGTTCGACTGGGGCTCGGTCTTCTTCATCACGCTGCCGCTGGCGTTGATCGCGCTCGTCCTGGCGATCACCTTCGTACCCAGCCACGTCAACGAGTCCACCGATCCCGTCGATCATCTCGGCGGCATGGTGTCCGTCGTCCTCGTCGCCGCGCTGGTCCTCGGCATCAACTTCGCGCCGGTCGACGGGATGGGCGCCACCGCGGTGGGGCTACTCATCATCGCGTTGGCGGCAGGCGTGGTCTTCGTGTTCCGGCAGCTGCGCGCACCCGCGCCCCTGTTCGACCTGCGGATCGCGAGCCGACGGATCTTCTGGGTGGCCGCGGTGGCGGGCATCGTGGTGTTCGGAACCCTGATGGGCACGATGTACATCGGCCAGCAGTTCATGCAGAACGTGCTGGGGTACTCCACGCTCGCCGCGGGATCGGCGGGGCTGCCCGCAGCCGCGGTGATGGTGCTGGTCGCGCCGCAGTCGGCAAAGCTGGTCGAATCCCACGGTGCCCGGTTCACCCTGCTGCTCGGGTACACGGCAATCCTGGCGGGGCTGGTGGTGGCGTTGCTGCTGTGGAAGGAGGACGCACAGTACTGGAAGATCGCGCTCGGCTACATCTTCCTCGGCATCGGGGTTGGGCTCGCGGGTACGCCTGCTTCCCGGTCGCTGACCGGCTCGGTTCCGGTGTCCAGGGCCGGGATGGCCTCAGGCACCGCGGATCTGCAGCGCGACCTCGGCGGCGCCATCGTCCAGTCCGTGCTCGGCGCGCTTCTGACAGCGGGCTACACGGCCTCGTTCACCGCGGCCCTCAACGCGACGCCAGAGGCGAGCCAGGTCAGCTCGGAGGTGGAGTCCACCCTGGAGAAGTCCTTCGCAGGCGCCGCGAACATCGCAGAGCGGTATCCGCAGTACGCCGAGCCGATCATGACCGCGGCACGGTCGGCCTTCCTCGACGGCGACACCAAGGCGTACGCGGCGGCGATCCTCATCGTGCTGGTCGGCGCCGTCCTGGTCTTCTTCGCGTTCCCGAAGCGCGAGGAGGAACGAACCCTCTTGGCGCGCTACCACGAGGTGGACACCGCCGCGGAGCAGCCGAGCGGCGTGTAGCGCCGGGATCGGGTGCCGGATTCGGGTGGTTCGGGGCGCGAACCCGGGGAACACTGGTCCTGACCGCACTCTCGCCTGACGGAAGGAACACTCATGCCGACACGCACCGCCCGCACGGCCTGGAACGGCACCCTGCAGGAAGGGTCCGGTCAGGTCGAACTCAGCAGTTCCGGTGCGGGCACCTTCGAGGTCTCGTTCCCCAAGCGTGCCGCCGACGATGCCGACGGGACCACGAGCCCGGAGGAGTTGATCGCCGCGGCGCACACGTCCTGCTACGCCATGCAGCTCTCCGCGTTGATCGCCGAGGCGGGCGGCACCCCGCAGAGCCTGGAGATCACCGCGGACGTGACGTTGGGACCCGACGACCCCGGATTCAAGCTGACCGGGATCGCGCTCACCGTCCGAGGCGAGGTCGACGGACTCGACGCCGACGGATTCGCCGCGGCGGCGCAGGCCGCCAAGCAGACCTGCCCGGTGAGCAAGGCCCTGACCGGGGTCCCCATCACCCTCGATGCGGCGCTGGTCACCTAGCGGGTAGTGGCAGGGCGCGGGTGCACGAGAGCACCACCCCTCGAGGTGCATCCGGCGCCCGCACACGGCCTCCCCCCCCACGCGACCGATACGACCGATGCCCTTGGTCGGATGACTCACGACGCCTGACGCATGGTCAGGCCGCCGAGCGCGATGACGTACTCGCGTGCCTGCTCGTCGAAGCGGACGGAGTAGACGGTCGGGTAGTAGCCGGTGCTCTGATACGAGGCCGGCTGCTTCACGTCCTCGCGCAAGGAGGGCCGGGTCTTCAGCCATTCCAGCGTCATCATCGGTTCGATGAAGGTGAACTTCCCGTCCCAGGATCCGGTGAGGAGCACCTCGGTGAAGTCGAAGGACCCGGGGACCGCGTTGTCTGCGTCATCGGTCCAGTGCAGTCCCATGAAGGGCACCGCATTCGCCGCCGCAGGCCCCGGTGGGGGTGCATATCCCTGCGGAATGTATTTCGGATCAGGCAGATTCGCCGCCTGCCGTGCGAAATCCGGTGCAGTGGGATCGATGTCGTGCTGCACGGCCTCCGTGTAGAAATGCATGTCGAAGTGCGGTTTGCCGAAGAGTGCCGCCGGCTCGTGGCCGTGGGGGTTCCAGTCGAGCATGACGTGATCGAAACCCGTGTCGGGTGCGTCCGATGGCAACGCGAGCATCGACATCTGAGTGGTCGCATCGGGACCGTCGGGCAGCCCGTCGAGTGCGGCTTCCGAGATCCGAATGCCGACCTCAGTGGGGCGTCCGGCATCGTCACTGACGACGTAGGTCCTGGAAGTTCCGAGCCCCAGTGGGCTCTCCTCGCCCAACTGGGTGCCCGTGGCGGCACCGGCAGCGCCGGTCGACCCACCATGCGCGTGCGAATGCGACGGTGCGCTGCATCCGGCGAGCAATGCGGTCGCGCACGCCGCGACCGTCATGCGGGCAGCAGTCCGAATTGTGGTCATGGTGAAGCCTCTCGATGCGGTGGTCGGTCGTGCAGTCTCGCGGTTGCGGGTTCACGCCGGAGTGCGCACGACCTGACCGATGCGCAGGACCCCGCGCGGGTCGTGCTCGTTTGCCAGGGCGCTGAGCCAAGCAACGGTGTCCTCGTCGTAGGACCGCGCGATCCGTTCCGGGTCGGCGCTGGCCGCGAAGTTGGGCAGGGTCGCTCCGGTGGTCCACGCCGCCATCGCCTGTTCGACGACGAGAGCGTGTTCGACGACCGACTGTGCGAGTGGCGGAGTCAGCACGCCCGCACCCATCAGTGCGAACGAGGCATCTCGATGGCAGAAGGCGCTGCGGTGCCGTGGTTCGCGGGCCAACGCGCCACCGAGCAGTCGGAGCTCGATCACCGTCTGCGGCGATCCGGAACCCGGTCCTGCCACCGCGAGCAGGGCGTCGACGGCCTCGTGTGACAGCGGCCCGGTGAGGCCACTGAACTCGTGGACCGGCATCGGGTCGACAGGATCGGCGTGTATCGCGGAGAGCGCCGCATAGGGCATCACACCGATGGCATCGATCAGTGGCGTTGCCACCGCGCGCAGTCGCGCGATCAGGTCCTCGGCCTCGTGTTCTTGTGCGACACTCGCGAACCTCACGGCGAGCGTCAGCCGGCCGGCGAGGGGCGGTGGAACCTGCGGCAACGGGGGAAGTTGCAGGAACGCGATCGACGTCGAGCTGTGCTCGGGCAGGTCGCGGCACCAGTCGAGCCACGCATGGGCAACATCCACAGCATCCGAACCGTCGAAATAGAGTGCACCACCGTAGATCTGGGTGATCGGAAGCAGATCGATCTCCACCGCAGTGACAATCCCCAGAGTTGCCTTGCCGCCGCGCAGGCCCCAGAACAGTTCGGCATGCTCGTCGGGGGTGACACGCAGCTTCTCGCCGTCCCCGGTCACGACGTCGAACGCCCGCACCTGGTCGGAGGACAGTCCGTAGGTCCGTACCAGCGGCCCGATTCCGGCTCCGGTGAGAAAGCCTGCGACTCCGACGGTGGCGGAGGAACCCGTCAGCGGTGCCAGGCCGTGTGGTGCCGCCGCGTCGAGGACGTCCTGCCAGATCGTCCCGGCCCCGACTCGCGCGGTGCGGCCGAGGGGATCGACGAAGCACCCGTTCAGTTGCCCGGTGTGTACCAGGAGAACGTCATCGCGAAGTGCGACCGCGCCGTGCCCGGTGCGCTGCACGGCGACCCGGAGACCGTGCTGTGCCGCGAAGCGCATGGTCGCCGCGACATCGTCCGCGTCGGCCACCGCGACGACCGCGCGCGGTGCGACCGGGATCGCCAGGTTCCACGGCGTGGCCAACTCGTAGCCGGGTTCGCCGGGAAGGGAAACCGATCCGTTGAGATGTGCACGCAACGACGCGATGGTGGCATCGGCTGCAGAGGTCTGGAGCTCCATCGAAACTTCCTTTCGTTGTCCGCTTTCGGGACGTGAAGGAAGAATGTCCGGGCCCTCTTGGGTGGTTCTTGCGACGAGCACGACCGCGGATCCAAGATTCCACCAAGTCGGCGGCCCGAGGTCAGACGAGCAGCAACCGTGCCTGCGCCGTCAGCCCGCGCATGCCGCGGCGCTCGGATTCCTCCGCAATGGCGGACAACTCAGCGGCGCGCTCCGGCGAGTCGGGTGCGAGCTGCGCGCGGAGCAGTCTGCATCGCAGCAGCGTCGGCGCACCCGACGTCCGGCCCCCGATCTGCTCGGCCTGCTCCAACAGCGCCGATGCCTGGTCGGTCTGCCCGAGCATCGAGTGCAGACGCGCGACCGCCTCCGCAACCGTCCCGACGACCCCGACCTGCCCGACGGTCGCGATCCGATCCGTGAACGGTGCGAGGAGTCCGAGAAACAGGTCGGCATACTCGGACAGGGACAGGTCGGCGATCACGTGAGCGATCAACGTCTGGTGTCCCAGTGTGGTCCACACGTTCGGTCCCGGATCCGACGTCCAGCGCGCAATGCCGTCGGCCGCGGCCCGCCGGTCCCCCCTCGCCGCCGCGATCGCGATATCCCAGGCCCTCGGCTCGACAAAGCCCGGCGACATGTCGGCCAGCTCGCCCTGCGCCCACTTCAGGCTGTTCACGGCGAGGTCGTCGCTGCCCGCGGTGTACAACTCGGTTTGCAGGTGAATCTGCCGTGCCGTGTCGTATTGCTGCGCGGTCCGCTCGAAGTCGCCGCGCCATTCCGCGAGAGTTCCTTCCATCCACCTCAGTTGGACTCGAACCACGGGTAGGCGCAACAGGTCGCAACCGATGATTCCCTGACGCACGTGCGCGATGGCGGCCTCGGTATCAGCGAGGTTCATCTGCGTCATGCTCGCGACGGCGTGCGCGATCACATCGTCGACCCGCGACTGCTCGTGTGGCAGTTGTAAGAGTTCGGTCAACAATTCGACGGATTCTCGGCTGTGCCGCGCCACCCCCGAGAAGAGGAGTATCCGTCCCAGCAATGCGTCGGCCACCACGTCCGGATCCCCGTGGGTGCGAGCCAGCTCGAGTGCCCGGCGGCTCATCTCGTCGGGCACCTCCCCGTCCGGGTGATAGCAGCTGCCGACGGCGAGCGCCGCGAGGACCTGGGCATGTGCGGCTCGATCGGACGCGACGAACGGTTCCAGTGCTCCGAGGCGTTCGAGCAGGGGCCCCGGATCCCGGCCGTACGACACCCATGGCCACGCCCCTGCAGCACGCAGAAGGGTGGCGGCCAAACGGCCCGCACCCGAGGTGCGGCCCTCACGTACCGCATCGAGCAGACACTCCTCGACGACGTCGAGAACCGTCTGTCCACGGCCTGCGCGCGCCAGTGCCTCCACCCGGGCCACCAGTAGATCGTCACGATCGTCGGGCGAGCGCTCCGATGCCGGCAGCAGGTCGAAGGTTCGTACTGCAACCTCCCACCAGTGCGCCGCGGTCTCCGAGCTCCATCGTTCTGTGGCCTCCCGTGCCGCGACAATGCACGCGTCGAGCACTTTCCGTGGATCCACCAGTGGCAGTGCGGCGCACAGGTGTTGGGCGCGCCGACTGGATCGGTCGGCATCGGAGGATTCCGTCAGGATATCGGCGACACGCGCATGGATGCGCTGTCGACGTAACGGGGGTATGGCCTGCAGAACCTCGTGCCGCAGCAATCCGTGCGCGAAACCGTAGCCCGCGGACCCGGGCGCTGTCACGATGATTCGTTCGTCGGCGGCGTCGTCGAGATAGTCGGCCAGCGTGTCCATGTCGAGGCGGGACGCCGCGGCCAGGACGTCGACCTCGATCGCGTCACCGAGCACGGCGGCCACTCGGAGCACCTGCAACACAGCAGGTTCCACGGCCGCGAGCCGTCGACCCAGCACCGACCGAACGGCTGTCGGGATCCCGTCACCGAGTCGCTCGTCGCGCGGCAGCCGCGCGTACTCCGAGACGAACAGCGGGTTGCCTCCTGTCCGGTCGGTCAGGACGCGCACCTCGGCCGGGCTCAGCTGCTCACCGGCGACATGGCAGGCCAGCTCCTCGACCTCGCTCGGTTCCAGTGCAGGCACCTCGACGTGCCGGTTGCCTTCCCCGCGAAGGACGGCATCGAGGAGTTTGCCGACCGACCCGGCGTCGGAGTCGCGCAGCGTCAGCACGAACCACACCGCGCGGTGGCGGAGTGCCCCGACGAGATACGTCAGGCAACGCAGCGAGGTCGGATCGGCCCACTGGATGTCGTCGATGACGATGGTCAGCGCGGGCTTGCCTGCGGCCGCCGTTTCGATCGCCCCCAGCACCCGTTCGTACACGGCGAACCGCGCCTCGTCCGGATCGACGTCGGTCGGGGGGATCAACACCGAATCCGCCTCGCCGCCGAGTTCCCGCACCATTCGGCGTATCGGCCACCAGGCCGGCGCCCCGTCGTCCTCCGGGCACCGCGCCCAGACCGCCGACCCGCCCACAGCCGTTGCTCGTGCCGCGCACTCCTCGGCCACCCGAGTCTTCCCGATCCCGGCCGGGCCGGTGAGCGTCAACCACCGTGTCGATCCCCCGAGGACATCGTCGAGCATGCGCTCGATCACGTGTGTCTCGCTACCGCGCCCGACGAACACGCGTCTCGGCTCCGCTGCCGCGGCCGCGTCGCCCGATCCGGGTGCGTCATGGTGGGAGGACGGGGACACAGGCAGTGGAACCTGATCTGCCCCAGTCCATCCCGGTGTACGTGGCCACGCTGCCAGGCCCGGGTCATGACGGAGTATCGCGCCCTGGAGTGCGTGCAGTTCGGTCCCCGGCACGAGCCCCAGCTCCGTGTCGAGCCGGATGACGTGCGAGCGGAACTGCTCCAACGCCTCTGACGACCTGCCCGCCCGGTGCAGGGCGAGCATTCGGAGCCAGCACGTGCGGTCCCGGAACGGGAATTCGCTGCACAACTGGGTAGCCTCGACGAGGGCGGGTGGGACCCGCCCCAGCGCGAGCAGCGCCGTGATCCGGGTCTCCCGGCACTCGGTCCGTACCTCGTCGAAACCGGCGGCCTCCACCTGAACCCAGTGCTCGTCACTCAGATCCTCGAGCAGCTGTCCGCGGACCGAGGCGAGTGCTCGATCGGCCGTCTCGAGCGCCCCTTCCCACACCCCGTCCTCCGCGAGTCGCCGCGCGTTCTCGGCATCGTCGAGGAATGTCGCGAGGTCGATCTCGTCGGCAGAGACGTCGAGGACGTAGCCCGGTGGCTGCCGCACGATCGGCGACGTGGCCCCGGTCTCGACGCGAAGCACTCGCCGCAGGTTGGAGATGTAAGCCTGGATGCTCGCCATCGCGCTCGCAGGCGCGTCGTCACCCCAGAGGGCGTCGATCAGGCGGGCGGTGGACACCACCCGGCCGCGACTGAGCAGCAGCACCGCCAGCACCGCGCGCTGCTTGCGCGGTCCCAGGTCGAGAACTCGCCCGCCGGAGTCGGTTCGAGCCACCTCCAGCGGTCCGAGCAGCCGGTAGATCATGCCCGCACCCCCGCGACTGTCGACTCCGGACCGCTCGAGTGTAGGGACCGAGGTGCGTCGATGCGCGATAAAACGGTCATCGAAGCGCGGACACGACCTCACGCTCACCGTCGGAGTCGATACGCGCGGAACGACGCGCGGGCAACGTGACCGCGCAGACCAGCGCGCCCGCCGCCGCAATGAGCGCGGCGACGAACAGGGCCCGGTGCAGTCCCGAGACGAACTCCTCCGGCGATCCCCCGCCCAGCATCGACTGCGCGGGCAGGAACACGCCGAGGCCTGCCACACCCACCGCGATGCCGGTCTGGCGGAACGCGTCGTTGATTCCCGCGGCCAATCCCGCGTGGTCGGCCGTGCTCTCGCCGAGCACCAAACCGCTCATGACCGGATTGAACACCCCTGCGCCAACACACGCGATGACGAATCCGGGCAGGATCGCGTATTTCGAGCTGGACACGTCCACGACGGTCATCATCACCAGGCCTGCGGCCACCAACATCAGCGAGCAGGTCAATGTGATCGACACGGCGATACGTCCGTCGAGTTTCGCGGTGGCGCCCGCGACCACGAACATGGCGACCGTCGCGGGCAGGTACACCAACCCTGCCGCGACGGGCGACAGGTGCAGGATGCTCTGCAGGTAGATCGTGGTGTAGACGAACACAGCGAACAACGACGCCGAGATCGCGAAGGCGGCGATCTGCGCGCCCGCAAACGCTCGGTTCGCGAGCAGGTGCGGGGGCAACATCGGCTCGGCGGCGCGCCGTTCGTATCCGGCGAATCCGACGAGCGCGGCGGCGCCGACCACCAGGGCGGTCACCGGCACCGGCTCGCTCCAACCGGCCTCGTTGCCGCGCAGTAGCCCGAGGACGACGGCCCCCAACCCGATGCAGACCAGAATCTGTCCGATGACGTCGGCGCCGCGCGGATTCGGGTCACGCGATTCCGGCACCCACCGGAGCGTGACTGCCAGGGTGAGCAGTCCGATCGGAACGTTGATCAAGAAGATGGCGCGCCAGTCCACCAACTCGGTCAGAAGCCCGCCCACCAGCGGCCCGACCGCGAACGCGCCCCCGATCGTGGCGCCGTACGCGGCCAGCGCAGTCGCGCGTGCAGGCCCCTTCTCGAACACGTCGGCGAGCAGCGCGAGCGAGCAGGCGAACAGCAGGGCGGCTCCGACCCCCTGTGCGGCGCGCGCGAGGTCGAGTACCCAGATGTTCGGCGCCAGCGCGCACAGCAGGGAGGTGAGGGTGAACAGCACGATTCCCACCAGGAACACATGGCGACGTCCGCGACGATCCGCCCAGGACCCCGCGCTGAGTACCACGGTCGCCAACGCCAGCGTGTAAGCGTCGACGACCCACTGCAGTCCGCTGACACCCGTGTCCAGGTCGGTCGCGATCGACGGCAGAGCGGTGTTGACGACCGCGATGTCGAGCATCAACATCGCCGTGGTCACACACACCACGGTCAGGGTTGCGCGCCTCGTGGCCGCGTTCTTCGGAATGGTCTCGACTGGCATGGGCTGTCCTCGGTCTGTCGTGGGAGAGGTGCGACGTGCTCGCACCGTCACCACCGTGCGCCCGCACGCTTGGCTTGCATCAGGCGAAATCCTTGGACGCGCGCCGGATGCGCCGAGCACCCAGTCGAGCCGTCTGACCGGAGGAACAGAAACGGGATGGTGGACGTTTCAACCATCTGTGAGCCTCGAAACGAACAACAAGCCCGAATCCGCCACCGAGCCCGCCGTGGTGATGGAGGTCTGGTCGGATATCGCCTGCCCGTGGTGCTACATCGGTAAGCGCCGCTTCGCGGCCGCACTGGAACAGTTCGAGCACCGTGACCGGGTGCGGGTGGTGTGGCGTTCCTACCAACTCGCCCCCGAGACGCCGGTCGGTGCCAGGGCAAGCGAGCTCGAGGCACTGGCCCGGCACAAGGGCCTGCCCGCCGATCAGATCAGGCAGATGTTCGCCCACGTCGCGTCCACCGCGGCGGCCGACGGCCTCACGATGGACTTCGACACCGTGATCGCCGCGAACACCTTCGACGCCCACCGGCTCGTCCACCTCGCGGGGGACCGGAGCGAGGACGTGATGGAGGCGCTGTTCCGCGCCCACTTCACCGACGGCCGCGTGGTGGACGACCGCGACGAACTCGTCGCGATCGCCGCCGAGATCGGGCTCGATGCGACCGCGATCCGCGCCGCGCTCGAGACCGACGCCGCGGCGGAGCAGGTGCGCGCGGACATCGAGGAGGCGCGTCTGCTCGGCGTCACCGGGGTGCCGTTCTTCGCCGCCAATCGGGCGATCGGCATCTCCGGCGCGCAGCCCGTCGAGGTGTTCGTCCAGCTGCTCGAGCAGGCCTACGCGCAGTCCGGGGCGATCGCCGTGCTCGGCGACGACGCAGGCAGCTGCGCCGACGACTCCTGCGCCGTCTAGGGCACGTCTCCCAAATCCCCGTACGGCGCCCCTGGCGCCCGATCGCAGCCCAGCTGCGTTGTCGTCGTCGCCGATACAAACCCGGTATCGGCTCCTCCTCCGCCTTGCCGGACAACGATCGCTTCACCAGGTGCATCCGGAAGGATTTGAGAGACGCGCCCTAGCGCGCGAAGTACCTCCTGGCGCCCGCGCCCAGCAGCAGGCCGAGCCCGGTGACCACCGCGATCAGGTGGACGGTGCGCGCCAGACCGATGAGGGTCGACGCGACCGTGAGGTCCGCGACGTCGAATCCGTTCGCGGACAACAGCCAGGCCGCCGGCTCGATGACCAGCGACCCGATTCCCACCGTCCCGAGGCCGACGAGCAGGGTCAGCCGGGCGGGGTTCGAACCGCGCCGCATCGCGACGGCGAGCGCGTACACCGCGCCGTAGATCGCCAGCCGGATCGCGCCCTGGACGGCAATCGCGGACGGACTCGCGCCGCCTTCTTCCAGCGCGCGAGCGGCCTGGAGGATCGCCTCGACGATGCCCGCGAGCAATGCGACGGAGAGCAGGGTGAAGGAGAGCTCGACCTGGTGCGGTGGGCGGGTGCGGATCTCGGTGGTGGTCATGGTTTCCGAGCGTGCCGCTCTGCAGCGGCAGCGGGCATCACCCTGTGGCATGAATCCGGGCTCACCCCACGGTATCGGTCGACCGTGTGGGACAACGGAAGAAGCGGTGGATCCCGGTGCAATCACCGGGATCCACCGCTTCGCTCGCGTGGTGACCGTCAGCGGGCGGTCAGCGCCTCCGACCGGGAGCTCGCCTTCGCGGCGCGCTCGGTGAGGAACGCGAACCCGAGGCCGAGCGCCAGCCACAACGTGGCCTGGATCGTCAGCGAGGACACCCGGAAGTCCCACAGCAGGCTGGCGGGGAAGTCGGGGCCGACCTCGTTGATATCCGGGAGCACCAGGTAGCCGATTCCGGCCACAGCCAGGAAGGCGAGCAGCGGTGCCGCGATCCGGACGGTCAGGAACTGGTTGGCCGCCACCACCTTTGCCACGTACGCGGCGATCGACACCGCGGCGAGGCCGAGCGCCACCGCGGCCAGCCACAGCCAGGTCCGGTTGTTGATGGTCTCCGGGTCCCCGACCGCCGGCGGGTTCGCCGGATACTTGAAGAACGGGACCGCCTCGACCGCAAGCCAGCCGAGACCGGCCAGGGTCAGCGCGAGGATCGGTCCGGACAGGCCGCTGACCCGCCGCGCGTAGTACGCGACCACAGCGAACAGGGCGCCGAGCGCGAGACCGGCGAGGCTGGTCGCGAGGAACAGGCCGAATCGCTGCCCGTCCCTGCTGACCAGCGGCTCCTCGGAATCGCCGTGCGAGTGCCCAGCGGGCTCTTCGGTCACGGCCTCGGTCGCTGCTGCGCCGTGCCCGTGCGGCTCGACGGGCGCAGCCGCGGCCTCCTCGATCGCGATGGCCGCGTCGATGTGTGGTTCGCCGATCACGAACGCGACAGCACCGGCGAGCAGTCCGGCGACGAGGCCGGCCAGCAGACCGCGGATGAGGAGGTTCTTGAAGGTTCCGGTCAGTGGCACGGCAGGCCCAGCAGGTGCCGACCGTCATGCATCAGTTCGTGCATGTACATGCCGGTGCGCGAGACCGCACCCTGGTCGAAGCCGACCAGGTAGAGGGTCAGCATCGCGAGCAGGACCACGCCCGCGATGATCATCGCGATGCCGACAGAATCGGTCGCCGTGCTGGGATTGTGTACGAGTGCCATGGTTCCTCCTGGGATTCCGCGTCCCTTAAAAAGCCCATGCGATGGCCCGGTATCTGGCTGTCGAGGGTGTGCCTCGATCACAGTGGCGCGACCGCTCCGGACTCTCACCGGATTCCCGTCAACCATCGCTATTACCAGCGCACTCTCGCATTCGCCAGCCGGTGGTGTCAATCGCACCGCGTCCGGTCGACCGGCGAGACGTTCGCGCGCACTTCATCGGGCGGTCCGCGACTGTTGGCGGGATCGCCATGCCGACAGGGATCGATGGGTCGGTGCGAATAGTGCAGCTGGCCAACTTCTACGGTCCCCGATCGGGCGGGCTGCGCACCGCGCTGCACAACTGGGGCGCCGGCTACTGCGGACGCGGGCACGAGGTGATCCTGGTGGTTCCTGGCAGGCGCGATGCCGAGGAGGTGATGCCGAGCGGGGTCCTCCGGATCACCCTTGCGGCGGTGCCGATCCCCGCCACCGGTGGTTATCGCGCCGTCAATCCGCACCGGGTGGCCGACGTGGTGCGGGGGCTGCGCCCGGCCGCCCTCGAGGTGTCGGATCGGCTGACGCTGCGCGGCTTCGGGCAGTGGGCGCGGCGGCGTGACGTGTGGAGCGTGGTGGTGTCCCACGAGCGACTCGACCGGCTGCTCGGGCAGGTGCTGCCGCCGCGCACGGCGCGGTCGTGGGCGGACGTCGCCAACGCGCGGATGGTGCGCAACTTCGATGCGGTGGTCTGCACCACCGCGTTCGCGTCCGAGGAGTTCGTCCGGATCGGCGCGGGAAACCTGTTCCGCGTTCCGCTGGGCGTCGACCTGGCGCTCTTCCATCCGGATCGGCGGGACGAGGGCGTGCGCGAGCACTACGCCCGGCCGTCGCAACGCCTGCTGCTGCACTGCGGACGGCTGTCGGTGGAGAAGCAGGTCGATCGCAGCATCGACGCGGTCCGGTCCCTGGTCGGGCAGGGACAGGACATCCGGCTGGTGATCGCCGGGGACGGGCCGAAGCGAGAAGCCTTGCGGCACAGGGCGCGGAAGCTGCCGGTGCACTTCACCGGGTTCATCGGCGACACCGGCCGGCTGGCGACGCTGTTCGCCTCCGCCGACGTCACCCTGGCGCCCGGACCGCACGAGACCTTCTGCCTGTCGGCCCTGGAGTCGCTGGCCGCGGGGACGCCGGTGGTCGCGGCGCGATCGTCCGCCCTGTCCGAGATCATCACCCCGGGGTGCGGGGCGATTGCGCACGGGCGGGGCGTCGCGCTGGCGGACGCCGTCACCGGGGTGCTGGACATCCCGGCGGTCGCGCGCCGGGAATCCGCTCGGCTGCGGGCCGAACAGTTCAGCTGGTCGGCGTCAGTCGACGGGATGCTCTCGGTGCTCGCGGGGAACTGAGGGCGGGGTGGACAGCGCCAGCCGCAACGCGGCCGCGACCCGGCCCATCGCCTCGGGACCCGAGCGGCCGACGCCCACCATGTTCGCGAAGGAGTGGATCAGCCCGGGCTCGAGGACGTACTGCACCTCGACCCCCGCCGCACGGAGCTTCTCGGCGTAGGCCTCGCCCTCGTCGCGCAGCGGATCGAAACCGGCGGTCACGACGTAGGCGGGCGGCAGGCCGGTGAGATCGCCGTAGATCGGTGACAGCAGCGGATCGGTCCGGTCCGCGCCCGCGGGGACGTAGCTCTCGTCGGCCACGTCCATGAACCGCGTGGTCAGGAAGAATTTCGCGAAGGTCGCCCGGCTGGGCCGTTTGACGGCGAAATCCACTGCGGGATAGATCAGCAACTGGAACGCAGGCGGCACCCCGAGTTCCCCGTGCGCGGCGCGCTGGGCCAGTACGGCGGCGAGGTTGCCGCCCGCGCTGTCACCACCGACCGCGATCCGGTCCGGGTCGATGCCAAGGCCGGCCGCGTTGGCGGTCACGAACGAGTACGCCGCCTCGACGTCGTGCACCGCGGCGGGGAAGGGCGACTCGGGGGCCAGCCGATAGTCGACGGCGACGACCCGCACCCCGGCCCGCTCGGCGAGGAAACGGCACAGCGCATCGTGGCTGTCGAGGTCGCAGTAGACCCAGCCGCCACCGTGGATGAAGAACAGTGCAGGCGAGGTGGTGGTCAGGCCGCGGGGGGTGTAGATCCGCAGCCGGAGCGGGCCTGCCGGGCCGTCGATGTCGCGGTCGGTGACCGCGCCGATCGGCAGGTTGCCGCCGACGACCCTGGAACTGGACAGCAGCACGCGCCGACCTTCAGGGATCGGACGCTCCTCGAACGGCCCGCCCTCGACCTTCTGCAACGCGAGGATGAGCTGCATCTCGGGGTCGAGGACGTTGCCTTCGATCTCCACCGGCCGCCCCGCCACGCGGCGGAGGACGCCCGCGGGCATCCGCAGGAGGGTCTGCAGCGTGTGCCGCCTCGCGGCTTCGAGCGCCAGGGTCATACGTGCGAACGTACCCGCTCGACCAGGGGCGTTTGCCCGATTCGGGGCTCAGGCGTCCTTCGCCGCGGCGGCCACGTCGAGCACGACCTCGAACTCGAGCAGGGATGCACCGGTTGCCACCGGCTTGGCGCGCTCACCCGAGTGCGCGGCCCGGGCCGGGCCGTCGGACCACGCCTTGAAGGCCTCCTCGGATTCCCACTGCGTCACGACGAAGTAGCGCTCGTCGCCCTTGACGGGACGCAGCAACTGGAAGCCGAGGAAGCCGGGGGAGTTCTCGACCGCGTGCGCGCGGTTCGCGAAGCGCTTCTCCAGCTCGGGGCCTGCGCCCTCGGGAACCTCGATTGCATTGATCTTCACGACTGCCATGCGGGCGAGCGTACTCCGCTCGCGGTCAGGCGCCGGTGGTGTCGGGTTCCGCGAGATGCTCGGTCAGCACGGCCAATTGGATCTTGCCCGCGTCGGCGTGGACCGCGCGGCCGGCATCGGTGACGTCGACGAAAACCCCGCGACGATCCGATTCGCACAGCGACCGTGCGACCAGCCCCGCCTTCTCCAGCCGCGCGACGCTCCGGGAGAGGGCGCTCGGGCTCAGGTACATGTCCGCGGCGAGCTCCTGCATCCGTGGGTGCTTGCAGGTGACGCTCATCAGGCGGTCGAGGGTCTCGAAGTCGCTCATGCTCAGGCCGTGCGCGTTCTGCATCTGGCGATCGAGGTCGCACGCGATGCCGTTGTACCGGTCGAGCAGCGCTCGCCAGGTGCCGCGGAGCTCAGCTTCTGACGTCATGGCCGCATCCTAGTTCCCGTCCACCGATTGATGCAAGCGAATTAAATGTTAACGAAATTAGTGCTTGCGCATTGATTGCACATGCACATACAGTCCTCGACGTGACTATCACCGAAACCACTCCGAACCTCACCGCCTCGCCGGGTTCGACCGCTCCTGCCGCAGGGCAGGCATGGACGGCCCGCCTCTGGGGGATCCTCGCGGTGCTGTGCGTCGTGATGTTCCTCGATGGGCTCGACGTCTCGATGGTGGGCGTCGCGCTGCCCTCGATCGGCACCGAACTCGGCCTGGACACCACCTCACTGCAGTGGATCATCAACGGCTACGTGCTCGGCTTCGGCGGCCTGCTGCTGCTGGGTGGCCGCACCGCCGACCTGCTCGGCAGGCGCAACGTCTTCCTGGTGGCGTTGGCGGTCTTCGCCGTCGCCTCGCTGGTCGGCGGGCTCGTCGACAACGGCACCCTGCTCATCGTGACCCGCTTCGTGAAGGGCCTCGCCGCGGCCTTCACCGCGCCGACCGCGATGTCGATCCTGACCACCACCTTCAAGGAGGGGCCTGCCCGCAACCGGGCGCTGTCCATCTTCTCCGTGTTCGGTGCCAGCGGCTACTCGTCGGGGCTGATCCTCGGCGGACTGCTCACCAGCGCCGGCTGGCGGTGGACGTTCCTGATGCCGGTGCCGTTCGCCGTCGCAACCCTCGTCGCCGCCGTCGTCCTCATCCCGCGGGACCAGCCTGCCGACACCGGCGGGCACGATCTGGTGGGCGCGGTCACCCTGGTCGCGGGCATGATGCTCGCCGTCTACACCGTTGTCTCCGCGCCCGCACGGGGTTGGGCTGATCCGCTCACGCTCGGACTCTTCGCGCTCGCGGCGGTCCTGCTGGCCTCGTTCGTCTTGGTGGAGAGGCGAATTGCGCATCCGCTCGTCCGGTTGAGCATCCTCAGGGTGGGCGCGATCGTGCGGGCCAACCTGAGCATCATCGCGTTGTTCGGTTCCTACCTGAGCTTCCAGTTCATGGTGACGATCTTCCTGCAGTCCGGGCTCGGCTGGTCGCCGCTGAAGATGGCGATGGCGCTGCTCCCGGCCGGACTGATCGTCGCGTTCGGTTCGCCGTTCGTGGGACGTCTCGTCGACCGGTTCGGCACGCCGCGGATGATCATCGCCGCGCTCGGCTCGCTGAGCCTGGGCTACCTGTGGTTCCTGTTCGTGGGCAGCGACCAGCCGAACTACGCGGTCGCCATCCTGCCCAGCGTGATCCTGCTCGGTCTCGGATTCACGTTCGGCTTCACCTCGATCATGGCCCAGGCCACCTCGGGCGTCGACGACTCCGAGCAGGGCCTGGCCTCGGGTCTGGTCCAGACGTCGATGCAGGTCGGCGCGGCGCTGGTGCTCGCGCTGACCACCGCGCTGGTCACCGCCGGTTCGCACACCGGGGCGGGCACCGCGAGCTTCGAGCAGTTCCGCCCCGGCCTGATCCTGGTCACCGGCGTTGCACTGCTCGGGCTGGCGATCACCGTCTGGCCGCTGATCCGCGGGCGCCGCTACTCGGCCGTGCCGGAGACGAGCCAGGCCTGACCGGGCACACCGACCGCGAGGCAGCACGGCACCGGGATAGCCTCGGTGCCGTGCTGCATGACGAGGGTGGGACCGGTCGGCCGATTCTGTTGCTCCACGGACTGATGGGCAGCGCCAGGACCTGGCGCAGGCACGTGCCGTGGCTGCGCGAGTACGGGCACGTCTACACCTTCGACGCGGCCGGGCACGGCAGGCCAGCCCCCGCCGAACTGACCACCGAGGCATTCGTCGAGGACCTCACGGACGCACTGACGCCGATCACCGAGCCGATGGTGGTGATCGGACATTCGATGGGCGGGCTGCACGCCTGGTGCTTCGCCGCCGCGCACCCCGACCGCGTCAGCGCGCTCGTCGTCGAGGACATGGCGCCCGACTTCCAGGGGCGCACCGCGCGCGACTGGGCCGAGATGATCGGGTCCTGGCCGCAGCCGTTCCGCGACCGCGAGCACATGATCGACTTCTTCGGACCCGTTGCGGCGCAGTACTTCATGGATTCCTTCGAGGAGCGGTCCGACGGTTTCCATCTGCACGGCGAGGTGCCGGTGTGGCGGGACATCTCCGAGGAGTGGGGGACCCGCGACTTCTGGGCGCAGTGGTCCGCGGTCCGGGCACCGGCCCTGCTGCTTGAGGGCGAGTTCACCATCACCCCGGCCGGGCAGATGCGCGCAATGGCCGACACGGCAAGGGAATCGGAGACGCGCTACGAATTGGTCGCGGGTGCCGGTCACCTGGTGCACGACGATCGGCCGGTCGAGTACCGCGTTGCGGTGGAGGCGTTCCTCGAGGAGTTGCCCGTTCGCGCGACCGGTCGGTGAACAAGGCCCCGGGCGTCTGTGGCCAGACGCCGCGGCGCACTGTCGCACCGCCTGGGTACGGTCTCGGCATGGCGACACCCAGTGATTTCGATGCCCTCCGCCCGGTTCTTCTCGTCTCCGGCGACAACAGTTCCAGCATCATCTACTCGCCTGGCGGCCCGGAGTATCACCAGCACCGGTCCGCGCTGGAGGCGCACGGCATCGAGGGCTCCGGGTACGAGTTCGCCGGTGCCCTTCGGGCGGTGCTCACCGACCGAGCCCCTGCCGCCCTCGGCGCGGTCGGCTTCGATCCGGAGGCAGGCATGGTGAGCGTCTACGGGAACGATCTCGATGCACTGCTCGTCGCGGCGCGGACCCTGCACACTCTGGTGCTGGACGCGGACGCCCTCGACGCCGCGCTGACCCGCGCCGTCGAACTCGGCGTCGACGACGACTAGTCCGGGCCGCGCGACTGCCGTCAGGCTTCCCCTGCGAGGGCGAACATCCCGTCCTCGGTCTGCTCGACCAGCCCGTCCACGAGAAGCGAGTCCAGCGCCCGGTCCCGCTGCGCGGGGTCCGTCAGCCACGCCTGGTCGAGCCGCGCCCGTTCGACCGGCGCATGCGTCTCCCGCAGCACGTCCAGCAAGCGGCCGCGGACCTGGCGATCGGTGCCCGCGAACTTCTGCACCTTGCGCGCGGGCCCGGTGTGGGCCGGGCGACCCGCGCCGACCCACGCGCAGTCGGTCAGCGGGCAGCGGTCGCAGTCGGCATTGCGCGCGGTGCACACGGTCGCGCCCAGCTCCATCAGCGCGGCCGAGAACACCGCGGCCCTCGCCCTGGTCCGCGGGAGTAGCGCGTCGACATCGGCGAGGTCGCGAGTGGTCGACGGATTGCCGGGCTCGGCGGCGCCGTGCACGGCCCTTGCCACCACGCGCCGGACGTTGGTGTCCACCACCGGGACCCGCTGCCCGTAGGCGAAACAAGCCACCGCGCGCGCGGTGTACGCGCCGATTCCCGGCAGGCCGAGCAGGATCTCCACGTCGTCGGGTACCTCGTCGCCGTGTTCGGCGGCCAGCACCCGTGCGCACTCGTGCAGCCGCAGGGCCCGGCGCGGGTAGCCGAGCTTGCCCCAGGCACGCAGCACCTCGCCCTGGCTCGACGCGGCCATCAACGAGGGCACCGGCCAGCGCGCCACCCACTGCTCCCAGATCGGCGCGACGCGGACCACCGGCGTCTGCTGCAACATGATCTCGCTCATCAGGATCTGCCACGCGGTGACGCCCTCGCGCCTCCACGGCAGGTCCCGGGCCTGACGCTCGTACCACGCGATCAGTGCGGAGGTGTTCACTTGAACTTCACACCTCCCATTTCACAGTTTTGCCAGGTGGCGAACGAAACGCAGAAAGTACCGGGTGCACAATGGCTGACATGCCCAACTCGAACCCCATCTCGGCCTGGAAGGCACTGAAGCAGGGTAACGACCGCTTCGTGAACGACGCCTCGCTGCACCCCAGCCAGGGCATCGCCGACCGGGCGAAACTCGTCGACGGACAGCACCCAACGGCGGTGCTGTTCGGTTGCGGTGACTCGCGCGTCGCCGCGGAGATCATCTTCGACCAAGGCCTCGGCGACATGTTCGTGGTGCGCACGGCCGGCCACGTCATCGACAGCTCCGTGCTCGGTTCCATCGAGTACGCGGTCGAGATCCTCAACGTGCCGCTGATCGTGGTCCTCGGCCACGACAGCTGCGGCGCGGTCAAGGCGACCCTCGACGCGCTCGACAAGGGGGCGATCCCGAACGGCTTCATCCGCGACGTCGTCGAGCGGGTCGCGCCGTCGATCCTCATGGGCCGCAACGAGGGCCTCAAGGAGATCGACGAGCTCGAGGCCCGGCACGTCGTCGAGACCGGCAGCCTGCTCATGCAGCGATCCCGGATCATCGCGGACCGAGTGGAGCGGGGATCCTGCGCCATCGTCGGCGTCACATACAAGCTCTCCGACGGTCGCGTGAAGCTGCAGGCCTCCGTCGGCGACATCGGAGAGGTTGCCGACTGAGCGACACGCCGGGGCTGGTGGAGGTCCGCCCGGGCCCGGGGACCTAACGTGGGTTCTGTGTTGGAACCAAACGGGCCGCTGCCCCCCGAGATCTACTGGCGACGACGCGCGCTCGCAATCGGGGCGGGTGTGGTCGCGCTCATCCTCTTTGTCTGGATCGTGACGTCGCTCGGTGGCGGCGGCGACGACCCGGAGGCCGAGGCCGCCGCCGCCAGCAGCTCGCAGAGCAGTACCTCGTCCGGCCAGGCGGCGCCCAGTTCCGCGGGCGACGCGGGCGGGTCCGGTTCCGGATCCGGATCCGGTGAGGCTTCCGCGTCCGGTTCGGGATCCGGCGGTTCGGGCGGCGACACCGCGGTGTCCGGGTCCGTCTCGGGTGGGGCGGCGGCGTCCTCGTCGGCAACGGTCCCCGCGGGCCAGTGCCCCGACCAGTCGCTGGCCATCAAGGCCAGCTCGAACCAGCCGAACTATCCGGCGGGCCAGGAGCCGCAGTTCGGCATCGTGGTCACCAACATCGGCTCCGCGACCTGCGAGCGCGATCTCGGCGCGGGCATGCAGCAGGTGCTGGTCTACAGCCTGGACGGGCAGCAGCGGATCTGGTCGAACACCGACTGCTTCCCCAACACGGCGCCGGACATCCGCTCCCTCAAGCCCGGCGAGCAGGCCGCGTTCACGGTCAAGTGGTCGGGCGCCACGTCCGAACCCGGCTGCACCGCCCCGCGCAACCCGGTCGGTGCCGGCGCCTACACGGTCGTCGGCCAGCTCGGCGCGCTGCGCAGCACCCCGGAGCCGTTCAACATCAGCTGACGCCGCTCCGCGCGGTTCGCGGTCAGTCGAACGGGCCGGAGATCGAGGTCTCGGCGAGGCGGGACAGGCCCTCCCTGATGTGCCGGGCCCACAGCCCGCCGATGCCCTCCACTGACTGCAGGTCGGCCGCGGTCGCGGCGAGCAGGCCCTGCAGGGTGCCGAACGATCCGACCAGCCGGTGGATCTGGTGGAACTGCAGGCGCGGCACCCGGGTCAGCACCCGGTAGCCGCGTGGGCTCATCGGCGCCTCGAGCGCCTCGATCGTCGCCGGGTAACCGTAGGCGCGGGCCAGCGTGGTCAGGTCGAGCAGGTCCGCGTCGGTGAGCTTGTCGAGCGCCGCGAGGGTTCGCTCGACGGCCTCGGTCGGGGCCTGGCCCTGGCCTGCCAGGTAGTCGCGGGCAACCAGCTGACGGGCGATGTCGTTGTCGCCGACCAGTTCCTCCAGCTGCAGGGCGAGTTGCCTGCCGTCGGTGCCGAGCTCGAGCACGTCGCGCTCGATCTCCACCGACACGCGGCGCACCATCTCGAGCCGCTGCGCGACGGTGAGGGCGTCGCGCAGGGTCACGAAGTCCTCGATCTCCACGACGGAGAGCTGGTTGGTGACCTGGTTGAGCCTGGATTTGTACCGCTCGAGCGTCGCGACGGCCTGGTTCGCCCTCGACAGAATGGTCGGCGAGCCCTCGAGCACGTGCCGGATACCGCCGACGTACACGCTGACGATGCTCATCGACTGGCTCACCGAGACCACCGGGTAGCCGGTCTGGATCGCGGTCCGCTCCGCCGCGCGGTGCCGGGTGCCGGATTCCACGGTCGGGATCTTGTAATCGGGGACCAGCTGCACGTTGGCCCGCACGATGCGGGTGCCGTCGGTGGACAACACCACGGCCCCGTCCATCTTGGAGAGTTCCCGCAGCCGGGTCGGCGCGAATTCGACGTCCAGCTCGAAGCCGCCGTCGCAGAGTTCCTCGATCTCGGCGTCGTAGCCGAGCACGATCAGGGCGCCGGTACGGCCGCGCATGATCCGTTCCAGGCCGTCGCGGAGCTCGGTCCCCGGCGCCAGCCGAGCGATCGTCTCGCGGACGGTGGCAGACGGCGTGGCGTCGTCCATTGCCGTCCCCCTCGCTCGCGGTGCGCGGCGCCTCATCGCCGGGCGGAGTCGGTCGATCCGCCGTCGCTTCGCGTCCAGGTTACCCAGCGGGGGAGAGGCGGCGGCCTCCCCGGGGCCGGACGCGCCGGTGCGGGACCGGCCAGGGGCGCATCGGGACCGCGATCGGCGAACCGATACTTTGTTAGCTGTGAGTAGTACCTGGACCTTGCCCGATGATCTCGTGTTGCCGATCCGCCCCGACTTCTTCCCCGCGCCGGGCGGTGCCCTCCCGCAGCACTGGTCCAAGTGCTTCGGTTGCGGCGACGACCAGCCCGCCGGGATGGCGATGACCTTCACCGCGGGTGAGGGCCTCGAGGTGTCCGGCCGGCTGACCGTGGCGAACCGATACCAGGGCGGACCAGGGGTGATCCACGGCGGCATCCTGTCCGTCGCCTTCGACGAGGTCCAGGGCATGGCCTGCATGGTGCTCGGCGGCCCCGTGGTCACCGGTCACCTGGAGATCGATTTCGCGAAGCCGATCCCGCTCGGATCGGTGCTCGAGTTCCGCGCCCGGATCGACGGCATGGTCCGGCGCAAGGTCTACACCACCGCCGAGGCCCGGATCGTCGAGGGACCGACCGCCGGTGACGACATCGTCGCCACCTCGCGCGGGCTGTTCCTGACCATCAAGCCCGAGCACTTCGCGCCGATGCAGGACTTCGTGGACGGCGACGCGACCTCGCCGTTCGGCACGTCCTCCTCGCTGTAGGCCCGCTCAGCCCCGGGGCAGCACCCGCAGGGCCTCGCCGAGATTGGTGACCTCGGTGGCCCGCATCCCCGGCGGCGGTGTCCCGGAGTCGCGGGGCACCACCGCGTGGGTGAAGCCGAGCCGCTTCGCCTCGGCGAGCCGCCGGTCGACGCCGGTGACGCGGCGCACCTCGCCCGCCAGCCCGACCTCACCGAGCACCACCACCCCCGGCGGCAGCGCCGCGTCCTTGAACGCGGACGCCACCGCGACGGCAAGGGCCAGGTCCGCGGACGGTTCGGTCAGCCGCATTCCGCCGACCGTCGCCGCGTACACCTCCTTGTCGGAGACCTTGACCCCGCAGCGCCGTTCGAGCACGGCCAGCACCATCGACACCCGCGCCGAGTCCATGCCGCTGACCGCGCGCCGGGGCGAGGGGTTGTGCGAGGTCGCGACGAGGGCCTGCACCTCGCCGAGCAGCGGGCGCTTGCCGTCCATGGTGACGGTGACGGCGGTGCCGGGGACGGTGTCGTCGCGGTGGTGCAGGAAGAGCCCGGACGGGTCGCTGACGCATTCGATGCCGTCCTCGCGCAGTTCGAAGCAGCCCACCTCGTCGGCCGCGCCGAAGCGGTTCTTGACGCCCCGCACCATGCGCAGGGTGGAGTGCTTGTCGCCCTCGAAGTGCAGCACCACGTCCACCAGGTGCTCCAGGGCACGCGGCCCGGCCACCGCACCGTCCTTGGTGACGTGTCCGATCAGCAGTACCGGGATGCCGCTGGACTTCGCCAGCGAGGTGAGCGCGCTGGTGATGGCGCGGACCTGGGTGACGCCGCCGACCACGCCCTCGACATCGGCGGCGAGCATGGTCTGCACCGAGTCCACGATCAGGAGTGTCGGGCGGACCTGCTCGACGTGCCCGAACACGGTGGCCAGGTCCGACTCGGCGGCCAGGAACACCCGCTCGTGCACGGAGTTGGTCCGGTCGGCCCGGAGCCGGACCTGCCCGGCCGACTCCTCGCCGGTGACGTAGAGGGCGCGGTCCTGCGGGTCGCGCTGCGCCCACCGGTGCACGACCTCGAGGAGCAGGGTCGACTTGCCGACGCCGGGCTCGCCTGCGAGCAGCACCACCGAACCGGGGACCAGGCCGCCGCCGAGCACCCGATCGAGCTCGGACACACCCGTGGGTTTGGCCCTGGTGGAGGTGCCGTTGATCTGAGAGATCGGGGTCGCAGGGGAGGTCGGCACCATGGACACCCCGCGGGCGGCGGTGGCGCCCGGCCTGCTCGCGACGGCGGCGAGTACCGCCACCTCCTCGATCGAGCCCCATGACCCGCAGTCGGGGCAGCGGCCGACCCATTTGGCCATCGAGTGCTGACAGGACGAGCAGCGAAAGCTCGATTTGGGTTTGGCCACCACCGCAGCCTAGGGGTGGGGTCCGACACTCCGGCCGGAGTGTCGCGGCCGGAGTGTCGTTCGGGTCGAAATGTGCTGTGCCGCAACGACGAGAACGGCCCCGACGCTGAGCGTCGGGGCCGTTCTCGTCGAACCGTGGGGACTAGTGTCCGCCGCTGCCGAGGGGCTCGGCACCCGCGTTGCCGGACTTGTCCGACTCGTGGCGCTCGGTCCTCGGCCCCGCATCGACCGGCACCGAGACGACGATGTCGCCCGCGCGCTCGAAGCTGAAGGTGATCGGGACGGTCAGGCCGGGGTAGACGCCCTCGTTGATGTCGTTGAGCACCACCAGGACCAGCTGGGTGGGGTCCTCGGGGTTGTCGAGGATGGTCGCGGCGCGGGTGCCTGCGCCGAGGGAGGTCTGCGGCTTGATGATCCGGCCGCCGACCTCGCCCGCGATGGTGACCGAGTCGGCCGCATCGGTGGTGATCTTGGTCAGGCGGTCGGCCTTCTCCTCGTTGTTGTTCACCGCGGTGAACGCGAGAGCGGCCTTTCCGCCGGGCTCGAGGCTGTACTCCTCGCTGTCGGGGTACAGGATGTGCACGTTGCGCAGGGAGATATCACCCTGGTTGGCGTAGTTGCCGTTCACGGCCGCAACCTGGGTTGCGGTCTGGGTGATCTGGCCCGCGCTGCAGGCGGACAGCGAGATCGCCGCGGCTGCGGCCAGGGCAACGGCGGTCGCGACTCGTCGAGTCGGCGCATTCAGGGCTGTCACGGGTTGTCCTCCACGGCGTCGGGTCGTACTCCACTAGGCAGAGTAGTAGTCAGGTCTGCGGACCGGGTCCCGGGGTCGTCCTTCGGGGCTTCGCGGCGGGGTTCGCGACGCCGAAACCTGAGGCCAGATGGTCGGTTTGGGCCCCACTGGATGCACGTTCAGGTCCGGCTGTCAACCCCTCCGGTCACCCCTCTGTGCCCCTGACCAGGGCCGTTGGAAGCTGCGCCGCCAGACCCCGTGTTAAACTGTGAAGATCGAAAGGGGCACGGGACAGATGATTTTTAAGGTCGGAGACACCGTCGTATACCCCCACCACGGAGCGGCGCTGATCGAGGCAATCGAAACTCGCACCATCAAGGGTGAACAAAAGGAATATCTCGTTCTCAAGGTCGCTCAGGGCGACCTGACCGTCCGGGTCCCCGCGGACAACGCCGAGTACGTCGGTGTCCGTGATGTTGTCGGGCAGGAAGGCCTGGACAAGGTCTTCCAGGTGCTGCGCGCGCCGCACACCGAGGAGCCGACCAACTGGTCGCGCCGGTACAAGGCCAACCTCGAGAAGCTCGCCTCCGGCGATGTGAACAAGGTTGCCGAGGTCGTCCGCGACCTGTGGCGTCGTGAGCAGGACCGCGGTCTGTCCGCGGGCGAGAAGCGGATGCTCGCCAAGGCACGTCAGATCCTCGTCGGTGAGCTCGCGCTCGCCGAGGGCACCGACGACGCCAAGGCCGAGATCATCCTCGACGAGGTTCTCGCAGCAGCGTCCTGACACATGAACAACGTCACTGACCCGGCCGAAGTGCGCAGCGGAGGCCGGGTCATTGCTTTGGTGCCCGCTGCCGGGCGCGGGGAGCGCCTCGGGGAGGGCATCCCGAAGGCGTTCGTCACGGTGCGCGGTGTCTCTATGCTCCGGCTCGCCGTCGAAGGACTGATCGAGTCCGGTGTCGTCGACCGTGTCGTGGTGATCGTCCCCGCGGACCGGATCGATTCGGTGCGCGCGGAGCTGCCCGAGGGCGTCGACGTCGTCGCAGGCGGCGCCGAACGGACCGACTCGGTGCGTGCGGGGCTCGCGGCCGCCGAGGACGCGGACCTGCTGCTCGTGCACGATGCTGCCCGGGCCCTGACCCCGCCGCCCCTGATCGCCCGCGTCGTGGCGGAGCTGCGTGCCGGCCGCGACGCGGTGGTGCCCGCGCTGCCGGTCTCCGACACCATCAAGACGGTTGACCTGCTCGGTGCGGTGACCGGCACCCCGGAACGCTCCGAGCTGCGAGCCGTGCAGACGCCGCAGGGATTCACCGCGGATCTGCTGCGGCGCGCCTACGCGGCCGCCGACTCACTTGCCACCGACGACGCGGGCCTGGTCGAACGGATCGGCGGGCGGGTCCGGACCATCGTCGGGGATCCGCTGGCTTTCAAGATCACCACCCCGCTGGACCTGGCGCTGGCCAGGGCGCTGGCGAACGACGAACCGATCGAGCAGTAGGGAGCCGGGCAACCGTGCGAGTGGGAATCGGCACCGACGTCCATCCGATCGAGGTCGGCAGGCCGTGCTGGATCGCCGGGCTGTTGTTCGTGGACGAGGACGGCTGCGCCGGGCACTCCGACGGCGACGTCGCCGCGCACGCGCTGTGCGACGCGCTGTTGTCGGCCGCGGGACTGGGCGACCTCGGCTCGGTGTTCGGCACCGGAAGGCCGGAATGGGACGGGGCCAGCGGTGCGGTGCTCCTGACCGAGGTGCGCAGGCTGATCGAGGCCGACGGCCTGCGGATCGGCAACGCCGCGGTCCAGGTGATCGGGAATCGTCCCAAGATCGGTCCGCGCCGGGTGGAGGCGCAGGACGTGCTCTCCGAGGTGCTCGGGGCTCCCGTCTCCGTCTCCGCGACGACCACCGACGGTCTCGGACTCACCGGCCGGGGCGAGGGCATCGCGGCCGTCGCGACCGCGCTGGTACTTGACACCGGTTCGGGCCGGTAAGATCGCACGTCGTGACCCTGCGCCTATTCGACACCGAGACGCGGGCCCTGCGTGACTTCGTTCCGCTGGCCCCCGGACACGCGTCGATCTATCTCTGTGGTGCGACCGTCCAGGGCGAGCCGCACATCGGCCATGTGCGCAGCGGCGTCGCGTTCGACGTGCTCCGGCGCTGGCTGCTCGCGCACGACTACGACGTCGCGTTCATCCGGAACGTCACCGACATCGACGACAAGATCCTGAACAAGGCAGCCGATGCCGGGCGGCCGTGGTGGGAGTGGGCGGCGACCTACGAGCGCGCCTTCGACTGGGCCTACGACCGGCTCGGCGTGCTGCCGCCCTCGGCGGAGCCCCGCGCGACCGGCCACGTCACCCAGATGGTCGACATGATGCAGCGCCTGATCGACGCGGGCCACGCGTACGCCGCCGCGGGTGACGTGTACTTCGACGTGCGCAGCTACGCGCCGTACGGCGCGCTGTCCGGGCACAAGCTCGACGACGTGCACCAGGGCGAGAGCGCGGCCGCGGGCAAGCGCGACCCGCGGGACTTCACGCTGTGGAAGGCCGAGAAGCCGGGGGAGCCGTCCTGGCCGACGCCGTGGGGGCGCGGACGTCCGGGCTGGCACCTGGAGTGCTCGGCGATGGCGGAGGCCTACCTGGGTGCCGAGTTCGACATCCACTGCGGCGGCCTGGACCTGGTGTTCCCGCACCACGAGAACGAGATGGCGCAGAGCCGGGCGGCGGGCGACGGGTTCGCCCGGTACTGGCTGCACAACGGCTGGGTCACCATGGGCGGCGAGAAGATGTCGAAGTCGCTCGGCAACGTGCTGTCGGTGCCGAACGTGCTGAAGAAGGTTCGGCCGCAAGAGCTCCGGTACTACCTGGGCGGAGCGCACTACCGCTCCATGCTCGAGTACTCGGACCACGCGCTCGAGGTGGCCGCCGAGTCCTACCGCGGCCTGGAGGCCTTCATTCTCAAGACCCGCGAGCGGGCGGGTGAGATCCCGGTCGGCAAGTGGACCGAGGGGTTCGCGGCCGCGCTCGACGACGACCTTGCGGTGCCGAAGGCGCTGGCCGAGATCCACGGCAGCAAGACCGAGGGCAACAAGGCACTCGATGCCGGCGACCTGACCGCGGCGTTGGAGATCGCCGGTCAGGTGCGGGCCATGATGGGCATCCTCGGGGTGGACCCTCTCGACCCGCACTGGGCGGCCGATGCCGATGACGGCTCGGCGGCTCACGCGGCGCTCGATGTTCTGGTGCGCGCGAATCTCGATGCGCGCCAGAAGGCGAAGGCGGACAAGGACTGGGCCGCCGCCGATGAGATCCGGGACCGGCTCGCCGCGGCGGGCGTCGAGGTCACCGACACACCGAGCGGGCCCGAGTGGTCCCTCAAGACGAACCACAACGAAGCGGGACTGTAATGGCAGGCAATTCGAGCAGGCGCGGCGCGATCCGCAAGACCGGCACCAAGAAGGGCCAGGTCGCGGGCTCCGGAGGCAAGGGCAGGCGCAGCCTCGAGGGGCGCGGGGCCACCCCGCCCGCGGTCGAGCGCACCAAGCACCCCGCCGCCAAGCGGGCCAGGGCGGCGGCCCGCGCCGCCGACGCGAGTGGCCGCACCGGTGGCAGCGCGCCGCGCGGCCGCGGCGGTTCGCCGCGCAAGGGCGACGCCGGACCCGAGAACGTGTTGGGCCGCAACCCGGTCGTGGAGTGCCTGCGGGCGGGTGTGCCCGCGACCGCGCTGTACGTCGCGGTCGGCACCGAGAGTGACGAGCGGCTCACCGAGAGCGTGCAGTTGGCGGCCGAGGCGGGTATCTCGATCCTCGAGGTCCCGCGCACGGACCTGGACCGGATGAGCGCCAACGGGTTGCACCAGGGCGTCGCCCTTCAGGTGCCCCCGTACCGGTACGCGCACCCGGACGACCTCATCGCCGAGGCGCGCAAGCACCAGGAGCCCGCGCTGCTGGTGGCGCTCGACAACATCACCGACCCGCGCAACCTGGGCGCCGTGGTGCGTTCGGTGGCGGCGTTCGGCGGTCACGGCGTGGTCATCCCGCAGCGCCGCAGCGCCAGCGTCACCGCGGTCGCGTGGCGCACCAGCGCGGGCGCGGCGGCCCGGCTGCCGATCGCGCAGGCCACCAACCTGACCCGGACGCTGAAGGACTGGGCGGCCAAGGGCGTGCAGATCGTCGGCCTCGATGCCGGGGGCGACACCACCCTCGACGAGTACGACGGCACCGGGCCGGTTGTCGTGGTCGTCGGCTCGGAGGGCAAGGGCCTGTCCCGTTTGGTCCGCGAGTCCTGCGACTCCATCCTCAGCATCCCGATGGCGGGCCCGGTCGAGTCGCTCAACGCCTCGGTCGCCGCGGGCGTCGTGCTCGCCGACATCGCCCGGCAGCGGAGGCGATAGGCGGCTCCGCCGCCCGTGCGTGAATTGCACGCCCATAGGGGCGCAATTCACGCACAGTGCCTGACCAGGAGGTTTCCGTGGTCGACCCGACCGTGTGGCGGGAATTCGGCACGCCCCTGGCCCCGCCGACCGGGCGGGGACCCCTTGACGGGATGACCGTCGCGGTCAAGGAACTGTTCGACGTCGCCGGGTACCCGGTCGGGGCCGGCAACGAGCAGTGGCTCGCCGAATCCCGACCGGCAATGTCGACGGCGCCCGTCGTCGCCGCCCTGCTGGAGGCGGGTGCGGCGATCGCCGGGATCGCGCGAACCGATGAGTTCGCCTACAGCCTGGCGGGCACCAACCCCCACTACGGGACCCCGCCGAATCCGAGCGCGCCGGACCGGATTCCCGGCGGGTCCAGCGCGGGACCGGCCGCGGCGGTCGCGCTCGGCGATGCCACCATCGGGCTCGGCACCGACACCGGCGGCTCGATCCGCGTCCCCGCCTCCTACCAGGGGCTGTTCGGGATCCGTCCCACGCACGGCGTCGTCCGCGCCGACGGCGTGCTCCCGCTTGCGCCGACCTTCGACACCGTCGGGTGGCTGACGCGCGACCCGGACACGCTGCTGATGGTCGGGCAGGTGCTGCTGCCCGACACCCCCGAGCGCGGGTTCGCGCGGGCGGTCGTGTCCGACGAGCTCATCGGGCTGGCCTCGCCGCAGGTGCGCGACGCGATCGACGGCGCGGTGGCACTGTGGCGAGGCGCGGGCGACCTCCCGCCGATCGAGCGGAGCGCCTTCGACGCGAGCGTGCTGCCCGGCTGGGCCGAGGTCTTCCGCACGGTGCAGGGGTGGGAGGCGTGGCGGGCGCACGGTTCATGGATATCCCGGCATCGCGACAGCCTCGGCCAGGACGTCGGCTCACGGTTCGAGACGGCGGCCGGCTATGCCGTCGCGCAGCGGGACCGTGCCGTCGCCCGGATGCGGCAGATCCGCGACGACATCGACCGATGGCTCGGCGACGACCTGCTGGTGCTGCCGTCCGCGTCATCGGTGGCGCCGACCCGGGCGGACGCAACGCTCGGCGGCCCGGTGATCGAGGGCACTCGCGCCACCACCCTGGAGCTGACCTGCATCGCGGGTCTGAGCGGCCGGTGCGCGGTGAGCGTGCCGCTGCCGACAGCCGACGGCGTCCCCGTCGGGTTGTGCATCCTCGGGCCGCGCGGACGCGACCTCGACCTGCTGCGGCTGGCCCCCGCTCTGGTGCCCGCTCTTCAGCCCGGCTGAGTCGACCTGCCCGCCCGCTCGAATCGCACCTGTGCGCCCGGCACCAGCTGCGCGGCCACGCCCAGGTCGGCATCGATGACCACCGCGATCACCGGATAGCCGCCGGTCACGGGATGGTCCGCCAGGAACAGCACCGGCTGTCCGCCGCTCGGCACCTGCAGCGAACCCGGCACCATTCCCTCGCTCGCCAGCTCGGTGGTGTCCCGGCGCCGCAGCGGCTCGGCGCCCTTCAGCCGCGCGCCCACCCGGTTGCTGTCCGTCGACACCGTCCACGGCTGGCCGAACAGCGTGTCGACGGCGGCGGTCTCGAAGAGTTCCGATCGCGGCCCGAGCCGAACCCGCAGCCGAGCGGGGGACGGGTTCGCAGGGGGCGGCGGGATGATCTCGTCGGCAGGCCAGTCCGAGCTCAGTTCGCCGACGGCCAGCCGGTCGCCTGCCCGCACCGGCTCCGGGCCGAGCCCGGCGAGCGTGTCGGTGGCGCGACTGCCGAGCGTCGGCGGGGCGTCCACCCCGCCGCGCACGGCGAGGTAGCAGCGCAGGCCGTCGGTGGCGTTGCCGAGGGCCAGCACGTCGCCGTCGGACAGGTGTACCGCGCTGTAGTCCGCGCTCGGGGTGTGGTTGACCGACAACGGGACCCGGGCTCCGGTGACCGCGACGGTCAGGTCGCCGTGCGCTCGGACCGCGAGCCCGCCGAGCGTCACCTCCAGGGTCGCGGCGCCGGGGTCGTTGCCCACCAATCGGTTTGCGCTGTCGTGGGATCCGCGATCGGCGGCCCCCGACGCGCCGACCCCGAGCGCGGCGAATCCGGGCCTGCCACGGTCCTGGACCGTGGTCAGTGCCCCGGTGCGCAACACCTCGAGCCAAGCCACCCGACGATTGTCGCCCATCCCCGGCCGCGACAGTACCATCGCCGGATGGTCACTGCCGCCCTGTACGGGCTGGGAACCGCAGTCCCGCTGCTCATCGGGGCGATCGTCGGGCTTCGCTACGACCTGCCGCGCCCACTGCTGGCGGCCCTGATGGCGTTCGGCGCGGGCACCATGGTGGCGGCGGTGTCCACAGAGCTGTTCCAGCCGGCCTTCGAGGCCGAGGGCGTGCTGATCGCAGGAACCGCCCTGATGGCGGGCGCGCTCGTCTACGTGGTGTCCGATCACCTCATCGAGAACAAGCTCGGCCCCGCCGCGCTCGGCTGGGCGCTGATGCTCGGCACGCTGCTCGACGGCATCCCGGAGAACACCGCGCTCGGTGTCTCGCTGAGCGCGGGTGGCGGCCTCGTGCTGCTGGTCGCGGTCGCGGTCGGCAATGTGCCCGAGGCGGTCGCGGGCGCGGCGTCGATGCGCAAGCAGCCGAACTTCAACCGCCGCCGGGCAATTCTGCTGTGGACGGTGACCGCGGTCGTGCTGGTGCTGGTCGTGATCGCCGCGAATGCGGCCGCCGACGCCATCCCGGATCGGCAGATCGCGGTGATCCAGGCGTTCGCGGGCGGCGCGACGATCGCGGTGCTCGCGGATTCGCTGATGCCGGAGGCGTATCGGGAGGGCGGTTGGTGGGTCGGGCTGTCCACCGCGCTCGGCTTCCTCGTCGCGTTCGCGCTCGGCGGCTAGCACCCGGCTGCCCGCACCCCCCCGTCCGACGAGTGTGCAGCTGCCGGCGCAGCTACTCGGGCGATGCCCCGGCAACTGCACACTCGACGGGCCGCCCGCCTTGACCTCGACTGAGCTTGAGGTTTTAGCCTGGTTGTCATGGCGCCGACCGACACCTCGACCACTCGGCTCGACCGCGGCTGGCGGCAGCTGCTCGGCGCCGACTACCTCGGGCCGATGGTGGTGCTGGCAGGCGGCGTCGCGCTGTATGCGATCAACATCTACCTGACCACCAGCCTGCTCCCCTCTGCGGTCGACGAGATCGGGGGAGCGCGGTTCTACGCGTGGGCCACCACGATTTTCCTTGTCGCCTCGGTGATCTCGGCGGTCCTGGTGAGCAGGCTGCTCGCGGTCGCGGGGCCGCGGGGCGCCTATCTCGCCGCGATCGGGCTGTTCGCGGCGGGCACGGTGGTGTGCGCCGCCGCGCCCGACATGTTCGCGTTGCTGGCGGGCCGTGGCTTGCAGGGCTTCGGCGGCGGGCTGCTCAGCGGACTGGGCTACGCGCTGATCCGGTCCACGCTGCCGCAGCATCTGTGGGCCCGCGCCTCGGCGCTGGTCTCCGGGATGTGGGGTGTCGGGACGTTCGTTGGTCCCGCCCTGGGTGGGGTGTTCGCCCAGTTCGGGGCCTGGCGGCTGGCGTTTGTCGTGCTCGCGGTCCTGGCGGCAGGCATCGCGGCGATCGTGCCCCGGTACATCACGGGGGAGCGGATCGAGGGGCCCCGGGTCGGCGTGCCTGCCGTGTCGATGCTGCTGCTGTCCGCGGCGGCGCTGCTGGTGAGCGTGGCGGGCATCGCGACGAACGTGGCGCTCACCGCGCTTGGCGTGGTCGCGGGCGTCGCGCTGCTGGTCGCCTTCGTCGCGCACGAGCGCCACGCGGGCACCAGGGTGCTCCCCGCGGCGACGTTCACCCCCGGCAACACCCTGAAGTGGACCTACGCGACGTTCGCACTGCTGGCGGTCGCGTCGACCGCCGAGACCTTCGTGCCGCTGTTCGGTCAGCGGCTCGGCGGCCTCGAACCCCTGGCGGCGGGTTTCCTGGGGGCCGCGCTCGCCGTCGGCTGGACCCTGGGCGAGATATCCAGCGCCGGTGCTTCGCGCAGGTCGACGGTGCGCGTCCTGGTCGTCGCCGGTCCCGCCTTGGTGACGATCGGGTTCCTCGTCGCCGCGGCGACCCAGCGGGAGGGCGCGACGGCGTGGGTGATCGGGGTCTGGGTCGCGGCGCTGGTGCTGGGCGGCGCGGGCATCGGCATGGCGTGGCCGCACCTGTCGACCTTCGCGATGGGCGCCGAGCACGACGAGGTCGAGGGCGGGAAGGCGGCCGCCGCGATCAACACCGTGCAGTTGGTCTCCAATGCGGTGGGCTCGGCGTCGGCGGGCGTCCTGGTCAATCTCGGCGGGACGATGGCGGATTCGGCCAGGCTGTTGTTCGGGTTCTTCGCCGCGTTCGCCGCCGCCGGTGTGCTGACCGCCTGGCGCAGCACGCGGCCGCGCCCCTGACCCCGCCGAGTGTGCACCTGCTGGTGCATCGGCCGAGTGGACGGGTTTGCAGGTGCACACTCGGCGAACCGCTCAGACCGCGACGAACCGAACCGTGTCCCCTGGTCGGAGCAGCGCGGGCGGCTCGCGGTCGGCGTCCCACATCTGCTCGGTGGTGTGGCCGATCAGCTGCCAGCCGCCCGGCGACTTCCGGGGGTAGACGCCGGAGAACTCGCCCGCCAGCCCGACCGCGCCCGCGGGCACCTCGGTGCGGGGGTCGTCCCGGCGGGGCACCCGCAGCCGGGAATCGCCACCGACGAGGTACCCGAACCCGGGGGCGAACCCGGCGAAGGCGACGGTCCAATCGCTGCCCGTGTGCGCCGCGACGACGCCGTCCGGCCCGAGGCCCGTCAGGTCACCGACCGCGGCCAGGTCCGGTCCGTCGTAGTGAACGGGAATCCGCACCAGCGCACCGGTCTCCGCGTAGGTTCCGGACTCCGGCCCGGTCTCGCGCAGCCAGCGCCCGATGCGGGCTCGATCGGTGCGACCGGGGTCGAACCGCACCAGTATCGTCCGGGCGGCCGGGACCAGGTCGACGACGCCCGCCGGGCGGTTCGCGTCCAGCCCCCGATAGTGCGCGACGACGGCGTCCAGGTCGTCGAACTCGGCGAGCACCCCGCCGTCGCCGGCGTCCAGCAGGCGCATCAGACGAAGGGCTCCACGCGGACGCCCGCGTCGTCGAGTCGGGCGCGGATGGCGGCGGCCATCGCGACCGCGGACGGCGAATCCCCGTGCACGCAGACGGATTCGGCAGGCGAGGCGAGGACGGTGCCCTCGACGGCCTCGATCTCCGCGTGCTCGACCATCCGCAACACCCGCGCGGCGACGGACTCCGGGTCCGAGAGCATCGCGCCCGGCAGTCCGCGGGGCACCAGCTCGCCGGTCGGGGTGTAGCCGCGGTCGGCGAATGCCTCTGCCACGGTGCGCAGGCCGGCGGCCTCCGCCTCCGCCAGGAAGACCGAACCCGGCAGCCCGAGCACCGGGAGGGTGGGGTCGTACGCGACGACGGCCGCGACGACGGCGCGGGCCTGCTCGCGGTGGTGCACGATCGCGTTGTACAGGGCGCCATGGGGTTTGACGTAGCCGACGGCGGAGCCGACGGTCTGCGCGAGGGCGTCTAGGCCGCCGATCTGATAGATCACGTCCGCGGTCAGGTCCGTGGGGGCGATGTCGATGAAACGGCGTCCGAATCCGGCCAGGTCCCGATAGCCGACCTGCGCTCCGATCCGCACGGTCCGCTTCGCCGCGGACCGGCAGGTGTTCAGCAGCGTGGTCGGATCACCCGCGTGAAACCCGCACGCGACATTCGCGCTGGTCACCAGGGCAAGCATGGCCTCGTCGTCGCCGAGCCGCCAGGCGCCGAAGCTCTCGCCGAGGTCGCTGTTGAGATCGATGGATGCCACGCCTCGAATCCTAGTGCCGCGTGCCCGAGGTCTTCTTGCGGTTGCCGGGGCCCACGCGGCGCCTTGCTGCGTTGTCGGAGTCCCAGGTAGAACACCGCTACCTGGGACTTCTCCGCCTTGCGATGCATCCACGCGGATCCCCGGCAACCATCAATGGACTTCGAGCACGAGGCACTGGCCGCGGCGCGGATTCAGGCCGGGACCGCGACCCGTCCGGTGCTGCCGCGACGCGACCCGATCGCCCGGCAGGCCAGGTAGATCACGAACGAGATGGTGGTGACGAAGCTGGACACCGGCACGCCAGGGGCCAGCGACAGCAGGATGCCGCCGACCGCGGCGATCTCGGCGAACAGGATCGAGAACAGCGTCGTCCGGAGCGGGCTCGAGGTGATCCTGGCCGCGGCGGCCGCGGGCGTGATCAGCAGCGAGAGCACCAGCAGCGCGCCGACGATCTGCACGCCGAGCGCCGCGGCGACGCCGACCAGCACCGCGAACACGATGGACAGAGCTCGGACCGGAACGCCGCGGGCCCGCGCGACGTCCGGATCGGTGCTCGCGAACAGCAGCGGCCGGTACACCACGACCAGCACCGCCAGCACCAGCACCGCGCACACCAGCAGCAGCTGCAGGCCGCTGTTGCCCACCCCGACGATCTGGCCGACCAGCAGCGAGAAACTGGTGCCGGTGCGCCCCGGGTACAGCCACATGAACAGCACGGACAGGCCGAGGCCGAACGAGAGGACCACGCCGATCACCGAGTCCCGTTCGCGCACTTTGGATCCGAGCAGTGCGAACAGCACGGCGGCGAACACCGAGCCGACGATGGCGCCGAGTCCGACGCTGATCCCGGCCAGCAGCGCGGCGGAGGCGCCGGTCAGCGACAGCTCGCTGGTTCCGTGCACCGCGAACGACATCTGCCTGCTGATGATCAGCGGACCGATCGCACCCGCGAGCAGGCCGAGGATGGCCGCGGCGAGCAGGGCCTGCTGCACGAAGTCGTACTGCAGCAGGTCGATGGTGGCCTGCCAGTCGAACATCTTCGAAAACGTGTCTGCGAGCTTCTCGTTCATTCGTGCGCCTCGTGGTGGATTCCGTCGGCGCCCGTGGAACCGAGCGCGTCGATGGCGTCGCCGGTGCCGACGACGACCAGCCGTCCGCGCACATGCAGCACCTCGACGTCCGTCTGGTACAGCTCGGAGAGCACCTCCGAGGTCATCACCTCGGCGGCCGTCCCGATCCGGAACCGCCCGTCGACCAGGTACAGCACCCGGTCGACCAGCGGCAGGATCGGGTTGATCTCGTGGGTGACGAACAGCACGGCCGTGTCGTGGCCCAGCCGGCGCTGGTTGATCAGGTCGGAGACCCGGTGCTGGTTGGCCAGGTCCAGGCTGAGCAACGGCTCGTCGCAGAGCAGCACCTTGGGATCGCCGACCAGAGCCTGGGCGACCCGCAGTCGCTGCTGCTCGCCGCCGGACAGCGAGCCGACCGGCGCATCGGCGAAGGCCCGGGCGCCCACCTGGTCGATGGCGTCGTCGACGATGGTCCGGCGGGAACGGCGGGAGCGGAACCCGGTGCCCCAGCGGTGACCGTCCACGCCGAGCCCGACCAGGTCGCGCCCGCGCAGCGGCAGGCCCTCGTCCATCGTCTTCTGCTGCGGCACGTATCCGACGTGGGAGTTCCCGGTCCGGGCAGGCGTTCCCGCGATCGTGGCGGTGCCCTCGGACAGCGGGAGCTGGCCGAGCAGGACCTTCAGGAGTGAGGTCTTGCCGGACCCGTTGGGCCCGAGGACCGCGATGAACTCGCCCTGCTCGAAGCTCAGGTCCAGTCCGGACCACAGCGTGCGGTCGCCGTAGGCCAGCCGGGCGCCTCTCAGTTCGACGGCGGGTGTTCGGCTGACGCTCGGTGCGTCGGGGGCAGGGTGGGTCACGGGGCCATTCCGGGTCTGGTTGTCACGCGGCTCGTTGCCGGCACGCGTGACCGGTGGATTCTTCTTCGGCGCGCGGTTTCTCAGTGGGCGGCGTTCAAGGCCGCAGCGAGCGATTCGGCGGTGCGGGTCTGCCACTGAATGTAGTCGAACCCGTCTGGCAGGGTCTCGGTGACTTCGACGACGGGGATGCCCGCCGATTCGGCGGCCTCACGGATGTTCTGGGTCGCCTTGTCCTGCGTCTGGCTGTTGTAGACCAGGACCTTCACCTTCTTGTCGGCGAGCAGATCCCGCGTCGCGGCGACGGCCGCGGGCGGCGGGTCGTTGCCGTCCTCGATGGCCTTCGTGAAGTCCTGCGGCGTCTCGTCCCTGAGGTCGGTCGCCACCAGCAGGTAGTGCGCGATCGGCTCGGTCTGCGCGACCGGTGCCTGTGGATGCGCGGCGGCGATCGAATCCGTGATGGCCGTGACGGCGTGCAGTTGTTCGTGGAAGGTCGCCGCGTTGGCGGTGTATGCGGCGGCGTTGGTGGGGTCGATCGTGCCGAGTTCGGCGGCGATCTGCTTGGCGACAGCGTCCACGGTCGGGATGTCGTACCAGACGTGTTCGTTCACGCCGCCGTTGTCGTGGTCGTGGCCGTCGTGCGAGTCGTGCTCGGCGGCAGCGGGTTCCGCGGGGGCGGTGGTGGCGCCTGCCGGGGCGGCAGCCTCCTCGACCACGTGATCGTGGTCGCCGTGCAGGTCGGTATCGGTGCCGTACAGGGCGAACGCGTCGACGGTCCGCTTGCCCGGCGTGCCTGCGAGGACGTCGTCGATGAACTCGTCGTAGCCGCCGCCGTTGTAGACGACCAGGTCGGCATCGGTGATGGCGGCGGCGTCCCGGGGGCTGGCCTCGAACGAGTGCGGGTCGGCGAACGCGTCGTCGATGATCGAGGTGACGTCGGCCCGGTCGCCCGCGACGGCCGCGGCCACCGAGCCCCAGACGTCGGTGGAGGCGACGATGTTGGCGCGCTGCCCATCGGCGAGCGGGGTGCCCGCGCCTGCGTCCGGGTCGGACGAGCAGGCGGCGAGGGTCAGTGCCCCGACGAGCGCCAGGCCGGCAATGGCGAACGCCGAGCGGCGCCGGGTCGGGGCGGTGAGCGGCGTCAGATCTCCCTTGGGCATGGCCTAGATACTAATGGAAATCGTTTCCGTTGTACATTGGAGGGGGCGTGCTGACGGTCACTCGCGGCATTGCGTACCGTCCCGTTATGCCCAGGTCCCGTCATCCGCGCCGTCAGGCGACGCTGGCGTCCCTGGCGGCGGAGCTCAAGGTCTCCCGTACGACGGTCTCGAACGCCTACAACCGGCCCGATCAGCTTTCGACCGAACTCCGCGAACGGGTGCTCGAGGCGGCCAAGCGGCGCGGTTACCCCGGCCCGGACCCGGTCGCGCGCTCGCTGCGCACCCGCAAGGCGGGCGCGGTCGGCCTGCTGCTCACGGAGGCGCTGAGCTACTCCTTCCGGGATCCGGCCGCGATGAGTTTCCTGGCCGGTCTTGCCGAGTCCTGCGAGGCGGCGGGGGAGGGACTGTTGCTGATCCCGGCCGGGCCGCGGCGTGACGACGTCCAGTCCGCAGCCGTGGTTCAGCAGGCAGGCGTGGACGGTTTCGTCGTCTACTCCGTGGCCGACGACGACCCGTACCTGGCCGCGGTCCTCGAGCGCCGCCTGCCGATGGTGATCTGTGACCAGCCGCGCGAGATCGAGGGCGCGTCGCTGGTCGGGATCGACGATCGCGGCGCGATGCGCAAGATCGCCGACTATCTGTTGTCGTTGGGGCACAAGGACATCGGCGTGATCTGCATGCGGCTCGGCCGGGACCAGCGGGACGGTGTGGCGGGCGCCGACCGTCTCGATTCGCCGAACTTCCACGTCCAGCGCGAACGGATCGCCGGGGTGCGCGACGCCCTTGCCGCTGCCGGGCTGGACCCGCGATCGTTGACCGTCATCGAGCGCGCGGAGCACAGCTCCCGGTCCGGTCACTCGGCGGCCGAGCAGGCGCTCGCGACCGATCCACGGATCACCGCGCTGCTGTGCACCACAGATGTGTTGGCGCTCGGTGCCCTGGACTTTGCGCGGTGGCGCGGCATCGACGTACCCGGCCAGCTGTCCATCACCGGGTTCGACGGCGTCGACGAGGCGCTGCGCGAGGGCTTGACCACAGTCCGTCAGCCCGCGGAGGAAAAGGGCAGGCGGGCCGGGGCGCTGCTCCTGACGCCCTCACATTCCGGTGTGGCCACCGTCGAGATGCTCGACACCGAATTGGTGCGCGGTCACACCGCGGCGCCGCCGCCCGCCTGACCGGGCTCAGTACCTGGCGAGGTTCTGCGTGGCCCAGACCCGGCCATCCAGTGGCGCCGCAAGGGGTACCCCCCCAGAGCGGAGCTCGTGCCGGCCCCGTCCGACTACTCCCGGAACACCAGCAGCGGCACGTGGAGCTCGGCGGAGGTCAGTGATCCGTGATGACCGATGAGCATGGACTGGAGCGGCTCGGCGCCGGTTCGGATCAGCGCGCTCGATCCGCGGGCTATCGCGATCACGTCACCGATCCGTTCGGTGGCTGCGGGGGAGACGGTCGGACCGAACCAGCCGTTGTCGATCGCCTCGGCGCGGGTCAGCACCGCGAATTCATCGCCGAGGCGGTCCCGCCAGGACGCGACGACCTGGTCGGCGGCGCCGTCGTCTGTATAGACGTGGCGGGCCCGGGGCTCGCCGCCGATCAGGTGGACGCCCTCCGTCAGTTCGGGGGACGTATCGATGTCGACGGGGGATCGCACCTCGACCATGCCGTGGTCGGCGGTGACGATCAGCGCGGCGTCGCGTGGCAGCCGCTCGGCGAGCTGGCGTGCCATCAGGTCGACCTGCGCCAATTCCAGCGCCCACGCGGCCGAAGCCGGGCCCCTGGCATGCCCGGTCAGGTCCAATTCGCCGTGATAGGCGTAGACAAGGGATCGAGAACCCAGCCGGAGCGCACTCGCCGACGCGTCGACCAGGTCGCCGAGCGAGAAGCTGGGCAGGAACTCCCCGCCGCGCAGCGCGGCCCGGGTCAGTCCGGAACCGCCCTGGTAGGGCGGGGCCACCCTGGATACGGAGATGCCCGCCGCGGCGGCGCGCTCGAAAGCGGTCGGCGTCGGCTGGAACTCCTCGGGTACCAATTCCTTGAGCAGGTCCACCCGGGGGCCCTCGCCGTGCAGGCGCCACTTCAGCGGATTCATCAAGCGGTCCTGCCCGGCCGCGGGGATGAGGTAGCCGACCACTCCGTGCTGTCCGGAGGGCAGTCCCGTGCCGAGCGAGGCGAGGCTGGTCGCCGTCGTGGTCGGGAAGCCCGCGGTCAGGATGGGGCCGAGTCTCGCGGAGAGAAAGGGTGCCGCCTCGGGGTGTGACGCCAGCAGTTCGGCGCCGAGTCCGTCGATCAACAGCACGCAGACGCGGGAGACGCCCGAGAGGTCGAGCCCGATCCGGTCGGTCTCGCCGGCCACGCCGAGGTGAGCGAGCACGGAGGGGACGAGGTCGGACAGCGTCGCCTGGCCATAACGGGGTGCGAGGAGCATGACGCCAGGCTATCCGCGCCCTCCGAATGAAGGGGCGCAAGCGAAACCAATTCCCAAGAATGGCGCTGACCAGGCGATTTGACGCTGTGTTCTTGTTCGCGTAACTTTTGTCGAGTCAGAGCGACACGGACACCGACCCGCCCGAGAGGCGCGGGACACGAGGTTGGACGTCAGGCGCCAGACCATCCTAGAAGTTGTAGCCGGTTTCGGTCGGCTGCGCTTCACTGCCTTCTTACTGGGGCGGGGCCGGTTTTGACCGGGTCTGCTCGATGAGATAGGCTGGAACAGTTGCCCCGGAGCGGCCGAGAACGAGTTTCTTGGCAGTGATGGTGTGTGCGTGTTCTTTGAGAACTCAACAGTGTGCCGATGAATGTCAGTGCCAATATTTTGGTACTCCACACTCACTCTTTCCAATTGG
>NZ_QAOZ01000015.1:0-177878 GCF_003050885.1 Rhodococcus sp. OK611
GATCCGTCAGCGACCGGGCGATCAGCTCATTGTCTCGCGGGGCTGGGACCTCGCGGAGTGCATCAGTGTCCACATGCCTACTTGTCACCGACGCCGCTCCCGGTTCACGGCCGGCTCAGTCCGAGGAGGAGGCGGGACCCCCGTAGATAACAACACGGTCACGTGGCCATTCGGTCCACGGGGGAAACCGGCAGGAGTTTCTGCGGGTGAAATGAATCGAGCGGGTTCTCACAGCCGATATCGCGGGGTGTCGTTACCTCCGCGGACCGGCCCGGCCGGGGCTTTCGCCCCAGCCGGCGCGCCGGTGTCAGACGGCGTTGGACTGCGACCGCTGGGTGTCGAAGAAGTCGGCCCAGGACTCGACCTCGGGGTGCTGCTTGAGCAGGGCGCGGCGCTGACGCTCGGTCATGCCTCCCCACACACCGAACTCGACCCTGTTGTCGAGGGCGTCGGCGCCGCACTGCATGAGAACAGGGCAATGCCGACAAATCGTGGCGGCCTTGCGCTGCGCAGCGCCACGAACGAACAACTGGTCAGGATCAACTGCCCGGCATCTGGCCTGTGCGACCCAAGCGATACGGGCCTCGGCTTCCTCGACGTCCAACCGGTGGGCCGTGGTGATAACGGTCATTCTGGTGCCCCTCTGCAGTCCAAGCGTCGCCCTCGCAGACGCTCTGGAATTACGTATGACCCGCCGTATCACAGCGAGTCACACCACATTCCTCAACGAGTGTTATCTCTATCACACTCAGAAGACAACTTAGGCATTGAAGATCGTCTAGCGCAAGGTGCTGAGGCATTTTTTTGGTACGGACGTCCATCAAGTGCTGCATGCGGCCCACATCTGCAGGTCGCGGACGCTCGTCCACGTAGGCTGTCCCCCGTGCCGATCGCAAAAACTGTCGCGAAGCTCGCCGGATGCTCCGCTCTTGCCGGGGCTCTGCTCGCGGGCGTCATGTTTCCCCTGGCCGGCGGGTTCGGAATCCTCTCGAACCGGGCCGCCGATACCGTCGACAACGTCTCGGCCGAGCTGGTGCAGGGCGATGCCCCCACCGTCTCGACCATGGTCGACGCCGCGGGCAACCCCATCGCCTGGCTCTATGAGCAGCGCCGATTCGAGGTGCCAAGCGACAAGATCTCCAACAACATGAAGCTGGCGATCGTCTCCGTCGAGGACAAGCGGTTCGCCGATCACCAGGGCGTGGACTGGCAGGGCACGCTGCGTGCCTTCCTGACGAACACCACCAGCGGTCAGGTCCAGCAGGGCGCCTCCACGATCGACCAGCAGTATGTGAAGAACTACCAGCTGCTGGTCGTCGCCAAGACCGACGCGGAGCGCCGGGCCGCCATCGAGACCACCCCGGCCCGCAAGGTGCGCGAGATCCGGATGGCGTTGACCCTGGACAAGAAGCTGACGAAGGACGAGATCCTCACCCGGTACCTGAACCTGGTTCCGTTCGGCAACGCCTCGTTCGGCATCCAGGACGCGGCCCGCACCTACTTCGGGATCGACGCGAAGGATCTCGGGCTCACCCAGTCCGCAATGCTCGCGGGCATGGTGCAGTCCAGCTCCGCACTGAACCCGTACACCAACCCCGAGGGCGTGCTCGAGCGCCGAAACATCGTGCTCGACACCATGATCGCGAACATCCCCGACCGCGCCGACGAGATCCGGGCGGCCAAGGAGGAGCCGCTCGGCGTCCTGCCCGAACCGAACACCCTGCCCCGTGGCTGCATCGCCGCGGGCGACCGAGGCTTCTTCTGCGACTACGCGCTGCAGTACCTGGCCAACTCCGGGATCAGTCGCGAACAGGTCAACAAGGGCGGCTACCTGATCAAGACCACCCTCGACCCGGTCCTGCAGAACTCGACGCACAGCGCATTGACCGCCACCGCCAACCCCACGGTCGACGGCGTGGCCCAGGTGATGAACGTCGTGCAGCCGGGGCAGGATCAGCACCGGGTGCTGGCGATGAGCAGCAGCCGGACCTACGGCCTGAACGGTGAGATCAACGAGACCGTGCAGCCGCAGCCGTACTCACTTGTCGGCAGCGGCGCGGGTTCGGTGTTCAAGATCTTCACCACCGCCGCGGCGATGGAGAAGGGCCTCGGCACCAACGCAACCCTCCAGGTCCCCGGGCGCGCGGAGGTCAAGGGCATGGGCTACGGCGGCGCGAAGGGCTGCCCGGCCAACATGTACTGCGTCGAGAATGCCGGCAAGTACCCGGCCTCGATGTCCGTCACCGACGCCCTCGCCCAGTCCCCGAACACCGCGTTCGTCAAGCTGATCGAGCAGGTGGGCGTCGCCCCGACCGTCGACATGGCGGTGCGCCTCGGCATGCGCTCCTACGCGCAGCCGGGCACCTCCGGGCACGACAACCAGTCGATGGCGGACTTCCAGAAGGAGCAGAACCTCGGGTCGTTCACCCTCGGCCCCACCTGGATCAACCCGCTCGAGCTCTCGAATGTCGCCGCGACCCTCGCCTCGCACGGAAAATGGTGCCCGCCAACGCCGATCGACTCGATCTACGACCGCAACGGCAAGCCGGTGTCCATCACCCAGGAGGCCTGTGAGCAGGTCGTCGAGCCCGGTCTTGCCGATACCCTCGCCAACGCGATGAGCAAGGACGACAAGCCCGGTGGCACCTCGGCCGGCGCGGCAGGATCCGTCGGCTGGACGCTGCCGATGGCAGGCAAGACCGGCACCACCGAGTCGCACATGTCCTCGGCGTTCCTCGGCTTCACGAACAACCTGGCGGCCAGCGTCTATGTGTACGCGGATTCGCCGACCCCCCGCGAGATCTGCACCTCGCCGCTGCGACAGTGCGGCGACGGCAACGTGTTCGGCGGCAACGAACCCGCCAGGGCCTGGTATCTCGCGATGAAGCCGGTGGTCGACAAGTACGGTCCGATCTCGCTGCCGCCGATCGACCCGAAGTACCAGAAGGGATCGAAGAACGGTCAGGTGCCGGAGGTGACCGGGATGACCCAGTCGCAGGCGACCGGGGCGTTGCAGGCGGCCGGGTTCACCGTCAACGCCGTCACCACGTCCGGACCGCCGCCGCGCGGCGACGTGCTGAGCACCTCGCCCGCCGGCTCGGCGGTGCCCGGTTCGGCGATCACCATCTACGTCAGTGACGGCTCGGCGAAGGCCGCCGCTCCGCCCGCACCGGCGCCAGGACCCGCGGCGGCGGTACCGCCGCCGATCCAGATCCCCGGCCTGCCGCCGATCCAGCTCCCCCCGCTGCCGCGCTGAGGCGGCTGCGCCGCCCGTGAGTGCTTGTGGACCCCATAGGGGCCGGAAGCACTCACGAGCGCGCAGCGCCTAGAGCCGGTCCTTGACCGCCTTCGAGACGCGGGTGCCGTCGGCCTTGCCCGCCGCGAGCGCGGTGGCGGCCTTCATGACCTGACCCATCTGCCGCATCCCTGGCCGCTCACCGATCTCCTCCGCGACCTGCGCGATCGCGGTGTCCGCGACGTCGGCCAGCTCTGCGTCGGTGAGCGGGGTCGGGAGGTACTCGTCGATGATCTGCGCCTCGGCACGCTCGGTCGCGGCCAGCTCGCCGCGCCCCGCCTCGGTGTAGATCTCCGCGGACTCGCCGCGCTTCTTGGACTCCTTCGCCAGGACCTTGAGGACCTCGTCGTCGGTGAGCTCGCGGGCCTCCTTGCCGGAGACCTCCTCGGTCTGCACAGCGGCGAGCAGCATCCGCAGGGTCTGCAGGCGGAGGGCGTCCTTGGCCTTCATGGCGGCCGTCATGTCGGCCCGGAGCGTGGATTTGAGGGAGGAAGTCGAATCGGACATGGTGCCGAACGCTACGCGCTCCGCGCACTGACGCGCATGTCGATTGCGCGCGCTGCGTATCCTGAAATGGTGTTAGACGACTCACGCAACGTGCTCCGGGGAACAGCGGCCGGACTGGCGGGCGCCGCGGCGCTCGGAATCGGGTATGCCTCGCTGATCGAGCGGAACGCATTCACCCTGCGTGAGGTCACCATGCCGGTCCTCGAACCGGGGTCTTCGTCGCTGCGGGTGCTGCACATCAGCGACCTCCACATGATGCCGAATCAGAAGCTCAAACAGAACTGGCTGCGCGAGCTCGACCGGCTCGACCCCGACCTGGTGGTGAACACCGGCGACAACCTCTCGCACCAGCGTGCGGTGCCCGCGGTGGTGCAGTCGCTGAGCAACCTGCTCGGCCGCCCGGGGTTGTTCGTCTTCGGCAGCAACGACTACTTCGCCCCGAAGCCGAAGAACCCGTTCAAGTACTTCAAGAAGGAACACAAGCGCACCCACGGCGAGCCGTTGCCGTGGCAGGACCTGCGCGCGGCCTTCACCGAGCGCGGCTGGCTGGACGTCACGCACACCCGGCGCGAGCTGGAGGTCGCCGGCATCCGGATCGCCACCGCGGGCGTCGACGATCCGCACCTCAAGCGGGATCGCTACGACACCATCGCCGGGCCGCCGAACCCGATGGCCAACCTCAAGCTCGGCATCACCCACTCGCCGGAGCCCCGCGTGCTGGACCGGTTCGCGGAGGACGGTTACGACCTGGTGCTCGCCGGGCACACCCACGGCGGCCAGTTGTGCCTGCCGTTCTACGGTGCGCTGGTCACCAACTGCCAGATCGACCGCTCGCGGGTCAAGGGCCCGTCGAAGTGGGGAGCCCACACCCAGCTGCACGTGTCCGCGGGCATCGGCACCTCCCCGTACGCGCCTGCCCGTTTCTGCTGCCGCCCGGAGGCGACCCTGCTGACCCTGGTCGCGGCGCCGAACAAGGGCCCAAGTAAGGGCGTGCGACCAGGCGTTTCGTCTTCCGCGGCAGTCGTGCGCTAGACTTTCGCTCGCTGCCCGATGAGGGCAGATGCAGGGCACGGGGTGTGGCGCAGCTTGGTAGCGCGCTTCGTTCGGGACGAAGAGGTCGTGGGTTCAAATCCCGCCACCCCGACAGTGCCAGAAGGACCCGATCCGCGACGCGGATCGGGTCCTTCTTCGTTACGGGAGGGCTCCGCCGGATCGTCCCGCGGTGCCGACGCCTGCGGTGGACATCAGGCCACCCGCACCTGACGCCGATAGCTCCCCGGCGCCAGCCCGTACGCGCGCTTGAAGGCCTTTGCGAAGGCGAACTCCGAGCCGTAGCCTGCCCGGGCGGCCACAGCGCTGAGCGGTGCGTCGGATTCGCGCAACACCCTGGCGGCGGTCGTCATGCGCCACCTGGTCAGGTACGCCATCGGCGGTTCCCCCACCAGGGCGGTGAACCGCCGGGCGAAGGCCGCGCGGGACAGTCCGGCTCGGTCGGCCAGCGACTCTACCGACCACGCGGCCGCGGGATCGTCGTGGATCGCCGCCAGCGCGGGCGCGACCGCCCTGTCGGCGAGCGCGGCGGCCCAACCCTCCGCGTCCGCGCCTGGCTGGGCCTCGAGCCAGGCCCGCAGGATGTACAGCAGCAGCGAGTCGATCAACGCGGGCACGATCCCGTCGGACCCGACGCGCGGGTTATCCAGCTCGGCGCCGAGGAGCTGGACCGCCGCGCTGAGCTCGGGGTGACGGCCGTGTCCGCTCGGCAGGTGCACCACCTCGGGCAGCTGCCGGACCAGTGGGTGCGGCCGCCGTTGGTCGAGGTGGTAATTCCCGCACAGCAGGCTGGTTCGGGGGCCGTCGCCGCCGACCGACACGGTGCCGATCGGCGACCCCGGTTGAAACTGCTCGGCCGTCTCCACCGCGGCCGGGGTGGACGGGTGGTCGGCGAGAATGTGGCCGCGGCCGTCCCGCAGGAAGATCACGTCACCGGGGCTCAGCGCGACCGGCTCCAGGTGCGGCGCGTCCTCGAGCGGGACGAGCCAGCAGGTGCCGTGCAGCACCACGTGGAAGCCCGCCCCCGCGACCGGCGGCAACCGCAGCCCCCACGGCGCGCGCCCGTCGGTGCGGACGGAGGACGGATGTCCGGTCCGCATCGACGCCAGCGCCTCGGTCAGGATGTCCAACGCCCTGCGCCTCCTTCGGTTACCCCGGCCGCAACGATACGGCCGCCCGGGTCAGACCACCCTCAGCACGATCTTGCCCCGCACCTGCCCCGACTCGAGCAGCTCGTGCGCCTTGCCCACCTCGGCGAGCGGGAACGTCTCCTCGATGTGCGGGCGGATCCGCCCGGCGTCGACGAGCTCGGCGATCGCCTCGAGTGCGGCGTAATCCGGTTCGACCGACACCCCGGCGAAGCGCCGTCCCGCCACCTCGACCTCCGCGGCGAGTTCCCGGTTCCCGTGCTCGAGGATGCTGACGAGGGTGCCTCCCGGGCGCAGCACGCTCAGCGAACGAGCACCCTGGGCAGTGGAGTCGAACACGACGTCGATGTCGCGGAGCACCTCGGTGAAGTCGGTGGCGTGGTAGTCGATCACCTCGTCGGCGCCGAGCCCGCGGACGAAGTCGTGCTTGGCGGCACTGGCCAACGCGATCACATGCGCCCCGCGGGATTTCGCGATCTGCACGGCCAGGTGGCCGACACCGCCCGCGGCCCGGTGGATGAGCACGCGGTCACCGGCATCCACCCGCGCCGCGTCGACCAACCCCTGCCACGCGGTGAGCGCGGCGAGCGGGAGGGCGGCCGCCTGCACGTGATCGAGCGAGGCCGGCTTGCGGGCCACCTGTCGGGACGGCGCGGCGACGTACTCCGCATAGCCGGTCGCGGCGCGCGGGAAGAACGGCATCCCGAAGACCTCGTCTCCGACCGCGAACCGGGCCCCCGGCCCTGCCTCCTCGACCACCCCGGAGATGTCCCAGCCGACGCCGAAACTCGGCTCCCCCAGCAGTTTGAGGGCGCCCGATCGGACGGCCACGTCCACCGGGTTCACCGCGCTCGCGTGGACCCGGATGAGCACCTCGCCACCGAGCGGCGTGGGTCGTTCGGTCTCGGCGATCTCGAGCACCTCGGGACCACCGAAGGACTTCTGGATGACAGCAAACATGCGAACTCTCCTTTGTCGTTTTCGTTGTTGCCGTCGACATTAGGGAGATTCAACGAGCCGGAGAATATCTATATTGCTCAGAAATATGTCCGATCGTCTCGCCCGCGAGCACCTTCGGCGGCCGGACGGCCTCGGCCCCGCAGCCCCGGTCACTCGCCCGCGCGCACCGCGTAATCCGCCAGCGCCGGCTCGACGAGGTCGAAGGCCCGCCGCCCCGATTCACCGACACGCTCGGCGATCTCGTCATTGCCGAGACCGTCGAGCGTGAACCGCACGACGTCCCCGAAGAGCACCCGGTGGACGCCGCCGAGCACGGCTGCGGCCGCGCGTGCGGTGATGTCACCCGGCTCCGCGCCGGTCTCGATCGCCAGGACCGCGGCGAGCGATTCCTCGCGCTGCTCGTTCAACTCACGCAGCCGCGAGGTCAGGGTGGGGCTGTCGGCGATCATCCGGGCGAAGGGCATCCCCGAGAAGCCGATGACGGGATCCTGGCGCTGCACGTCGGCCGCGAAGGCCCGGCGCAACGCCGCCAGCGCGCACTCCCCCGGCTCCCGCTCAGCCACCGTCCTCGCGAGCCCGGACGTGAACGCCTCGTGATGATCGAGGGCCAGATCCTCCTTGCGTGGGAAGTAGTTGGTGACGGTCTTCTTGGCCACCCGCGCCGCGGACGCGATGTCCGCGATGGTCGTCTCCTCGAATCCCCGCTCGAGGAACAACTCGGTCGCCCGGTCCGAGATCTCCTGCCGGGTCTCCTGCTTCTTCAGTTCGCGCAACCCCATGCCATCTGCCATGAGTGCAGCCTCCCATAGGTTCGACGTCTTTTTACATCCGACGTAAGAATTCCTTGACCCTAGGTGCGTCGAATGTATAATTACGTCCGTCATAAGTTTCTCGCCGCGCCACAACCTCGCCCATCCCGCTCGAAGGAGACACCCATGCAGGTCACCGCTTCCACCATTTCGCTCACCGTCGACGACGTCGCCGCGTCGAGCGCGTTCTTCGTCACCCACCTCGGATACCGCGAGCAGGCCGCGACGGACGGTTTCGCCTCGCTGAACCGGCCCGACGCGGCGGTCGACATCGTCCTGCTCCAGCGTGGGATCGAGGTGCTGCCCGAGGGGTTCCGCGACCGTCACGCGGACGGCCTCATCCTCGCGTTCACCGTCGACGATCTCGCCACACAAGAGGCACGGATCAAGTCGGAGGGCGTCGAGATCACGATGGAGCTGCGGGAAGAGCCCTGGGGCGAGAAGTTGTTCCAGGTGACCGACCCCAACGGCATCGTCGTCCAGTTCGTCGAATGGGCCGACCAGGACGCGCCCGAGGACGCCTCGGCGCTCGCCTGAGGCCCATCCGGTACGCCCCGACGTCGGGGCGCGCCGGAGGGCTCGAGGACCATCGCCTGTTCGCTCGTCTTCCCCGTGGTCCAGGCCGATTCCGCACCGCTGCCTTGCGGCACCGTTGCGGTGCGCGCGTCCACGCGGAGTCCCGCAGTAATCGCCGCGCCTGCCCTAACGCGATGTGCTGTAATAGCGAGGTTTGGGGGATTCCGGAGGGGGAATTATGTCCGATCCATTGCAGGTTGACCCTGCCGATCTCGATGCGTTTCCATCGACGGTGAATGATCTCACCGACCAGAACGAGTCCGCCCGCGACTTTCGGGGCGAATGGCTGAGCCTGTCCAGCACGAGTGGTCGCCTCTTCTTCGCGGTCACCCAGGCATTTCAGAAGAAGCGGTGCAGGCTCGGCGCCAACTGAGCGGAACCCGAGTCGCCCAGTGCTCGCCAAACAGAAAGTAGCCCTGGACATCTGGACCGAACTCCGGTCCACGCTCCGGCCGGGGCCGCAGGCGTTGGGGAGCCCCTTTCGTCAGCCGGTTCATCTGCTCTCAGCGGACCAGCGCCTCGAAGACCTCGTAGACCATCCAGGCCGGCCAGAACAGCCCCTGAACGATCGCGAGGACATACTCCCAGAACGTGTCCGCCTGCTGCCAGAACCACACCAGGGCTCCGAAGATACCCAGGGCGTAGATCGCGCCACCCCCGGCGGCGCCGGTTTTACTGTCGCTCATGATGATGCCTCCCCGTCGACGAGTCCCGATCTGCCCTCAGTGTCATCACCGTCGGTCGCCGCCGCCAGGGCCATTGGTCACCTCGCGGCCGCCCACCCTCCCGGCACCACCCGGTCCCGCAAGGCGCTCAGAGCTTGTAGCCGATCGTGCGGAGCAATGCCCGGCGGTCGGCGACGTCGGCACTCGTCTCCACCCCGACCGGTGGGCGTCCGTCGATCACGCCAGCGATGCCCCGGCCGAGCTCCGTCTCGGCCACGATGATCTCGACGGGGTTCGCTGTGGCGCAGAAGATGCCGCATACCTCCGGTACCTGTTTCAGCGCGTTGAGGATGTTCACCGGATATCCGTCCTCCACGAACACGAAGAACGAGTGGCCCGCGCCGACCGCGATCGCGTTGCGCGTGGCCAGCTCGACGAGGCGACCGTCGTTGCCCGAGCAGCGCACGAGGCAAGGTCCGGAGGCCTCGCAGAACGCCACACCGAACCGGAGGTGGGGGCTCACTCCAGCCAGTGCCTCGTGCAGGTCCTCGACGGTCTTGATGAAGTGGGACTGCCCGACGACCACGTTCATGTTGTCGGGCTTGTCGCCCGCCACGATGTGCAACTCCACGATCACCTCCTGGGGTGACTGCGATTCGGCAGGCCAGCGTCGACAAACAGTCTGCCCCGCTCCGGCGAGGTCCACAACAACGTGATTCGAACGCGATCAGCAGCGGCGCCAGGACATCGCCCGGATCAGGCGGCCCGGGACTCCTTGCCGCCCGCAAGCGCCACCGAATACGATTGACGCACGTCACAGGTGCCCTGTTCGAGGCGCCGTCGCGGTCCGGTCGGCACCGAGGTCCGGCGTTCTCGGACAGCGGGGAGCAACGCGCGACCGCACGCCATGCGGAGCCGGCCCCGACGGACGGAGAGCGTGATGACTGAGGTGAGCGACGACCTCGGCGTGCTGCGATCGGCGATCGGCGGCCCGGTGTTCGGCCCCGACGACACCGGATACGACGAGGCCAGATCGATCTGGAACGGCGACATCGATCGCCGTCCGCTCTGCATCGCGCGATGTGTGTCCCCCGATGACGTCGGTTCCACGCTGGGCTTCGCCCGGGATCGGGAACTCGAGGTCTCGGTCCGGGGCGGCGGGCACGCCTACAGCGGCACCTCCGTCAGCGAGGGCGGCCTGATGATCGACCTCAGCGCGATGAACGGCACCTCGGTGGAACCCGAAACCGGGATGGCGCGGATCGGGGGCGGCGCCACGATGGCGGATCTGGACGCCGCGACCCAGGCACACGGGCTGGCCGTGACCGGCGGGGTGATCAGCCACACCGGGGTCGGCGGACTCACCCTCGGCGGCGGCATGGGCTGGCTGACCCAGCTCGCGGGGCTGTCCATCGACAACCTGGCATCGGCCGAGGTGGTGCTCGCGGACGGCAGCGTCGTCCGAGCCTCCGACGACGAGCATCCGGATCTGTTCTGGGCGCTGCGGGGCGGCGGCGGGAACTTCGGCGTGGTCACCGAGTTCGAGTACCGCCTCCACCCGGTCGGCCCCGAGGTGAACCTCGGACTGTTCTTCTGGTCGCTCGACGACGGCGCCGCCGCGCTGCACGTGTGCGAGGAGTTCATCCCGACCCTGCCGGCGAGGGCCGGCTGCCTGATCGCGGCCGGGATGTGCGCGCCGCCGGAACCCTTTGTGCCCGAGCAGTTCCGGGGCATGCCCGGCCACGCGCTCATCATCGCCGGATACTCGTCGACGGCGGAACACGCGTCCACGGTTGCACCGATCAGAGACGCCCTGGCACCGCTGTTCGAGTTCGTCACCCCGATCCCCTACACCGGACTGCAGCAGATGTTCGACGGCACTGCACCCTGGGGCATCCTCGGCTACGAGAAGGCGCTCGACCTCGATGCCCTCACGGACGAGGTGATCGCCGTGATCGTCGAGCAGGCGCCGCGCAAGCGTTCCCCGCTCTCGTTCATGCCGATCTTCCGATTGGACGGGGCCTTCACCGCCGTCGGCGAGGACGACACGGCATTCGGCGGTGCCCGCACCCCGCACTACGTATGCAACATCACCGGGATGTCCGACACCCCAGAAGTATTCGCCGCGGACCGGGCGTGGACCCGCTCGATCTGGGAGGCGCTCCGACCCCTCTCGTCGAACCAGGGCAGCTATGTCAACTTCATCGCGGAACCGGACGAGGACCGGGTCCGGGCCGCATACGGGCCCGGCAAGTACGACCGGCTGGCCGCGGTCAAGGCACAGTACGACCCCGGCAACACCTTCCACCTCAACGCCAACATCAGGCCGGCGTGAGCCACGGGCTAATCGTGCGGACGGGTCGCGACGATCGCCCGCACGGCGTCGGGTAGCCGATCCCGGCGACTCTTCGGCGGCCGGGCGCCCGCCTGGAGGTAGCGCCCGGCGAAGCTGTACGGCAGGTCGACCAGGGCCAGCACCACCAGGTCCGTCTCCCGCTTGCCTGCCCGCCCGAACACCGCGCGCGCCAGCTCCGCGATCAGGCCACCGGTCTGCTCGTCGGACCGTCCGACCTCCGCGATCAGCTCGTCGCCCAGGTTCAGGTGCAGCACGTCCTCGCGGCGGAGCCGATCCAACAACAGCATGTCGCCCGGCTCGGCGACGCAGTGGTCGTAGAGCGCGAGGGCCAGCTCCACCACCACCTCGACCGGCTCCCCGGCGGGGTCGAACCCGGCGGGCCTGACCTGCTGGGTGCGTCGCACGGCTCGCAGCCAGGTCCGCGCGAGCAGTTCGTCGATCGAGGCGAAGCGGTGATAGATCGACCCGGTCGGCGCGCCCGCCCGCGCGGCGATCAAGGCGATCGTCGCGGACCGCGGACCGCGCTCGAGGATCACCTCGCGCGCGGCGTCGAGCAGTGCGTCGGTGGAGAACGTGGTGCGGGCCATTCGCCGAGTATCGCAGAACCCCGCGGCTGGACAGCCACACGCTCTAGAAGATAGTTTCTAGAAATGACATTCTCGAACACCCCAGACGACCTGCCCACCCTGAGCCGCGACGGCGACGTCTTCGTGCTGAACCTGGGCTCGGGCGAGAACCGCTTCAACCCCGACTGGCTCGACGCGGTCGACGCGCACCTCGACACCGTCGAGGCCGCCGAGGGACCGAGGGCCCTCGTCACCACCGCCGCGGGCAAGATCTGGAGCAACGGCCTCGACCTGCCGTGGCTGATGGCCAACGCCGACCAGATCCCGGCGTTCGGCGCGCGGGTCGAGGCACTGTTCGCCCGCGTGCTCGTCCTGGGGTTACCGACGGTCGCGGCGCTGCAGGGACATGCCTTCGGCGCGGGCGCCATGCTGGCGCTCGCCCATGACCAGCGGGTCATGCGCGCCGACCGCGGGTTCTTCTGCTTCCCCGAGGTCGACATCCAGATCCCCTTCTCGGTGGGGATGTCCGACCTGATCGCCGCCAAGCTCCCCGTCCGCGCCGCGCACGACGCCATGACGACCGGCAGGCGCTACGGCGGGGCCGAGTCCACCGCCGAGGGCATCGTCGACGAAGCGGTCGACGAGCAGTCCGTCCTGCCCGCCGCGATGGACCGCGCCAGGGCCCTCGCACCCAAGGCCGGCGAGACCCTGGGCACGATCAAGCAACGCCGGTACCGCGCGGCGCTCGCGGAGCTTCGGAACCCCGCCTAGGCCCGCTACTCCTCGCCGAGGTCGCCGTACTCGGGCTCGCCCGAACGCTCGTAGGAGCTGATGACCACACCCCTACCCGTAACCCGCGACTGCGCCAACGCGAAGGCGGTCGGCAGCGAGTCGGTCGGGAACAGCCGCTTTCCGGTGCCGAGCAGGACCGGGAAGGACAGCAGGTGCAGCGTGTCGACCAGGCCCTCCCGCAGCAGCCACTGCACGAGTGCCCCGCTGCCGTGGACCTGGAGCTCACGCCCGTCCTGCGCCTTGAGGTCCGCGACTGCCCGGCGCGTGTCGCCGGTGATCAAGCGACTGTTCTGCCAGTCGGCCGCGGCGAGGGTGGTCGAGGCGACGTGCTTCGGCAGCCGGTTGAGCCGGCCGGCGATCGGGTCGGCCGGGTCGTCGTGGTTCGGCCAGTACGACGCGAAGATCTCGTATGTCTTCCTGCCGAGCAGAAACGCGTCCGCCTGGTCGAACACCTCGATCATGAACCCCCCGAAGTCCTCGTCTCCGTACGGCGCCGACCATCCGCCGTGGACGAACCCGTCGCTGGGGTCCTCCTCGGGACCGCCCGGCGCCTGGTAGACGCCGTCGAGGGTGACGAAGGTGGTGACAGTCAGTTTCATCGTCGTACTCCTGTGTGCTCGGTGTCGCGGGTGTCATAGGTTCTGACTCCCGGACGGACCGAAACTCATCGGCGCTACCGAAACGTCCCGAGCAGCCGGTCACGCTCCCGCTCGGCGGTGTCCCTGATCTCCTCGACCACGGCCGCCACCTCCCGCCTGCGCAGCGCCTCCGACCGGGCCACCAGCCAATAGGTCAGTTTCGTCGAGACCAACTCCGGCAGCAGCCGCACCAGGTCCGGGTGACGGTCGGCCATGAAGCAGGGCAGCAGCCCGATCCCCGCCGCGGCCCTGGTTGCCTCCACGTGCACGAAGACGTTCGTGGAGCTCACCGACTCCCGCATCTCGGGAGCGATGCTCCGCGCGACATCCAGGTCGTCGACCTGCAGCATCGAATCGACGAAGTACACCAGAGAGTGATCGGCCAGTTCCGCGATCGCGTGCGGGGTGCCCCGCTCGCGCAGATAGTCCCGGGAGGCGTACAGCCCCAGCACGTAGTCCGCCAGCGGCAGGGCCTCGGCCCGGTGCACCTGCGGCCGTCCGACCACGATCTCCACGTCCATGCCGGACCGCTGCCTGGACGCCCGGCGGGTGGTCGCCACGATCTCCACCGCGAGGTCCGGGTGGCGCCTGCGCACCCGCGCGGCGGCGGGGGCGGCGATGTACGCGCTGAACCCGTCCGTCGCGGACACCCGCACGACCCCTTTGAGCCTGCCCTGCCCGGAGGAATCGGAGGCGAGCGCGTCGACGACCGTCTCGACGCTCTCCGCGGCGGCCAGCGCCTGCCTGCCGAGGTCCGTCAGCTCCCAGCCACCCGCCGCCCGCACCAGCAGCCGTCCGCCCAGGCTCTTCTCCAGCGCCGCGATGCGGCGGGAGATGGTCGTGTGGTTGACACCGAGATCCTCTGCGGCCGAGGTGAAGCGCCCGGTCCGGCCGACGGCGAGCAGCACCAGGAGGTCGTCGGCGCTCGGACGACCCAGAGAATGCCGCTCCACGGAATCCACCACATCTGCATTCTTGCAGATCCAGAGTGCGATTTTCCTCATTGTGGGCCGCATCGCGTGCACCAATACTCATCGCAGGACGCCGAATGTGGACTGCATCACAGGGCGAATCGATTGTCGGGCCGAGCACATGAGGAGTCAGCGATGAGTACCGAACAACTGTCACGGGCGGGCGGGGGCGACCCGGCCCCGGCCCCGGACACCGCACCGTCCGGGCTGAAAAAGGTCGTCGGTGCGTCGATGGCGGGCACCGTCGTGGAGTGGTACGAGTTCTTCCTCTACGGCACCGCCGCCACGTTGGTCTTCTCCAAGGTCTTCTTCCCCGCGGGCGGTAACGAGCTCGACGCGATCATCGCCGCGTTCGTCACCTACGCGGTCGGCTTCGCGGCCCGGCCCATCGGCGGCATCGTCTTCGGACACTTCGGCGACAAGTTCGGACGCAAGAAGCTGCTGCAGTTCAGCCTGCTGCTCGTCGGCGCGGCCACCTTCCTCATGGGCTGCATCCCCACCTTCGGGCAGATCGGCTACTGGGCGCCCGCGATCCTGGTGGCGCTGCGCTTCATTCAGGGCTTCGCCGTCGGCGGCGAATGGGGCGGGGCGGTGCTGCTCGTCGCCGAGCACAGCCCCAACCGCAGTCGCGGGTTCTGGGCCAGCTGGCCGCAGGCGGGCGTCCCGGCAGGCAACCTGCTCGCCACCATCGTGCTCCTGGTCCTGACGAGCACGCTCTCCGACGCGGCCTTCCTCAGCTGGGGCTGGCGCGTGGCGTTCTGGCTGTCCGCCCTGATCGTGTTGGTGGGCTATTACATTCGCACCAAGGTCAGCGACGCACCGATCTTCCTCGAGGCACAGAAGCTGGTCGAGAAGAACAAGGCCGCCTCGTACGGCGTGTTCGAGGTGCTGCGCCGCTACCCGCGCGGCGTGCTCACCGCGATGGGCCTGCGGTTCGCGGAGAACATCATGTACTACCTGGTTGTGACCTTCTCGATCACCTATCTCAAGGTGGTCGTGCACGCTGACACCAGCAAGATCCTGTGGATGATGCTCATCGCGCACGGCGTGCACTTCGTCGCGGTTCCGCTGTGCGGCCGGCTGTCCGACACCCTCGGCCGCCGCCCCACCTACCTGATCGGCGCCGTCCTGGCGGGCACCTGGGGCTTCTTCGCCTTCCCGATGATGGACAGCGCGCACAACACGGTCGTCTTGGCTGCCATCGTGATCGGGCTGATCATCCACGCCTTCATGTATGCCGGCCAGCCGGCGATCATGGCGGAGATGTTCCCCACCCGGATGCGCTACTCCGGTGTCTCGCTCGGCTACCAGGTCACCTCCATCGTGGCGGGCTCGCTTGCGCCGATCATCGCGGCCAGCCTGCTCAGCCGCTTCGACTCGTCCGTGCCGATCGCCTTCTACCTGCTCGGCGCCTCGGTCGTGACCATCATCGCGGTCGCCTTCGCCCGTGAGACCAAGGGCATCTCGCTCGAGTCCGTCGACGCCGCGGACGCGAGGACCCTCGCCGAGGAGAACGCGGCGGACGCACCGCTCGTCGCCGGCCAGAGCGCGGCGGTGGCCCGATGACCGCGCAGAGCCTCGCCGGGCGCTCGGCCCTGATCACCGGCGGCGCGAGCGGGATCGGCGCGGCCACAGCCAGGGCACTCGCGGCCAGGGGCGCCCGGGTCGTGATCGCCGATGTCGACGACATCGCGGCCAAGACGCTCGCGGACGAACTCGACGGCCGGGCCTGGGCCGTCGACCTGCTCGACACCGAGGCGCTCGCCGGGCTCACGCTCGAAACGGACATCCTGGTGAACAACGCGGGCGTGCAGAGCATCAGCCCCATCGAGGATTTCCCGCCCGCGGAATTCCGCAGGCTGTTGACGCTGATGGTGGAGGCACCGTTCCTGCTGATCCGGGCGGCCCTTCCACACATGTATGCCAACGGATTCGGTCGGATCATCAACGTCTCCTCGGTGCACGGGCTGCGCGCCTCCGAGTTCAAGTCCGCGTATGTCACCGCGAAACACGGCCTCGAGGGACTGTCCAAGGTGACCGCGCTCGAGGGTGGCCGACACGGGGTGACCAGCAACTGCGTGAACCCGGGATACGTGCGAACCCCCCTGGTGGAGAAGCAGATCGCCGACCAGGCCGCCGTGCACGGCATCCCGGAGGAGGAAGTGCTCGCACGGGTGATGCTCACCGAGAGCGCGATCAAGAGGCTGGTCGAACCCGCCGAGGTCGCCTCGCTGGTGGCGTGGCTGGCGGGCGACGAGGCCGGCATGGCGACGGGCGCCTCGTACACGATGGACGGCGGGTGGAGCGCGCGATGATGGACAAGACCGTACGCTCGGCCGCCGAGGCCGTCGCGGACATCACCGACGGCTCCAGCCTTGCGGTGGGCGGGTTCGGGCTCTGCGGCATCCCCTCGACGCTCATCCAGGCGGTACTCGACGGCGGCGCATCGGATCTCGAGGTCGTCAGCAACAACTGTGGCGTCGACGACTGGGGTCTGGGATTGCTCCTCGGCGCGGGCCGGATCCGGAAGATGGTCTCCTCCTATGTCGGGGAGAACAAGGAGTTCGAGCGTCAGTTCCTCTCCGGCGAACTGGAACTGGAGCTGACCCCGCAGGGCACGTTGGCGGAGAAGCTCCGGGCCGGCGGCTCGGGCATCGCCGCGTTCTACACCCAGAGCGGGGTCGGCACCCAGGTCGCCGAGGGCGGACTGCCGCGACTGTACGACGGCGCGGGCGGCGTCGCGGTGGCCTCGCCCGCCAAGCCGGTGCAGTCCTTCGGCGGCCGCGACTACGTGCTCGAGGAGGCGATCAGCACCGACTTCGCCCTCGTCCACGCCGCGCGGGGCGACCGTCACGGCAATCTGGTGTTCGATCTGTCGGCCCGCAACTTCTCGCCGCTGGCGGCCATGGCAGGCCGGATCACCGTCGCCCAGGTCGAGGAACTGGTGGAGCCGGGCGAACTCGATCCCGACGCCGTGCATCTGCCCGGGGTGTACGTGCACCGCGTTCTCGAGGTCGGCCACGGCATCACCAAGCGGATCGAAAAGCGCACCGTCAGAACGACTACCGAGAGCGAGCGATGAGCATGGCCGGCGGCAACACCATGGCGGGCGCCCGCACCCGCGAGGAGATGGCGGCGCGGGCCGCGCAGGAACTCCGGGACGGCTGGTACGTGAACCTGGGGATCGGTCTGCCCACACTGGTGCCGAACTTCGTGCCCCCGGACTGCTCGGTGGTGTTGCAGTCGGAGAACGGAATCCTCGGCGTCGGCCCGTATCCGACTGAGCCCGAGATGGATCCGGATCTCATCAACGCGGGCAAGGAGACGGTGACGGTGCTGCCGGGCGCGTCGTTCTTCGACTCCGCGCTCAGCTTCGGGATGATCAGGGGCGGCAAGATCGACGCGGCGATCCTCGGCGGCATGCAGGTCTCGGCGACCGGAGACCTGGCGAACTGGATGATCCCCGGAAAGATGGTGAAGGGGCCCGGCGGGGCGATGGACCTCGTGCACGGCGCCGGCCGGGTGATCGTGCTGATGGAGCACTGCGCCAGGGACGGCGCACCGAAGATCGTCGAGCGCTGTTCGCTGCCGCTGACCGGTCGGGCGGTGGTGCACCGCATCATCACCGATCTGGCCGTCATCGACGTCACCACCGCCGGCCTGGTCCTGCGTGAGGTGGCGCCGGGTGTCGAGCCGGCGCAGGTGCTGGCGTGCACCGAACCGGAGCTGATCGTCGACCTGCCGCTGGCGGCCGCTCGAGCCTGAGCGGTCCCCACTCGGCCTCCGATGAACGTGTTGCATTTTTGGCGCCGAGCCGCAAGTCGAAAACGCCGGATTTCCTTGGCTAGATGGCCTCAGAGACCAGTTCGAGACAGTTTTCCAGGCATTACCCGCGGCTTCCGGCACAACTTGTTACCCGACCGTAACTTGCAGTGCCTGTAGTCAAAACTGCAACGAGTTCCCGATTGCGGTGGCACAGTGTGGGCAATTTCATCCAACCGATGCTCGACACCTCTCCCGCGAGTCGGGCGCAAGGAGTGTTATGTCCAAGTCCACAGTGCGGCAATGCGCCGTACCGGTCACGTCCGTGGCGTTGGCCGCGGGTCTGCTCTTGATCGGCAGCCCCGCGTCCGCGGCACCCACGACCACCTCGTTCAAGAATGCCTGCCAGGCCAGCGCGGTCCTCACCGTGCACAAGGTGGCCGACACGTCGATGACCGTCGACGCACCGGCCTCCGTGACGGCGGGTGAGACGTTCACCTACCGCATCCAGCCCGGCGGCGGTTCGTACCCCAACAGCGACTCGGGTGCCACGACCACCAACATCTCGCGGCTCAAGGTCGATTACGAGATCCCCGCGAACACGACCTTTGTCAGCGCCGCGGTAGTGGCGGGCACCGGTGTGAACCTCGACGGCGTGGCCCCGTCGGTGGCGCGCATCAACGACGCGGGCAGCCCTGACGGCGGCGGTAATCTCCTGCGGCTCTCGGGTAACAACGAGGTCATCGGAAACAGCCCCTCGTCGAGCACCAACAGCCAGGGCGGCATCCGCGCACCGAAGCTCAAGAAGAATCTCGACGGCAGTAACAACGCCAACGGGGACAGCTGGTTCCGGCTTCCCGCCATCGACGTGACCGTCGTCGCCGGCAGCGGCGGTGTCATCACGCCGAAGGTTCGCACAGCCGGCAGCGCCGGTACCTACAACGCGAACGAGAACTACTACACCTTCCTGCCTCTCGCCAGCTTCTTCGGCAACCAGTGGGCACCCACCCGCTGCACCCCGCGTGACGCCCAGGGTTCGGCACTCAACGCGGGCGCCGGGCCGCTGGCCACGATCAACGTGGGCGCTGCCGCGGCCGACACCACCACCACCCTGAACGTCCCGGCCACCGCCAAGACCGGCACCGCCGTCGACCTCACCGCCACCGTCGCCCCCGCAGGCGCCACCGGCACCGTCCAGTTCAAGGACGGCGCCAACAACATCGGCAACGCCGTCCCGGTCAACAACGGCACCGCCACGCTCAACCACACCTTCGCCGCGGACGGTGCGCACGCCATCACCGCCGTCTACAGCGGCGATGCCGCCAACAAGCCGTCCACCTCGGCTGCGGCGACCGTGACCGTCAGCACCGACCCGGTCATCGTCGACACCACCACCACACTGAACGTCCCCGCCACCGCCAAGACCGGCACCGCCGTCGACCTCACCGCCACCGTCGCCCCCGCGGGCGCCACCGGCACCGTCCAGTTCAAGGACGGCGCCGACAACATCGGCAACGCCGTCCCCGTGAACAACGGCACCGCCACGCTCAACCACACCTTCACCACCACCGGAAACCATTCCATCACCGCTGTTTACAGCGGTGACGCCGGCAACAAACCGTCCACCTCTGCGGCATCGAACGTCGACGTCTCGGTCAACGCCGTCGACACCACCACCACGCTGAACGTCCCCGGCACCGCCAAGACCGGCACCGCCGTCGACCTCACCGCCACAGTCGCCCCCGCACCCAGCGGCGGCACGGTCCAGTTCAAGGACGGAGCCGAAAACATCGGCGGACCGGTCACCCTCAACGGTGCCACCGCCACCCTGAACCACACCTTCACCACCGACGGAGCGCACCCGGTGACCGCCGTCTACAGCGGCGCCGACGGCTTCAACACCAGCACCAGCACGGCCTCCACCGTCGACGTCTCCACCGACCCCGTCATCGTCGACACCGTCACCACGCTCAACGTCCCAGGCGAGGCGAAAACCGGTGACTCGGTGGACCTCTGGGCCCTGGTGAAGGACAACGGGGGTAACAACGCGGCCGGCGGCACCGTACAGTTCAAGGACGGTGCCGCCAACATCGGCGGCCCGATCGGGCTCGTCGACGGTGGCGCGAAGCTGAGCCACACGTTCACCACGACCGGAGCACACTCGATCTCCGCCGTCTACAGCGGCGCGGAGAACTTCAACGGCTCCACCGGACAGGCACAGACCGTCACGGTCACCGACCCGGCGCCCGTCGAGGTCGCGACGGTGACGACGCTGACCGCTCCCGGCACCGCAACCAAGGGCTCGCCTGTGGACCTGACGGCGGCCGTGAAGACCGAGTCCGGCGACGCGGTGACCTCGGGCACCGTGACGTTCATGGACGGCAACACCGCGATCGGTGAGGCGGTCGACGTGGTCAACGGACAGGCCACACTGTCCTACAAGTTCACCCAGACCGGTGACCGTCAGATCAAGGCCGTCTACAGCGGCGCAACCGGATTCAAGGAGTCGACGTCCAGCGCGTCGACCGTGAAGGTCTCCGGCGGCGGTAGCCCGGGCGGCACCGGATCGCTCGGCTCGCTCGGCAGCATCTTCGGTTCCTAACACCATCGACGACGAACGCCCCCACCGGCCAGGTGGGGGCGTTCGTCGTCCGGTCGAGGTTTCACGTGAATCACCGTGTCCCGCCGGGCGGCCACCGGGGCCGGCGAATTCTCCCTGAGCGCAACCCTCTCGCGGGCCCGCGCAATGACCTATGTTGGCCGGATGACCATGGCTCCCCCACGGCTGAGCAGATCGACCGTCACCGGCTACTCGCTCGGCTCGGTCGGCACCGGAGGCTTCGCCACACTGCCCGGGCTGGTACTCGCCTACTACCTCACCGACACGCTCGGGGTCGCCGCCGCGGCGGCCTCGATGGTGGTGTTCGTACCCAAGGCACTCGACGTGCTGATCAACCCGTACATCGGGTCTCGCAGCGATGCCGACGCGGCCCGCACCGGGACCCGCCGCCGCTTCCTGTTCCTCGGCGCACTGACCCTGCCGGTGTTCTTCGCGCTCACCTTCGCGGTGCCCGCCGGCACCTCCACTCTCGTCGGCTGCCTCTGGGTGACCACGGCCTTCATCCTCGCCGCGATCGCCTTCGGGCTGTTCCAGGTCCCGTACATCGCGCTCCCCGCCGAGCTGACCGAGGACTATCACGAGCGGTCCCGGTTGATGTCCTGGCGCGTCGCGGTGCTCGCCGTCGCGATCCTGCTGTTCGGCGCGGGCGGCCCGGAACTGCGCGAACTCGGCGGCGGGGGCAGGACGGGATACCTGCTGATGGCCGTGATCGCCGGGGTGACCCTCGGGCTCGGCATGCTCGCCGCCTGGCGGATCGCGCCGCGCAGCGCGGGCGTCGGTCACGCACCCGTCGAGGCGTCGTCGGGCCACGGGCTGGCCGACAGCCTCGCCGCGGTGCGCTCGAGCGGCCCGTTCCGATTCCTGCTCGGCACGTTCGCGCTCCAGGCCCTTGCCATCGGCAGCATGCTCGGCGCCGCCCAGTACGCGGCCACCTACGTGCTCGACTCCGAGCGTGCGGTGTCGATCCTGTTCGCCGCCCTGGTCGCACCGGCACTGGCGGTGATGCCGATGTGGATCCGGCTGGTGCGGGCGTGGGGCAAGCAACGCGCGTACTTCCTGGCATCGGGCCTGTTCCTGGCGGCCTCCGTCGCGATGCTCGGTCTGATCGCCGCCCCCGGGCCGTGGGTGTATGCGGTGGTGGCGGTGGCGGGGATCGGTTACGCCGGCATGCAGATGCTGCCGATGTCGATGTTGCCGGACGTGATCAGCGACCACCAGAACACCGCCGCCGGATCCGTGCGGGCCGGCGCCTTCAGCGGGGTGTGGACCGCCGCGGAGACCCTGGGCCTGGCGCTCGGCCCCGCCGTGGTGCTGGCCATCCTCGCCGTGACGGGGTTCGTCTCCTCCACCTCCGATCACCCCGTCGCGCAGTCCGACGGCGCGATCACCGGCATCGTGATCGCCCTCGCCGCCGTACCCGCGGTGCTCGTGGCCGCGAGCATGGTGGCACTGCGCGGATACCGACTGGCAGCCGAAGAACTGAACAGGAGCAGCAAGTGATCTTCGAACGCAGCACCGCCGAGGTGCTCGCCCAGCTCGACGAGCTGAGGAAGACGGACGCTCCTACCGAGGGCGGGCACCTGCTGTCCTACGTGTACGACCCCGGGGTCGCGGAACTGCACGAGGTGGCGGCAGAAGCGGCCCGAAAGGCCCAGCCGCTCAACGGACTCGACCCCACCACGTTCCCCTCCGTCGCGGCGCTCGAGCGCGACCTCATCGCGACGGCCCGCGACGTGCTGGCCGCGGGCGTACCCGACGTCGTCGGCAGCGTCACCAGCGGCGGCACCGAGAGCTGCATCCTCGCGGTCAAGTCCGCCCGCGACACCTGGCGCGCGAGCACCGGCAGCGAGGCGCGGCCGACCCTGGTGATCGGATCCACCGCGCACGCCGCGTTCATCAAGGCGGCGCACTACCTGGACCTGCGGTTGCGGGTGTTGCCGGTGGACCCCGACACCTGCAGGCTGCGTGCCGAGGACGTGGCGGCCGCGCTGGACGAGACCGTCGCGCTGGTGGTCGCGTCGACACCGTCCTATCCGCACGGCGCCCTTGACCCCGTCGCGGAGATCGCGGAAGTCTGTGCGGCCCAAGGCGTCGCCGTGCACGTCGACGGCTGCATCGGGGCATGGGTGCTGCCGTGGTGGCCGGGCTCCGAGGACCGCCCCGCCTGGGACCTGCGGGTGCCCGGCGTCGCGAGCATCTCGGTGGACCTGCACAAGTACGGCTACGCCCCGAAGGGCGTGTCGGTGCTGCTCTACCGGGACCGCGACCGGCACCGGCGTCAGTGGTTCGCGACCAGCGCCTGGCCCGGCTACGCCGTCGTCAATCCCACCATCCTCGGCTCCCGGACGGTGATGCCGATCGCCGCGGGCTGGGCGGTGTCGCAGACGCTCGGGCGCAGCGGGTTCGCCGAGCTGACCGGGCAGATCGCTCGGGCGGCCGAACAGGTACACAAGGCGATCGACGGCATCGAGGGGCTCCTGGTCGTCGGCGACCCGATCGGCCCGCTGCTCGCAGTGGCCGCCGACCCCGACGTCGCCGCCGACCGCAGCGTGGATCCGCACCGCTGGGCTGACGCCGCGAAGGCCCTGGGCTGGACGCTGCAGCCGCAGCCGGGGCGGACGCAGTCGGACGGCACCACGCTGCCGCGCACCACCCACCTGACCCTCACACCGGTCACCGAGCGGGTCAGCATCGAGCTGTGCGACGCGCTGGCCGAGGCGGCGGATGCGGTACGCGGGGTGCCGGGCGCGCAGGCACCCGCCGACGTGGTCGCGGCCGCCGGGCAGATCCGGCCCGAGGACCTCACCAGCGACAATTGCGCCGCCGTCCTCGCCCTCGTGGGGCTGGAGCCCGGCGGCGGGCTGGACGGCCCACTGGCCGAAGTGCTGGCGCTGATCGAGGCACTGCCCGAACCGGTGGCGGAGCGACTGCTGATCGAGTTCCTCGCGCGGTTCATGGAGTAGGCGCCAGCGGCGCCTGTGCGCGCTTGACGAGGGTCAGGACTCGTCAAGCGCGCACGGGCTCACGCTCCCTGCGCCTGCCACATCCAGTGCAGCTGCTCGAGCCGCGCGGTAATGGCGATGAGCAGATCCTGGGTGACCGGGTCGGCCTTCTCGGTGAGCTCGATGCGGGCGCGGAGGCGCTCGATGACCGCGGCCAGGTTCGCCACGATCGCGTCGATCACGTCGGTGTCCTTCGTCCAGCCCGCGCCGAAGCCCTTCGTCCCCGCGTCCGCGGCGACCGTGGCGGAGCGACCGTCGGGGCTGACCCCGACCGCGGTCGCACGCTCGGCGGCCTGATCGGTGAAATCACGTGCGGCGGCAACCAGTTCGTCCAGTGAGGGGTGCACCGACAGGAAGCTCCGACCGATGACGTTCCAGTGCGCCTGCTTGGCGATGAGACCGAGGTCGATCAGGTCCACGACGGTGCCCTGCAGGGCCTCCCCCGCGATCTGCTGCTGTCCGGCGTCGAGGGTGCTGACAATGGGGCTGGTGGTCATGATTCGCTCCTGCGGTTTCGTATGCGGTCGGTTTCGTAGTGAGGGCGATGTCGCCATCCGCCCTCACCCAGTTCAACGACGCTCGACCACAATGGTTCCCGGATGTGGCGAAGGGCACTCCCCCCGCGCTAGTGGAACTGGGCCGTTTCCCCACCAGCGGCGGCCTGACACCGCGGGCAGCTCCCCCAGAACACGACCTCGGCCTCGTCGATCACGAATCCGTGGGTGTCCGAGGGCTGCAGGCAGGGGGCGTGGCCGACGACGCAGTCGGAGTCGAACACCGCGCCACAGCCGCGGCAGACCAGGTGGTGATGATTGTCCCCGGTTCGGACCTCGAACCGGGCGGGCGAACCGGCCGGTTCGAATCGGCGGAGTATCCCGGCGGCCACGCAGGCCTTCAGCACGTCGTACACGGCCTGGGTTGACACCGAGCCGAGCTCCCGACGCGCCTCGGTGGCGAGCCGATCGACGTCCGAATGAGGACGCGCAGCAACAGCATTCAACACAGCGACTCGTGGAGCGGTCACACGGAGCCCCGCCGCGCGCAATTGCGCCCGGGGGTCGAGGTAACCGCCTCCGTGCCCCATGACCCCAGTATGCGCCGGTCCTGGACCACATCAAAGAAGCGATGACGGACCTCGGGCCGACGCCGGCCACGCGCCGCAGACACGATGAAGGGCCGCCCGAGAAGATCGGGCGGCCCTTCGGGTCGACGTCCCACAGGCGCCTCTCGGCGAGTGGTCGCTCGTGGCGACTAAAGGGGTGAGGCCCGGGGCATGTCCGGACGTCGACGAGGGGTTCAACGGGCGCCGGCCCGAGTTTGTTCCCGGAGGACGGTGCCGGCCGGTGTCGAGCCGGTGACCTCGACGTATGTCCCCTGATACGCGTCCGCCCGGACCGGGAGCCCCGGTCCGGGCGGATGGTCGCGCTCGGTGTCAGCTCAGCGCTTTGATCGCCTTCGCGACGCCCTCGCCGTAGGCCGGGTCACAGGCGGTGCAGTTGTCGATGTGCCGCTGCACGACCTGGTCCGAGGCGCCGTTGATGGCGCGCGCGGTGTTGTCGAACAGCACCTGCTTCTGCTCGTCGCTCATGTTGTTGAACAACACGCGCGGCTGCGAGAAGTAGTTGTCGTCGTCCTCGCGGTAGTCGAAGTGATCCGCGACCGCCCCGATAGCCTGCGCCGGGTTCCGGTACTGCGGCTGCTCCTGCCACTTGCCGTAGCTGTTGGGCTCGTAGTGCAGCGATCCGCCCTGGTTACCGTCGACCCGCATGGCGCCGTCCCGGTGGAAGTTGTGCACCGGGCTCCTGGGCGCGTTGACCGGGATCTGGAAGTTGTTCACTCCCAGCCGGTATCGCTGCGCGTCACCGTAGGAGAACAACCGGCCCTGCAGCATCCGGTCCGGAGAGAAGCTGATCCCTGGCACCACGTGCGCGGGGTTGAACGCGGCCTGCTCGACCTCGGCGAAGTAGTTGTCGGGGTTGCGGTTGAGCTCCCACTCGCCGACCTCGATCAGCGGGTAGTCGCCCTTCGGCCAGACCTTGGTGAGGTCGAACGGGTGGTAGGGCACCTTCGCCGCGTCCGCCTCCGGCATGATCTGCACACACAGCTTCCACTTGGGGAAGTCGCCCGCCTCGATGGCGTCGAAGAGATCGCGCTGATGGCTCTCGCGGTCGTTGCCCACCAGCTCGGCGGCCTCCGCGTCGGTGAGGTTCTTGATGCCCTGCTGGACGCGGTGGTGGAACTTCACCCAGAAGCGCTCACCCTCGGCGTTGATGAAACTGAACGTGTGCGAGCCGAAGCCGTGCATGTGCCGGTACGAGGCCGGGATGCCGCGGTCGCTCATCACGATCGTCACCTGGTGCAGCGACTCCGGCAGATTCGTCCAGAAGTCCCAATTGTTGTTGGGGCTGCGCAGGTTCGTGCGGGGATCGCGCTTGACCGCGTGGTTGAGGTCCGGGAACTTCAGCGGATCGCGGAAGAAGAAGACCGGGGTGTTGTTGCCGACGAGGTCCCAGTTCCCCTCCTCGGTGTAGAACTTGACGGCAAATCCCCTGATGTCGCGCTCGGCATCGGCCGCGCCGCGCTCGCCCGCCACCGTGGAGAACCGAGCGAACAGCTCCGTCTTCTTGCCGACCTCGGAGAAGATCTTCGCGCTCGTGTACTTGGTGATGTCATTGGTCACGGTGAAGGTGCCGTATGCGCCGGAGCCCTTGGCGTGCATGCGCCGCTCCGGGATGACCTCGCGGTCGAAGTGGGCGAGCTTCTCGAGGAACCAGACGTCCTGCAGCAGCTGCGGCCCGCGCGGGCCTGCAGTGGCGACGTTCTGGTTGTCGGGCACCGGTGCGCCGAACGCGGTGGTCAGCTTCTCGTCGGCACCCTTGGTGTGTCGAGGATCATTGCCATTGCTCATCTAGTGGATCCCTTCCTTACTCGCCGCGCCTCGCGGTATCAGCACGCACTCGGCTGTGGACCTCGGTCAGAATTTCCAATCCGGGCGGGGGCGACCCACCGCGACGTGGGCTGCGCGGCGTTGAGGCTGTGACTCGGTCACCCCTTCCCACTTATACATCTTTCCCCGAACGAGGCAAGAAAGGGCGAAAGGGGCGAATTCCGATGACGCCGTTCGATAGGACCCGGGCAATGGCGGCGCTGCGGGCTCGGCAATCGTGCGCGATCCGATCACGAAGCGTGCTGCTCGCTCACCCCACTCGCGCCCGCACCGCGCGCCGGGTCTGATAGTTCTCGGCATCGAATCTCTTTGTCCGGGACCGATATCGGAAGGTGAAGGTGGGCCACATCACCGAGTTGCGCCCCTCCTTGTCGAGGTACCAGCTCGAGCATCCGCCGGTGTTCCAGACCGTGCTCTCGAGCTGGCCGGCGATCTTCTCGTTGTAGCGCGCCTGCGCCACCGGGAGGACCTCGACACAGCCGCCGTCGAGGTGAGCCAGCGCACCGTTGATGTACGCGGCCTGCGACTCCAGCATGTACACGATCGAGCTGTGCCCCAGGTTCGTGTTCGGCCCGTACATGAGGAACAGGTTGGGGAACCCGACGACGGTGGTACCCAGGTACGCCCGGGGGCTGCCCGCCCAGTGCTGCGCCAGCGTCCGTCCGTCGCGACCCCGGAGGTGGCGGGCCACGGGCGGTTCGGTTGGCGAGAAACCGGTGGCGAAGATGATCGCGTCGACCGGCGTCTCCGTGCCCGCGCCGTCGACTACGCCCCCCTCGGTGACCCCGGCGAGCCCCGAGTCGATCAGGTCGACATCGGCTCGGGCCAGGGTCCGCAACCAGTCGTTGGACAGCAGGATCCGCTTGCAGGCGATCGTGAACTCCGGCGTCAGCTTTCGTCGCAGCGTCCGGTCGGGCACCTGCCGCCGCAGGTGTACCGCGGCGAACAGCTGAAAGGCGGGCAACAGCCGCGGCGCCTTGGCCATCGCGAGCACGTAGCCCTCACGAGCGGTGTAGATGGCCGCCCGAACGATCTTCTGCGTGAGCGGAATACGACGATAGAGCTGTTTCTCCAGGCGGGAGAGCGTGCGGTCGCCGCGCGGCAGCACCCAGGCGGGCGTGCGCTGGAACACGGTCAGCCGTTCCACTCGATCGACTATCTCGGGCACGAACTGCACGGCGGAGGCGCCCGTCCCGACCACGGCGACCCGCTTCCCGGTCAGGTCGTAGTCGTGATCCCAGGTGGCCGAGTGGAACAGCCGTCCCCGGAACGTCTCGATGCCCGGTACGTCCGGCAGCCTGGGTGTCGACAGCGCACCCGTGGCGGCGACGAGGGTCTGCGCGGTCAGCTCGCCCAGCGAGGTGCGCACCCTCCAGGCGCAGGCGGCGTCGTCCCAGGACGCCTCGAGCAGCTCGCATCCGGTCAGGATCCGATCGCGGATCCCGGTGTCAGCGACCACCTTCCGCAGGTACGACTGGATCTCCGGCTGCCGGGCGAAGGTGTGACTCCAGTCCGGGCTCGGTGCGAACGAGAACGAGTACAGCGCCGTGGGGACGTCGCACGCGCACCCGGGGTAGGTGTTGTCACGCCAGGTTCCCCCGATGTCGGCGCCCCGCTCGATGACCAGGAGGTCGGCCGCCGGATCATCGCGCAGCACGCGCTCGGTGACCGCGAGGCCCGCGAACCCGGCGCCCACCACCAGGACGCCGACGTGGCCCGGCAACGCGAGCGGTTGCGGTATGGCGGTCACTTCATCACCAGGCCCTTCCAGACCGGGAGCAGCCGCTCCCGGAGTTCACTGTCGGATTCGGGGGTGCGGAACAGCGCCGAGACGGCGAGACCGCGGGCCAGCTCGATGCTCAGGTCGATGGCGTCCACGCCCATCCGCCCGCCCATCACCTCGGCGCTGCCGAGCCGCAGGGCATCGCCGACCTTGCGTTCGAGCGGGATCGTCGCCTCGTGCAGGGCCGGATCGGTGCGGGCCGCGACCCACAGCTCGAGGGCGGCGTAGAACAGCGGGCCGGCGAACGCGTCGACGAGGGTGTCGATCCCCTGGTCGGGATCGGGCCGGGCGTCGAGGATCTCGGCCAGCCGCTTCTCCACCAGGTGCTCGACGGCCGCGACCACCAGTGATTCCTTGGTCGGGAAGTGATGCAGCTGCGCCCCTCGGGAGACCCCCGCCCGGCGCGCGATCTCCTGGGTACTGGTCCGGGCGTAGCCGACCTCGACCAGCAGCGCGATCGCCGCGTCGAGCAGCTTTGTCCGGGTCGCCGCCGTTCGCTGTGCTTGCGTGCGCGGGCCCCGCTCGGTGTCCTGGGTCACACCGACCACCGTACTGGGCTGATTAAAAACAGTCCAGACTGTCGCTAAGTCTGACTATCAGCCTCGGCCGACGCCCCCTCGACCTCGGGCGACGGCACCTCGGCCTCGGCCTGCGCCGCGGCAACCCCTGGCCGGGCGAGCACCTCGACGGCGATCAGCGCGAGCAGGGCCAGCAACGCGATGGTGAACACCACCACCCCGGACGGATAGGTCCAGAAGACCAGCACCGCGACGGCGATCGCGACGATCGCCACCCGCAGCGGGACCCGCAGTCGCGCGGTCCACACCTCGAACTGGGTCGGCGCCCTGCCCTCCCCCGTCTTCCGAATCTTGTCGACACCCCGGGTGAACCCGCGGCGCACCGCGAGGGCGGAGTGCGAACCACCGGTCAGGTAGCCGATCAGCGCGACCACGATCCCGGTCAGGAACCAGGCGCGCAGCATCGTCTTGAGTGGGGCGGCGATCGCGTCCACCACCGCCGCGGCCGCCGCCGGGGACAGCACGTCCGACGGGATGTCGTCGATGTACACCGCGCGGGCGATGTGCAGCGACACGCTCAGCAGTGCCATCGCGATCGCGACCCCGAGTCCCACCAGCGACAGGGCCCGCAGCCGCCTGCCGTGCGGCGCCGCGAACACCGCCCCGATCGCCGCGAGGACCCCCAGCCAGGGCAACCAGGTGGCGGCCTTGTCGAGGGCGTTGACGGCCTTCTGGGCCTTCACGAGGTCGGCGGACTGGAAGATCACGAAGCTCGCATCGGTCTCGGGGATCTTGTCGGCGAAGGCGAACCCGCGCTCGGTCAGGTTCTCCTTGACGGTGCCGAGAATCGCGTTGAGCGGCACGCTCACCGTGCCCTTCTCGTCGATCTCGACCACACCGGTCTCGCCGGTCGCGACCGCGACGAGGCTCTCATGGGCGATCCGGTTCGCGTCGATCCACGCGCTCTCGAACTTGTCGCTGGTCACCAGCGAGTGCACGGTGTCGCGGATGAACCCCTCGGCCTGGCCTGCGATCACCGGGGCCAGCCCGACCACCTGCGGCGGCACCCGCGGCGCGTTCTCGGTCAGGGCCGTCAGCGCCTCCTGCGTGATCTTCTCGACGTCGAGCCGGGTGAAGATCTGGCGCGTCACCTGGTCGGTGATCTCGTCCTGGATTGCCGGGTCGGAGCCGAGGGGTGCCACAGTCGCGACATACCGGTCGGTGTCGAGGATCTCGCTCCGCGTGAAGCGCGCCAGCAGCGAGGTCAGCAGCAGCACCGCGACCAGGACGATCAGGAGCCCGGACGCGGTCCAGCGCAGCGCGCCGCCGATCCCGTGCCGCTTGGCGACCTCGGGCCCGGCGGCCCTGGCGCGCTCGGTCGCGGCGACCTGCGCACGCAGGCGGAGCAGCTCCGCCCGCTCGTCGGCATCGAGAGGCTTCGCATCATCGGTCGGCGTCATGGAAAAAGCATGCGGCCTCGAGGGGCAATTCGACAGCGCCGATCCACAATCTCACCCGCACCGGATGAGGAGAAAACAATCGCGGCGCCCCGAACCCCAAGGGCCGGGACGCCGCGTGGCGTAAAGACGGACGACTAGGACTCGACCCGGGTCGACTTGGCATCCGCGTTGGCGTCGGCGAGCAGGTTCCGGATCTCGGTCAGCAACTCGATGTCCGTCGCCTCCTTCTCCTCCTCGGTCATGAAGCGCTCCTTGACCGAGTTGAACGGGACGATGAGAACGAAGTACACGACCGCCGCGATGAGGACGAAATTGATCACGGCGCTCAGGACGGCGCCGACGTTCACGAACGTCTCGGGGCTGTCGGTGATCTGGAAGCCGAATCCCATATCGTTCGAGCCGCCCAACGACGCGACGAGCGGGTTCACGATGTTTTCGGTGAACGCGGTCACGATCGCGGTGAAGGCGGCGCCGACCACGACGGCAACGGCGAGGTCCAGCACGTTGCCCCGCAGGAGAAATTCCTTGAATCCCTTGAGCACTTGTTGGTCCTTTCGTTGTGAATATTCAACCAATTATCACGGAATGATATAGGTCGGCGCAGCACCGTACATGATTCCGCGGCCCATCTCACCCAGAGAGGATGACGCGATCGGCCGATCGCGCGCCCTAACGTTTGCGTCATGTCCTATGACCACAACCGACAAGCGACGGCCGTCAAGACGATCGCGATCGTCGCGCTCGTCGCGCTCGTCCTGACCGCCGCACCGATCCTCGTCGCGCTCATCTTCTGATCCGCCACCCGACCGACACCTCACCGAAGGAACCCATGGACGACAAGAGCCCCGGAGGCTGGGGCGTTTTCGCCGGCCTCATGCTGATCATGACCGGCACCTTCAATGCGGTCGAGGGCATCGCCTCCCTCACCGCGCCCACCCGACTGTTCGTCGGGGAAGAGAAGATGCTGATCCTCGACTACGACCGGTGGGGGTGGGTGCTCATCGCGTGGGGCGTCCTCCTCGTCATCGGCGGTGGCGCGCTGCTGGCCGGAGCCACCTGGGCCCGTGTCTTCGGCGTCACCCTCGCGCTGCTGAACGCCGTCGGGCACCTGACACTGATCGGCACCCAGCCCTGGCTGTCGATCCTGGTGATCGCGATCAACATCGGTGTCATCTGGGGCCTCACGGCCGGCTGGCCCGCGAACCGCGCGCCTGCGCAGAGCGCCCCCGCCTGACGCACCCCACCTGTGCCCGCCACCCGTCCCACAACCGGACGGGTGGCGGGCACACGTCTTTCACCTGCCCCGGATGAGGAGTCCGATCCGGCGGTCGCGTTGACTTGACCACCGTGAAGTCCTCGAAACTCTCGGTGAGCCTCGCCAGGGAAGCACTGGAGGTCCGGAAACAGACCGCCAGGGGCTGGCTGAAACGGACCTCGGCCGGTCGCACGGTGGCACGGATCATCAAGGGAATCGTGGACATCGAGCTCGCCGACCGCGCGATGACCCTGGCCGCGCAGGAGTTCACCTCGGTGCTGCCGGTCATCATCGCGGTCGGCACCATCGGGGACCTGGCCGGCGGTGGCACCACCATCTCGGATCAGCTCGGGTTCGATCCATCCGGACTGGACCTGTACGCCCTCGCCCCCGGCGCCCTCGAGGCGAGCACGCCGACGTTCGCCACCTTCGGCGTCATCGGCATGTTGATGATCATCCTGAGCGGGACGTCCTTCGCCCGAGCCATGGGCCGGCTCTACGGGAAGATCTGGAACATCCCGACCCTGTCCATCCGCGGCAGTTGGCGGTGGGTGGCCGTACTGTTCGCGGTCGCCTCGTCGGTGGCGCTGCTCAGCGTGGCCAGGAACCTGGCCGGGTTGGACTGGGTCGGACCGCCGCTGGCGTTCGGCACCGAGCTGGCCATCTGGTTCGCGCTGTGGGCAGTGGTGCCGTACCTGCTCACCGAGGGCAGGCTGGCGGGCCGGGTGCTGTGGGCCACCGCCGCGCTGACCGCGCTCGGGCTCGCCCTGCTCCGCATCGGGGGCCGGATCTACCTGCCGATGGCGGGCGCATCCGCGCAGGAGAAGTTCGGCTCACTCGGGCTGGTGTTCACCACCATCACCTGGATGTTCGTCCTGTCGGGCGTCGTCGTCGCGGCGGCGACGATCGTCAAGGCCCTTGCCCTGGACGAGGGCTGGATCGGGCGGCTGCTCCGCGGTCCCGCACCGGTCCTCGAACCGGCGAACGGCACCAGCATCGCCGAGGCGGTCTGACCGTCACCGGCGCGGCCACCCGCGAGTGTGCACCTCCCGACGCCCGCACTCGGGCGATGCGACGGGAGGTGCACACTCGGCGGAAGGTCAGCCGACGAGCAGCTCCGCGATCTGAATGGTGTTGAGCGCGGCACCCTTGCGCAGGTTGTCGCCGGAGACGAACAGCGCGAGGCCACGGCCACCCGGCACGCCCGGATCCTGACGGATCCGGCCGACCAGCGACGGATCGCCGCCCGCCGCCTGCAGCGGGGTGGGCACGTCGACCAGCTGCACGCCGGGCGCGGTCGCCAGCAACTCCTTGGCGCGCTCGACGGACAGCGGGTTGCCGAACTCGGCGTTGATCGAGAGCGAATGGCCGGTGAACACGGGCACCCGGACGCAGGTGCCGCTGACCAGCAGGTCGGGCAGGCCGAGGATCTTGCGGCTCTCGTTGCGCAGCTTCTGGTCCTCGTCGGTCTCGCCGCTGCCGTCCTCGACCAGCGAGCCGGCCAGGGGGATGACATCGAACGCGATCGGGGCGACGTACTTGTTCGGTGCGGGGAACGTCACGGCGCTGCCGTCGTGCACCAGCTTCTCGACGTCGTCGATCACCGCGCGGGCCTGGGTCGCCAGCTCCTCGACGCCGGCCAGGCCGCTGCCGGACACCGCCTGGTAGCTGCTGATGATCAGCCGCTGCAGTCCGGCCTCGTCGTGCAGCACCTTCAGCACCGGCATCGCGGCCATCGTGGTGCAGTTCGGGTTGGCGATGATGCCCTTCGGCGGGTTCTTCGCCTCCTCCGGGTTGACCTCGCTGACCACCAGCGGGACCTCGGGGTCCTTGCGCCAGGCGGAGGAGTTGTCGATCACGGTCGCGCCCGCCGCGGCGAACCGCGGGGCCTGGACGCGGGAGAGGGTCGCGCCCGCCGAGAACAGCGCGATGTCGATGCCCTTGAGGTCCTCGTCCGAGGTCGCGGCGGTGTCCTCGACCACGATCTCCTCGCCGCGGAACGGCAGCTTGGTCCCCGCCGAGCGGGCGGACGCGAAGAACCGGACCTTGTCCGCGGGGAAGTTGCGTTCCGCGAGGAGCGCGCGCATGACAGCGCCGACCTGTCCGGTCGCGCCGACTACAGCAACAGTTGTCATCTCTAGCGTCCCGTTCCCGCGTGGACGACGGCCTCTTCGTCGCCGCCCAGATCGAATGCCTTGTGGATCGCGCGCACCGCGTCGTCCAGATCGTCGTCGGCGACCAGCACCGAGATGCGGATCTCCGAGGTCGAGATCAGGTCGATGTTGATCCCTGCCTCGGCGAGCGCCTCGCAGAAGGTGGCCGTCACGCCCGGGTGGCTCTTCATGCCTGCGCCGACCAGCGACACCTTGCCGATGCGCTCGTCGGAGAGGATCTGGGTGAACCCGATCTCGCCCTGCAGCTCCGTCAGCTTCTCCACCGCGGCGGGGACATCCGTCTTCGGCAGCGTGAAGGTGATGTCGGTCTTGCCGGTCTCCACCTTCGAGATGTTCTGCAGCACCATGTCGATGTTGATCTCGGTCTCGGCGACGGCGCGGAAGACCTTGGCCGCGTAGCCCGGCACGTCGGGCAGCCCGACGACGGTGACCTTGGCCTCGCTACGGTCGTGCGCGACGCCGGTGAGGATGGCTTCTTCCACGGGAATGTCCTCCATCGATCCGGACACCATGGTGCCGGGCTTTGTGGTGTACGAGGAACGAACGTGCACGGGCACGTTGTAGCGACGCGCGTACTCGACGCAACGCAACATGAGCACCTTCGCGCCGCACGCGGCCATCTCCAGCATCTCTTCGAAGGAGACGGTGTCGAGCCGCTGCGCGTCGGGGACGATTCGCGGGTCCGCGGTGAAGATTCCGTCGACGTCTGTGTAGATCTCGCAGACGTCGGCCTTCAGTGCGGCGGCGAGGGCGACGGCGGTGGTGTCGGATCCGCCGCGACCGAGGGTCGTGACGTCCTTGCTGTCCTGGCTGACGCCCTGGAAGCCGGCGACCAGGACGATCGAGCCGCGGTCGAGGGCGTCGCGGACGCGACCAGGGGTGACGTCGATGATCTTCGCGTTGCCGTGCGCGCCGGTGGTGATGACCCCGGCCTGCGACCCGGTGAAGGAGCGGGCCTCTTCGCCGAGGGAGTGGATCGCCATGGCCACCAGCGAGTTGGAGATGCGCTCGCCCGAGGTCAGCAGCATGTCCATCTCGCGCGCGGGCGGGCCGCCGGGGCACACCTGCTGAGCCAGGTCGAGCAGCTCGTCGGTGGTGTCGCCCATCGCCGAGACCACGACAACCACGTCGTTGCCCGCGCGCTTGGTCTCCACGATCCGTTCGGCGACGCGTCGGATGCGCTCGGCAGATGCCACCGAGGATCCGCCGTACTTCTGCACGACGAGCGCCACGCTAATCAACCTCCGGATCTGGGAACTGGGTACGAAGTCCAGTTGGCAAGCTTACCGACGACACCGGGCTCGCTCGCAGTCAGCCGGGGCGACCGGGCGATGCCCGGTTACCCGACGGGACACTAGTGCTCCCGGACCCCCTGCGCAGGCCCTTTCGTGGTGGCACAGTAGCCGAGTGGAATTTCCCAGGCGAACCCATATGCAGGCAATGCAAGAACGGTCCTCCGTCTCCCCGCTCGAGCTGTTCTTCGACCTCGTCTTCGTCTTCGCGTTGACCGGCGTCACGGCGCTGATGGCCGACGACACCTCGGCCAGGAATCTGGTGCGCGGCGTGCTGGTGATGGCCGTTCTGTGGTGGAGCTGGATCGGCTATGCGTGGCTGGCCAATGTGGTGCGCGCCGACGAGGGTTTCGCGCGGGTGGCGATGTTCTTCGCGATGGGCTCGATGTTCATCGTCGCGCTGACCATTCCCGAGGCCTTCGACGACCTGCCCGGCGGGCTCTCCGGCCCGGTGGTCTTCGCCGTCGGCTACTTCTTCGTGCGGCTGATGCATCTGGTCACCTTCTGGATCGCCAGCGCAGGCGACCCCCAGCTGCGCGGCCAACTGATCCGGTTCGTGCCCTCCATGCTCGCGGGCACCACCCTCCTGCTGATCGCGTCCCAGCTCTCGGGCACCGCGCAGACCCTGATGTGGCTGGCCGCGCTCGTCGGCGACTACCTGGGCACCCTGTTCGGCGGCGAGGGCTGGCGGCTGAACTCCCCGAGCCACTTCGCCGAGCGACACGGGCTGATCATCATCGTCGCGCTCGGCGAGTCCATCGTGTCCATCGGCATCGGGGTGACCGCGCTGCCCATCGCCTGGCCGATCGTGGTCGGCTCGCTGCTCGGGCTGGCCGTCAGCGGCCTGCTGTGGTGGGCGTACTTCGACACCACCACCCTGGCCGCCGAGCGCGCCCTCTCCGCGGCCACCGGCGCGACGCAGATCAAGCTGGCACGCGGTGGCTACACCTTCCTGCACCTGCCCATGGTCGTCGGCATCGTGCTGATCTCACTCGGCCTGAAGAAGGTTCTGAACTATGTCGGCGACGGCAGCCATCACACCCTCACCGACCCCCTCTACGGCATCCCGCTGGTGGCGCTCTTCGGCGGCGCCGCGCTCTTCCTGCTGGGACTGGCCGCCTTCAAGGCGTACGTGACCAGGCTGATGGGACCGGTCAACCGCGCGCGGATCACCACCGCGGTCGTGCTCGTGGCGCTGATCCCGCTGGCCTGGCACCTGCCGGCGCTGGCCTCGCTCGGGCTGCTCACCGCGGTCCTGCTCGCCCTGATCCTCTTCGAGACGGTGCGCTTCGCCGAGCACCGCGACGAGATCCGGCACGGCGCACACTGACCCATCCCGGTGTTGTCGTACCCGCACGGCACACTGGGCGTCGTGCGAATCGTGTTGGTGCCCGGACCCGAGCACGCCCTGGCGATCCGCACGGACGACCGCGGGCGCGCGCTGGGCGACCCGCTCCCCTTTCCCGACCCGTCCGCGGCGGTGCGCGCGCTCGAACCGGGCGAGCACCCGCGGTGGGTGTGGGCGGACACCGCTGCCGTCTATCCCGCCGTGCTGCGCGACGGCCTGCGTGTGCAGCGCTGCCACGACCTGGCGCTCGCCGGCGCCCTGCTGAGCGTGCGGGCGGGCGGGCCCGCCGTCTCCCCACAGCCCCCGGCCGACGAACGCCCCGGCCTGTTCGACGCCGCACCACCTCTCGACCCCGCGGCGGTTGTCGCCGACCACGAGGCACAGCTCGCGCTGATCGGCGACGATCCGCGCCTGCGCCTGCTGGTCGCGGCCGAGTCCGCGGGCGCTCTCGCCGCCGCCGAGATGAGCCACCACGGACTGCCGTTCTCCGCCGTCGAACACCACCGGCTGCTCGAACGCACTCTCGGCCCGCGCACCACCGGAGACGCTGTGCCGCAGCGTATCCGCGAGATCACCGAGGTGATCGGTGCAGCGTTCGGACGGCGGGTCAACCCCGCGTCACACGTCGAGCTGGTCGAGGCCTTCGCCCGCGACGGTGTCGAGCTCACCTCCACCCGCGCCTACCTGCTGCGCGACATCGACCACCCGGCGATCGAGCCCCTGCTGCACTACCGCGATCTGGCCAAACTGCACGCCGCCAACGGCTGGACCTGGCTCGACACCTGGGTGCGCGACGACCGATTCCGACCCGTCTACGTTCCGGGTGGGGTGGTGTCCGGACGCTGGGCCAGTCGCGGCGGAGGGGCACTGCAGATCCCGAAAGCCTTGCGCACCAGTGTCATCGCAGACCCCGGCCACACCTTCGTCATCGCCGACGCCGGGCAACTCGAGCCCCGCATTCTTGCGGCCATGTCCGGCGACCCGCTGATGGTCGCCGCGGCGGGCGCGGACGACCTCTATGCGCCGGTCGCCGCCGAGGTGTTCGACGGCGATCGCGGCAAGGCCAAGGTGGCGATCCTCGGCGTCCTGTACGGGGCCACCGCAGGAGAGTCACGCGCGCTGTTGACCCTGCTGCGCAAGCGTTTTCCGGTTGCGGTGCAGTACGTCGAGGATGCCGCGCGGACGGGGGAACGCGGCGAGGTGGTGCACTCCTGGCTGGGCCGGGCCTGTCCGCCACCGGACGCCGACTGGTGGTCCGGCGGAGATCCACACGCGCGCGGCCGGTTCACCCGCAACTTCGTGGTGCAGGCCACGGCGGCGGAGTGGGCGCTGTGCCTGCTGGCCGATCTCCGGCGACGAATCGCGGACGACGGCACCGCCGAACTGGTGTTCTTCCAGCACGACGAGGTGGTCGTGCACTGTCGCGATCCGGAGTCCGCCACCGCGCACGTGCTGGCCGCGACGGAGGCCGCCACCCGGCTGTTGTTCGGCGACACGAGGGTGCGCTTCCCGATGGACGTCGCGGTGCGGGACTGCTACGCCGATCCACTCGAGACATGAAGTGGTGCAGCCAGTTCCGCCTGCCGACGAATCCCGCGCGGCGAGTTTCCTGCTATGTCCCGGACCGCGCGACTGAACTGACTCAGACCGACGAAGCCACTGCGGAGCGCCACCTGGCTGATGGTGAGGTGCGCGGCGCCCGGATCAGTCAGCAGGGCGACACCCCACCTGACCCGGCGTCGACGGATCAGTTCGTAGACCGAGTACTCCTCCTCCTCGAACAGTTTCTGCAGGTAGCGGGGGCTGACATTGATGCTCGAGGCGACCTGGGCGATCGTCAGCCTGGGGTCGGTGAAGTTGCTCTCGACGAATTCCCTTGCCCGCGCTCGATTTCGGAGGCCGATCTCGTCACGAACCTGGGTGTCGCCGGTCGACTGGTAGATCACCGCCAGGCACAGGTCGAGGATCGCGCGCTCGATCAGCGCCGCCTCCGCGGAGCCAGGGCCGCACATGTCGGCGACCGCGAACTTCTCGATCGCCGCGGCGATCGTGTCACCGAGCGGCGAGGCGGTGACCGAGGCCCCGACCAGAGTCCTGGCGTCCACCGACCGTGCGGTCAGCAGGTCGTGCGGCAGGTAGACGAAAACGTAGTCCCCGCGATGGGAGAGCTCGACCTCGAAGGGGGCGGCGAAGTCCACGAAGGCGATCTGGCCCGCCTCCGCACAGCTGGCGATGCGGTTCTGCCGGATCCGGATCTCCCCCGTCCGCACGCACACCATCGACAGGTACACGCCGTGGTCGTCCGCCAGCCGGTCCGGCGCCCGGATCCCCGAAACCGCCGAGGTCCGAAGCCTGTTCACCCGGATCGAGCCGAAATCCGCCGAGTGCATGACGGCACGGAAACGGTCAGGGTTGATCGCCACCATGTCGGCCGCCGCCGACATGGTCTCGAGGCCTTCCCGCCCGCTGAGACGCAGACCGTCGGTGAACTGCTGCGTCAACGACGCGGCCTGCGGTAGAGATTTCCCCTTCATACGCACCCCTGCCCACCCCCGACAAAGGAACCTTCTGTGCGGTGAAGACTACAGCCCGAGCGGACCGTACGGTCTCGTACGAGGCCGATTCACCAGGCCGGAGCGGCTGCGATCTCGTCGAGCAGGTGTGCCACCCACTCGGCGCTGACGTCGGCGCCCCCGCCGACGGTCCGGTGGATGATCTCCGCAACGGGTGAGGGCGCACGCGCACGCAGCGCGGCGGCACCCGACCCCGAAAGGTCCCCGGTGACGAGGGTGGCGAGCGCCACGCCGAGACCGCGCACGTCACAGGAACGGTCGGCATCCGGAAGCGGACCAGGAAAGGCGAGGAACACATGCCCTTCCATGCTCACGCGGAGCCGATCCGGATCGTCGAGGGCGAGGACGCCGTCCACCTCGTGCGCCCGGCACACCGCGTGCGCCAGGGGCCGCACCGCGGCGGCTGCGTCGAGGGCCGACAGCCGGCCCTCGACGACCTCGGACAGCGAGCAGCTCGGCACCCACTCGGTGACGACCGCCCCCGCCGATTCCGCGTCGACCATGTCGACGATCCGCGGGACGGCCGAGGCGCGGATGCCGCACATCCATACGGTGCGGGCGAAGATCTCGTCCGTGTCCACCTGCGGGCCCGCGTCGCCGCGGACACCGTCGCCGGCGAAGAGGGTCAGCCCGACCTCACGGCCGGTGACCAGGTCGAGCCCGCGCCAGAACTCCGCAGACGGCACCGCGCCACAGCAGGAGAGCAGTCGGTACCGTCCGACCGCGAAGGTGCTGCCCGGGATGCGTCCCGACGGTGCGACGCACCCGGGGACATGTGGTCTGACGAGACCAGCCGTATTCGCTGCGACGATGGGCAGCCGCTCGGTGTCAGCGCGCATAGACCGGCATTCGGCCCGGCGAATGAGTGACATCCAATGTCATCGGTGCATCCTCACACAGGCCCGGAAAGTAAATGACCCCTAAAACCACGGGATTTCGGGCCGGCGAAATGGACGGTCATTGTCGAGACCGACGGAGTGACTCGAACTCGCAGGTAGGACCCGTCCGCGGGTGACGGCGGCCGAGAACGGCGCCCGCACGCAGGCGCGAATTGTCGAAACCTCGTGCGCGAATCGCACGGTCCGGCGGACCGATTCCGCGGCCATTTCTCCTATCCGCACGAGTGCGGCGCCCCCGACCCCCGCGGACGCACGTGGCGGCGCCCGAATCGAGGTGGAGTTGAATTGGACGGTGCCCGATGTGACCCCCGACCCCTCACCCCGTCCCTCGCTTCCTCCGGCGCCGCAGACCCGGTCGCTGGCGTTCGGTCTCCCGCCCGCGGGCAGGCGATGGCCGGGCGGGGTGCGGGCGGCTCTGGCGTTCGGGGTGCCCGCGCTCCTCGCCGTCGCGTTCGGCCACCAGGAGCAGGCGCTGATCTTCAGCCTCGGCGCCTTCGCGGTCATCTACGGCGAGGGCAGGCCATACCGGGCCCGCTGGCGAGTCGTTCTTCTCGCAGGCGCCGCCCTGCTCACGGCCGCGGGTCTCGGCGCACTGGTCGGCGGAACCGTCTACCGGACTTGGCCTTTCGACTCGGCGACACCGGCTTTGATCGAGGTCGCGATGCTCGCGGCGGTGGCGCTCGTCGGGACCTATGTGGTGTCCGCGGCGAGGCTGGGCCCGCCCGGATCGTTCTTCTTCGTGTTGACGTGTGCGGTCGCAACGATCATGTCCAGGTCCGGCATCTCGGCGGCGGTCATCGTGGGCTGCACGGCGATCGGTGTGGTCAGCGCGCTGGTCGTGGCGATGGCGGGGACGCTCCGCGACCGCCGGGCACCGGAGCGTGACGCCGTGACCGCCGCCGTGCGCTCGGTGAATGCCTACGTCGAACTGCGCAGCAGCGATGCCCCCGCGGTCGCGGCGAGACACCAGGCCGCGACCGCGGTGCACGCCGCGTGGTCCGCGGTCTACGACGCGGGGCTGCCGGAGCGCCGACCCGAGGCGGATCCAGTCCGGTCGCTGCTGTCCGCGCACCTGCGACTGGTGGGGGTCGCGCGCTCCGACGACGACGGGCCGGATCTCGAACTCGACGCCCCCACCCCACAGATCCCGTTGGCGCGCCCTGATTTCCGGTACCGGATACGGCGCTCGCTCGCCGTCGACTCGCACGCCTGCACCACCGCGATGCGGGTGCTGCTGGCGAGTCTCGTCGCGGGTTCGCTGAGCGTGGCCGTGGGCTTGGACCGGCCGGACTGGGCGGTGATCGCGGCGGTCCTGGTCCTGCACCAGGGACCCGACCGGATCCGCGGCACCGTGCGCGGAATACACCGCTTTGTCGGGACCGCGGCCGGTCTGGTGCTCTTCGCCGCGCTGTACGCGCTCACGCCGACAGGCGCAGGCCTGATCGTGTTGCTGATGGTGCTGCAGTTCCTGATCGAGCTGTACATCGCCCGCAACTACGGGCTGGCGGTCATCTTCATCACCCCGCTGGCGATGCTCATCGGTGGCGCCTCGCATCCCGACGCGGACATCGGGCCGATGATCGTCAACCGCTTCCTCGAGACCCTGCTCGGCGTCGTCGTGGCGCTTGTCGTCCTGTGGTCGGTGGCCCCACGCGCACACCGCCGCGACCTCCGCTGGACCGAGAACCGCACGCTCGACACCGCGCTCGCCCTGGTGTCCGGGCTGCGAACCACCGCGCCGACCGCGGCCACCATGATGGCGCTGCGGCGGGATGTCCAGTTCGAGCTGATCGGCGCGGGTTTGAGCGCCGCCGATGCCGCCCACAACGAGCGGGCCTGGACGCAACGGCAGTGGCCACGGCACCTCGAGATCTGCACGCTGGGGTACGACCTGCTCGCGCAGTGCTGGGCGACGGATCCGAACGGGCGGCTCGCGGATCCGGACGGCTGGGAGGACCGGCTGCGCACCTGCCGATTCACCCGCGAAGCATGAGACGCGGACCGGCGGTTCGGGTTTGACTGGGTGCCCGTCGAGCGGAAGGACCGCTATGGTCGACACCACGGCACTCACCGAGCTGTACAAGGACCTGCACGCCCACCCCGAGCTGTCGTTCCACGAGACCCGGACCGCGGGCATCATCGCGGACCGGCTGCGCGCGCTGGGTTTCGAGACCAGCACGGGCGTGGGCGGGACCGGCGTCGTCGGGACGCTGCGCCGCGGCGACGGCCCCACCGTGCTGCTGCGCGCCGACATGGATGCGCTGCCGATCGCGGAGGAGACCGGGCTGCCCTATGCCAGCACCGCACGCGGCACCGATCCCGACGGCGAGGATGTCCCGGTGGCGCACGCGTGCGGCCACGACATGCATGTGGTGTGTCTGCTCGGCGCACTGGAGGAGCTGGTGGACGACCGGTCCGGCTGGCGTGGAACGATTCTCGCGGTGTTCCAGCCGGCCGAGGAACTCGGCGGCGGCGCGCAGGCCATGGTCGACGACGGCCTGTTCGACAGGTTCGGCACCCCAGATGTGGTGCTCGGGCAACACGTGGGCCCGTTTCCCGCCGGCATGCTTGCTGTCCGGCCGGGACCCGCCTTCGCCGCGACGGACGCGCTGCGAATCACGATGTTCGGCAAGGGGGGCCACGGTTCGCGGCCCGAGACCACGATCGATCCGGTGGTGATGGCCGCGTCGACGGTGCTGCGGCTGCAGACCGTGGTGTCGCGGACCGTGGCCGCGACCGACACGGTGGTCCTGACGGTCGGTTCCCTCCGCGCGGGCACCAAGGACAACATCATCCCCGACGAGGCCGTGCTCGAGGTCAACATCCGCACCTACGACGCCGCCGTACGCACCAGGGTTCTCGACTCGGTCACCCGCATCGTCGAGGCGGAGGCCGCCGCCGCGGGTGCGACCCGCACGCCAGAGATCACCCCGATCGACAGCTTTCCGGTCCTCGTCAACGACCCGGCGGCAGTGGAGCGCACCGCCGCCGTGTTCCGGTTGCGGTTCGGGGAGGATCACGTCTTCGACCCCGGGCCCGTCACGGGCAGCGAGGACGTCGGGGTCTTCGCGACCGCGTCAGGGGCGCCCTGCTGCTACTGGCTGTTCGGCGGTGCCGAACCGGAGGCCTTCATGCGGGCGGCCGCGGCCGGGACCACCGACCGGGACATCCCGTCGAACCACTCCGCGCGCTTCGCTCCGGTCCTCGAGCCGACCCTGACGGTCGGCATCGAGGCGCTGGTGGTCGCCGCCCGGGAGTGGCTGGGACAGAGCTGAATCGGCTCAGACGGCCTTGTCGATCGGTGGGATCTCGTAGGTCCCGTCGAACACCTCGGGCCGCGGGCTGTACATCCGCAGCAGCGGCCGGAAGCCCGCCGTCGGGGTCGGCAGCCAGTTCGCCCGCGCTGTCGGGTCCGTCGGTTCGACGGCGCTGAGGGTGATCGTCAGCGAGCCGTCCTCCGCGTACACCAGCCCGGGGGTGCGGTCGCCGATCGAGTACCGGTCGATCGGGTTGTCCACCAGGAAGTATTCCGGCAGGTCGTACATGGTGATCGACCAGAACGCGTCGACCGGCGGCGTCTGGGCGAAAGTCAGCGTGTAGCTTCGCTCACCGGTCAGCTCGTCGCCGTCGCCGTCGAGGTAGACCGGGGAGTAGGCCGCCTCGTATCCGTGGTTACCCCACAGCCCACCCATCGCCGCGGCAGCCCGCAGCCCGATCGCCCTGGCGCGGTCGTCGATTCGCCATTCCGGCGAGTTGATGGTGCCGACCTCGAAGTAGTCGTCGTTGTAGTCGAAGACGTGGAACGGCTGATGCCATCCGTTGACGATGGCGTCGCCTGCCCCAGACCTGAGCGCGGCCACCAGTCCGTCGTGACCCGCCTTCGCGCCTGCGGCGAGCGCCGCGGCCAGCGCGGGCTCGGCGTCGGCATAGGGCGAGGTACCCCACGCCAGCAGGCCGAGCGGCTCGAAGGACTGCTGCAGCGGCAGGTCCTGGGCCGCGGGCGGATAGGCCTGCAGGTAGACGCGGAGCTTCTCCCAGAACGCCAGCGCCTCGGGCACGTTCGGATCCGGGGTTGGCAGCCCCAGGGGTCGGGTCTGTGCCCCGACCTCCGTCAGCGTGAGCTGTTGCTGCAGGGCACGGACGCGCGGCAGGTCCTCCTCACCGGCGCAGGCCCACCGCCCCACGATCGACGCGACCAAGGTGGGACAAGAGATCCTGCGGACACCGGCCGGCGTCTCGCCCGACCAGCCCGGCGGGGTGAGCAGATACCGCCCCGCGGCGGTGCCGGTGGCCCGCTTGCCCACGTACGCGAAGTTGTCGGTCCACGCGTCCACGAACTGGAGCACGTAGTAGGCGCCGTCGGTATCCGGAACCTCCAGCAGCAGTGGGCCGTTGGTGAGGTCGAGCTGCCCCATCGAATACACGGTGTCGTTGTTGATCGAGACGAAGGTGTCCTTCGGTCCGGCGAGGGTGTCGGCGTGGCTGAACCGGTTGAACGGTGCCGCGGCATTGGCCCCGACGCCCGTCGTCACGTAACGGCGCACCTGGTCCAGGTTGAACACGAGGGGAAACCCGTACACGTAGGCCTTGGCGGCCAGATCCTTCAGTTCGACACCCACAGAATGCACCCTTCTCCGAGATTCCCCCCATGGCACCACGGGGAGCCGCCGGGTCGCCTCACCCGTCTCGTGTGAGGCGGCTCCGCCGCCCGTGCGCGGTTAGCAAGTCCAGAGACGCATCAACCGCTCACGGGCGCGCAGGTCATCCCATGGGTGTGGGTGCTTCTATCCTCATTCGATCCCGGCCGATGTCATGTCAGATTCCCGAGCCCTGGTCGGCGAGGGCCTCGGAGACGGTCGGGTACACCCCGAGGCCCCTGCCGTCCGGAGCCGCTTGCATGAGCGTGTCCCGGAACTGCCCGATGTCTCGGGCAACCCGCAGCTCGATCCCCTTGCGCCCGAGTGTGTCCCGCAACTGCATCAACATCTCAGCGGCGCTGACGTCGACGAACGGCGAGGTCTCGGCGTCCAGCACGACCGTGCGGGTCTCGTCGGTGCACAGCGCCTCGATGCTGTCTTTCACGTGGTCGGCGTTCGCGAAGTACAGGCCGGCCTCGACGCGGACCACCACCACGTCCGGGCGGGTGGCGACCTCCGGATGACGCTCGGCGTCGACCCACAACGAGCCCTCCTTCGCCAGCGCCGCGACGTGCGGACGCGACGAGCGATAGAGCAGCAGCAACATCGACACCCCGATGCCGATCACCAGGCCGGGGAGGGTGTCGAACAGCAGGACGCCCATCATCGCGGCAACCGCGCCTGCAAAATCGGCGCGGGCGGCGGCCCCGTAGATGCTGCCCAGCCGCTGCGTCCACACCCCGTAGAGCCGCCTCAGCGCAGACACGTCGACCAGCTCGATGACCGCGGCGATGACGACGGCGGCCAGCGTGGCCTCGGGCAGCTTCTCGAACAGCCCGGTGAGGAAGAGCAGCGTGACCACCGTGAGCACCGCGACGACCAGGCCGCTGACCTGAGTCTTCGCCCCCGCTCCCCCGTTCACCGCCGTCTTCGAGAGGCTGCCGTTGACGACCATCCCCGACGCCAGGCCCGATCCGAGGTTCGCGGCGCCCAGCCCCAGCAGCTCGCGGTTGGCGTCCACCTCGTAGCCGGCCTTCGCCGCGTACGTCTTGGCCGCGCCAAGGCCCTCCGCGAAGCCGATCAGCAGCACGCCAACCGCAGGCCCCAGCAGGTCCACGTAGTCGTCGAACCCGACGCCGCCCGGCAGGCCGACCGACGGCAGCCCGGAGTCGATGTGCCCGACGATCTCGACGCCCTCGCCGTCCAAACCGAACACCGTGACCGCCGCGATCCCCAACAGCACGGCGAGCAGCGAACCCGGGACCAGTGGCAGCCAGCGCTTGAGCCCCAGCACCACCGCGAGGCTCAGCAGGCCGACCGTCAATGTGCGCCAATCAGTGTCACCGAGGTGACTGATGACGCCCCAAGCCTGCTCGAAGAAGTTGCCCTCGGACTTCGGCACCCCGAACAGCTTGGGCACCTGGCCGATGATGATGGTCAGCGCGAGTCCGACGATGAAGCCCTTGAGCACCGGCTCGGAGATGAAGGACGCGATGAAGCCGAGCCGGATCATTCCCGCCAGCAGGCCGACGATGCCGGTCGCGATGGCCAGCACCGCGGACAGCGCGACGTACTTGCCGCCGTCGGCGCCCGCCAGCGGCGCGATGATGGCAGCGGAGAGCGCCGCGGTCGCGGACATCGGCCCGACGACCAGGTGTCGCGAACTGCCCACCGCCGCATAGAGAATCAGGGAAGGGATCGCGGCGTACAGGCCGACCACGGGAGGCACCCCTGCGATGGTCGCGTAGGCCAGGGCCTCCGGCACCAGCACCGCCCAGACCGTGAGTCCGGCGATGACGTCGGGCCGGATCCACTTGCCCTGGTAGCCCTGGAGGGAACCGAACAGCAACCAGCGCCGCCCTGCCTTGTCTGTCGTGTTCACCTTCGGCCGGCCCCCCTTCGTACGGTTGCCTCATGATCGGTGCTCCGACCCCGGCCGCGCCTCACCTCGGGAGGGTGAGGCGCAACCGCTCGACCGGAATGGCCGACAAATATGGGGCGGTCGTCGACGGGCTGACCCGACGGGGGACCGATCAGGCTCCGGCGTCGGCGGCGTCGAGCAGCGGCTGACCGATGACGCCCATCGTGGCGGACGCACCGCCGAGCGCCCAACCCCCGTCGGTGGCCAGCACCACGCCCGACACATAATCGGCGAGCGGAGACGCCAGGAACCGGCACACGTTGGCGACGTCGCGTGGGGTCCCGTATCGGCGCAGGGGAACGCTGTTCGTGACGAGGGCCCGATCCTCCTCGGTGGGGGCGAGGCGGGCCATGCCCTCGGTCCCGTCGATCGGGCCAGGGATCACGCCGTTGACCCGGACACCGGCCGGACCCCACTCCAGGGCCAGCACCTTGGTGAGCATGTCGACGCCTGCCTTGGCCGCGCACACATGCGCCTGCGTCACCGTCGGCAGCACCGCCTGCGGCGCGGAGATGTTGATGACCGAGGCACCGGGCTTGCGCAGGAACGGGTACGCGGCACGCAGGACGTTGAAGGTGCCGAGCAGGTCGATGTCGACGACCGACTTGAATCCGTTGGCCGAGAGCCCCAGCGCCGCGGCGGGAAAGTTGCCCGCGGCGCCCGAGACCATCACGTCGAAGTCGCCGAACCGGTCGTGCGCGTCCTTGAGCACGGCCTCCGTCGCGGCGTAGTCGCGAACGTCGGCGCTGCCACCCATGGCCTCGGCCCCGAGCGCGGTCAGCCGCTCGACGGCGGCGTCGACCTTCTCCTGCCTGCGGCTCATGACCGCAACCCGGGCGCCTGCCCGGGCGAAGTCCTCGGCGATGCCGAGGTTGATTCCGCTGGTCCCGCCCGCAACGAAGACGGTCTTACCGGTCAGATCGATGGACTGGACGAACTCGGTGGCCATGCCAACTCCCTCGGGGTAGAAATAATCAGTACTGCGAATGGTTTCTGTCGCGGACCATACTGGAAGCCGGGCGCTGGGGCGAGGGCGCGGCCCCATATGATCGTCACTCCCAACCGCCCTGGAATCGGAGGTGCCGACTCGTGACCGAGCCCTTGGTCTCCGACGCCGCGGCACGCCACACCGGCTGCCTGCTGATGAAGCTGGGACAGGCGATGTCCCGCCTCAGCGAGGATCGGCTGGCCGGCCTTGGGCTGCGCACCCGGCACTATCTGATCCTGCAGGTGCTCGCGGAGGCAGGAGCCCGCTCCCAGCTCGAACTCGGAAACCAGCTGCGCATCGATCCGACGACGATGGTCTCGTCCATCGATCACCTCGAGGGGCTGGGCATGGCAGGCCGCACGCGGGATCCGCAGGACCGCAGGCGCTTCCTGATCGCAATCACCGACGAGGGCAGGCACGCCGCCGCCGAGTCCGACAGATTGCTGGCCTCGCTCAACGAGGAGACCCTCGCCGATCTCGACCCCTCGCGGCGCGATGACCTGCACCAACTGCTACTGGCGCTCAATGCCGGGGATTCGCTGCCGCAGGCATACGACGCCACAAGGGACGTTCCGCACTGATCCCAGCTCCAGTCCGGGCTACCCCTCTGACTGATCCCGCATCGCCGCGGCCAGCACCTTGTACAACACGACCTGCTCGTTCGCGAACGAGAGAGCCGTCGCGGGGCTGGTCCCCTCACCCCGTGGCGCCAGGTGCAACGGGATGTCCGGGCTGAGCCCGAGCACGTAGTCCCGCATCTCCGCTCGCGCGGGTTCGTCGAGCCCGCCGCCGATGACGACCAGATCCGCCTTACCCTCGGCCAGGATCTGCCCGACCAGGGTGCGGTCGTTGGTCGCGAGCACGTCGCGGCCGAGGCGGCACAGCTCCTCGGCCAGGACGTCCAGGGTGGACTGGAGTTTGCCGATGAGCAGGAGCCTCGGTTCAGCCATCTCCTTCTCCCGTTCTCCGTCGGGTCCGCTACGAGAACACCCAACCACGCAGGGCCAGGAAGCGCAGGACACCGACGAACGCGCTGACCGCGACCACCGCGACGGCCTGCACCAAGCCGCCCGCCGACGGCAGCCAGAAATCGAGCAGGGCGAGCGAGAGCGTGCTCAGTGCCAACCCGACGAGCGCGAGCCCGCCACCCTCCCATTGCGCCGGGAACCAGCGGACCCGCGCGGATGCGTGGAAGGTCAGCCTGCGGTGGAGCTCATTGGCCAGGGCCGTGCTGACCACCACGCCCGCGACGTTGGCCGCGAACGTGCCCCTGGAATGGAGCAGGAGGAACACCAGCGCGTAGACGATGTTGCTCGACCCGCCGACGAGGACGAACCGGACGAACTGCGCGATGACGCCGTCGCCCCGAAGGCGACCACTTCCGGTCCGTCCCCTGATCCAGGGATACGCCGCGCCGGGATCGTCGCGGACGGGCGCAGGGTCGCCGCGACCGTCACCGTACGTGATCACGTCGTCCATGAAAGCCCCTTCTCGACGCGGACATCCGCATCTGTCCCCCTCAGCGGGACGTCGCATCGCCTGCCGGCGACGAGCCGCCCGCGGTCAGTGCCGGCACCACCACGCCGTCGACGACTCGCTCGATGAAGGCCAGGTCGATCGGCTCTGCCATGACCGACAGCCGGTGGAAGGTGATCGCGGGAAAGATGGTGCCGATCAGATCGATGTCCCGGTCGCCGGGCACCTCCCCCCGTTCGACCGCCCTCGAGACGACCGTGGCGAAAACCTGCTTGTACGGCACCGAGATGGCCTGGTTGACCGCCTCACGCAGCCCGCAGTCGTGCACCATTCCGGTGAGCAGGCCGCCGATCACCGCGTCGCGCCGCGAGTCCGGGTCGTGCCAGGCCCTGGCCATGAGCACCAGATCGGTCCGGAGGTCTCCGGTGTCGGGCGCGTGGGCAATCTCGTGGAGCAACGCCACGGCATCGGCGACGAGCTCCGGCTTTCCCGCCCACCGCCGGTAGACGGTCGTCTTGCCTGCCCCGCACCGCGCCGCCACGGCGTCGATCGACAGCCGGTCGAATCCGACCTCCGCCAGCAGATCCTGGGTCGCGACGAGCAGCGCCCGATCGCGGTCCGCGTCCCGCGGACGACCGGCCTTGGCTGACGATGACACGGTGACCTCCATTGGAATATAGATACGCTACCGTTTCGTATCCTATTCCCGAAGGTCGGGGCCGCCTCCTGGCCCGCCTGCGGTCACTCGAAGGTGCCGTGCCGCCCGGCGCCCTCCGCGAAGCGCGTGGCGCCCTCGAAGGTGCCGTCCGCGAGAGAGACCGCGCCGTGCCGCAACTCCACGAGCATCGCCTGATCCTCCGGCAGCCCCTCCTGCTCGAGGACGGAGAGCCGGTCCTGACGCATGCACGTCTGGGGGAACGCCGCCAGGTCGGCCGCGAGCCGCTGCGCGGCCGCCACCGCCCCGCCCGCAGGGACCTTCCGATTCACCAGCCCGATGCGGTGCGCCTCGTCCGCGTCGACCGGCCGCCCGGTCAGGATCAGGTCCATGGCGTGGCCGGCGCCGATCAGGCGCGGCAGGCGCACGGTGCCGCCGTCGATGAGCGGAACGCCCCAGCGCCGGCAGAAGACGCCGAGAACGGCACCCTCCTCCGCCACCCGCAGGTCCGCCCACAGGGCAAGCTCCAGCCCGCCCGCCACCGCGTGACCGGCGATCGCGGCGATCACCGGTTTCGAGAGCCGCATCCGCGAGATGCCCATCGGGCCGTCACCGTCGAGCGCGACACGATTGCCCGACCCCGAGCTGATCGCCTTCAGATCCGCTCCCGCACAGAAGGTTCCACCCTCCCCGTGCAGCACGGCAACCGCGGCGTCCGAGTCGGCGTCGAAGTCACGGAAGGCGGCCGCGAGGGCCTCCGCGGTGGGTCGGTCCACCGCGTTGCGGACGGCGGGCCGGTTGATGCTGATGGTCGTGACCGGGCCGTCCCGTCGGACGAGAACCACATCATCGGTCATGGGTCGCCTTTCTCAGCGCCGCGGCTTGAGGCGCGTGTTCGGCAGGATCGGCGCGGGGATGGTCTCGCGCCACTGCGTGGGGAACGGGCCGTACCGTCCGGGCGTGGCCGCGGCCTGATCCGAGCGTTCGCGCTGCCAGTCCTCGCGGAACTGCACGACCTCCTCATGGCTGCGGCCGATGAAGTTCCACCACATGACGATCTCCTCGCCGAGCGGTTCACCGCCGAGCAGCAGGATGCGCGTCTGCTCGTCGTCGGAGGCCCGCACCTCCACCCGGGTGGCACCCTGCGACAGATACACCAGTTGCCCCGGCTTCGCGCCCACCCCGCCGACCGTCGCGCCACCGGTGTCCACCAGCACGCCGTGCTCGAAGGCTGGGTCGAGGTCGAGTTGCAGGGTCCGGCCGGGCGGCAGGGTCAGCTCGGCGCCGAGCAGCGCGCTGAACGTCTTCACCGGGGACCGCTGCCCGAAGAGCGTGCCGAGGAACACCAGCACCCGCACCCCGTCGTGATCGACCACCGGCGGCGCGTAGTGCTCGAAAGCGGGTGCGGTGAAACGATATTCGCCCGGGAGCGCCACCCACAGCTGGACACCGTGCAACACGGACGTCTGCGGCGTCGAGAACTCCGAGTGGGCAATTCCCGAGCCCGCGGTCATCAGGTTGATCTCGCCCGGCCGGACCAGCGCATGGACACCCGTGGTGTCGCGGTGCTCGATCTCGCCGGTGAACAACCAGGACACCGTCTGCAGCCCGGTGTGCGGGTGACCGGCGACCTTCATGCCGCCGCTCGCCGAGACATCGTCGGGCCCATAGTGATCGAGGAAGCACCAGGCACCGATGAAAGACTGCGCGCGTTGCGGGAGCGAACGCCGCACCGGCATCGCGCGCGGGCCGCCGAGGGGGACGTCACGGAAGTCCAGCAACCGCGGGCCGCTTTCGCCTCCGTCGTCGCCGGTGCAGACCACCTCATCGGGAGCGGGGTCGAGATTGCTCATCGTTCCTCGATCCTGGGCGCCGCGGCCCCTCGACGGACTCCGCCCGAACCCAAGTCGGACCGCCTCCAGGGTATCGCTGCGGCATAGTGGGGCCATGGCAGACGAACATGTCGCAGATGCGCCGGCCCCCGTGGTCCGAGACGCCCCCGCGCTTCACCGCTACGAGATCCACCTCGGCACGGAACTGGCCGGATTCACCGAGTATCTGGATCGGGACGGCCAACGGATCTTCTTCCACACCGAGATCGGGGAACAGTACGGCGGCCGCGGCCTGGCCAGCCGGTTGATCCACGACGCGCTCGCCGAGACCGTCGGCGCCGACAAGCGGATCGTCCCCATCTGCCCCTTCGTCGCCGGCTACCTCGAGAAGCACGACGACTTCGCCGCCGCGGTGGATCCGGTGACGCACGAGGCACTGCAGGCCGTACGCGACTCGCAAGCCTGACGGAATTTTCGCGCCGGGCGTCGAGTTACCCATGTAGTTGACATTTTGACTACATGACGGAGGGTGGCTCGATGGAGGTCGGTTTGACCACATTTGCGGAGGTCGACACCGACGGGAGCGTGTCCCCGCGCGAACGACTGCGCAATCTCCTGGAGGAGGTCGAACTCGCGGAGCAGGTCGGCCTCGACGTGTACGGGGTCGGCGAGCACCACCGCGCGGACTTCGTGGCATCCGCCCCAGCCGTCGTATTGGCCGCCGCCGCGGCCCGCACCTCAGATATCCGCCTGACCAGCGCGGTGACCGTCCTGAGTTCGGACGATCCCGTTCGGGTATTCGAGGAGTTCGCCACCCTCGACCTGATCTCGGGCGGCCGCGCCGAGGTGATGGCCGGCCGCGGCTCGTTCACCGAGTCGTTCCCGCTGTTCGGCTACGACCTCGCCGACTACGACGAGCTGTTCGTCGAGAAGCTCGGCCTACTGCTGGCCCTCCGGGATTCCGAGACCGTGACCTGGTCGGGAAACCACCGAGCACCCCTGGACCGGCAGTCGGTCTACCCCCGGCCCGAGCGCCCGCTCCCGATCTGGGTCGGCGTCGGAGGCAACCCGGAATCCGTTGCCAGGGCGGGACTGTTGGGTCTACCGATGGCGCTCGCGATCATCGGCGGTAGACCTGCACGGTTCGCGCCGCTTGCCGATCTGCACCGGCGCGCCGTCGAGGAGGGCGGCCACGAACCCCAGCCGATCGCAGTGCACGCGCACGGATATGTTGCCGACTCAGACGAGCAGGCCGCTGCCGAGTTCTACCCGAGCTACGCGGCCGCAATGACCGGGCTCGGCCGGGAACGCGGCTGGGCGCCAATGAATCCACAGAGTTTCGACGGCCTGCGCGGGCCAGGCGGCTCGTTGATACTGGGCAACCCGGAACAAGTCGCCGAGAAGATCATCGACATGCGCGAGACCCTCGGCATCGACCGGTTCATGTTGCACCCCAGCGTCGGTCCGCTCCCCCACGCCAAGGTCATGCGAACCATCGAGCTACTGGGGACCAAGGTGGCCCCGCTGATCCGGCAGTGATGACGGGCCTCACTCCCCGGCCACCAATTGGTCACGCGTACGACACCCAAATAGCCTGCGCTGCCGTTACGATCCCTTTACTGGCCCCCGCGCGGTGCTGTGAGCGGGGGAAACGCCGACGCAACGCGCCTCGGCGTGATCGACCGTCGGGGAGTGGCCAGATGTCCGTAGTGAATTGGGATACACAGCAGGCGCGTAATCAGATCCCGAACTATGCGCACCCCGTGATTCGCCGTGGGCGACTACTGGATTCGCTGTCCGAGGCGATGTTCTCGCCGCCGGACTCGCCGACCACCGTCGCCATGCTCATCGCGCCGGTGGGCACGGGCAAGACCATGCTGCTCTCGGACTGGGCCGCCGCGGTCTCCGTGCAGCCCAACCCGCCGACGATCGCCTGGCTCACCGTCGAGGAACGGGACAACGACCTCGACACGGTCCGTTCCGCGGTCCGCGCGACCCTGGAGAGCACCGGCAATCCCGCGGTCTCGGACGCCGTTCGCGACCTGCCGCCCATCAACGATGAGAACTACCCGTTCGCGATGGCCCAGGCGCTCGAGGCCGTAGGCGAGCCGGTCTGGCTGATCCTCGACGACGCGCACCTGCTGCACGAACCGACGGTCCTCGAGGCGCTCGGGAATTTCCTTCGTTGGGCACCGCCGAGCCTGCGCACCATCCTCGCCGGGCGTTTCGAACCACCGCTCGCCGTGCACCGGATGCGCCTCGAGGGCCGGGTCTGCGACCTCTCCCATCGCGATCTCGCCTTCACCGAGGAGGAGGCGGCGATCCTGTTCGCGGAACACGGGGTACGCCTCGACGGCCTCGACCTGACCAAGATCCTCGGCCGCACCGAGGGGTGGGCGGCCGGTCTTCGACTCGCCGCGATCTCCCTTGCACGGCACCCCGACCCCACCGCGATGATCACCGACTTCAGCGGGGACAGCAGGGTGGTCGCCGACTATCTCGTCAACGAGGTGCTGGACGGTCTCACCGAGCACGAGCGAGAATTCGTCGTCGAGACATCCGTCCCCGATGCGTTCACCGTCGAACTCGCCGAGGCGCTCACCGGGAACCAGGGAAGCCGCGACGTCCTCGACACCCTCGAGCACTCCAACTTTCTGGTCGAGCGGGTGTGCGGCTCACCCGGCTGGTATCGGTATCACCCCCTGTTGCGCGAGTATCTGCGCGCCGAGGTCGGCCGACTGGGGCGCGATGCGGTCGGTGACCTCGAACGAGTCGCCGCCGGGTGGTTCGCTCGTAGCGGAGACCACGAGCATGCACTGGAACACGCACTACAGGCCGGCGACGACGACGCACTGCTGACGCTGCTGCAGGAGTGCGGACTGCGGCTGGTGCTCGCGGGCAACTGGGCCACCGTGATCAGTGTCCTCGACCGCGTGTCCCCGACCGTGCGGGCGGATCCGTCCACCCGGTTGCTCAGGGTCGCCGCGGAATTGGCCAGGGGCAACACCGCCGCCGCCTCGTCCACCCTCAGCGCGCTCGACCGCGCATCGGATCAGGGTGACGCGGAGATGCCCGCCGAGCTCGAGATGCTCGGGGACGGCCTCCGCCTGCAGGTCGCCGTTCAGACCGGTGGTATCGAAAACGCGTTGAAGACGCTGCAATCCGACCCGGTCGGCGAGGCCGGCGACCCCGAGCTCGACTCCTTCGCGCTGCTGCAGGAGGGCATCGCCGAGCTGTATCTCGGCCGGCTCGTGCCCGCGGGCCTGCACCTGGAGGACGCTCTGGCGACCGCGCGCGCCGCCGAACTGCCCGCCGTGGTCCTGGAGGCCCTCACCGGCCTGGCAGCGGTGGCGGCGTACCGGTGCCGCCTCGACGACATGATCGCCAGGGCATCGGAAGCCACCGACCACGGCCGCGTCCATGACCTCACCGACCACCGCCACTGCCAGCTCGCCCAGCTGTTCGGCGCGCTGGGCCACTACCTGAGGGTCGAGGACGAGGCCGCGGCGCAACTGGCGAGCCTGTGTGTCCCGCACCTCGCGGCCTGCGAGAGCCCGGCGATGGGGCGAGCCTCCGTGCTCCTGGGGGCCATCCTCGAGTTCGAGTCCACCGATGACCGGCACGCGGCGGCGAGGGTGATCCGCGACCATTGCGCGCCAGGGCGGAACCGACCGCTGCCGCCCGGCACCACCGCCCTCCTCGCGACATCGGCCCAACGCGCGTTCCTCCAGGTCGGGGAGCCCGTCTGGGCCGCGCAGGTCGCGGAGCTGACCACGGCCGAACTCGGGCACGGCGGCGAGGTGGCCGTGCTGCAGGCCACGATGTCGCTGCACCACCGACGACTGGACGCGGCGCGCCGCGAGCTCGCCCCGGTCCTCAGCGGTGAACTCGAATGCCTGTCGGATGTCACCCTCATCCGCGCCTGGCTCATGGCGGCCACGATCGCGGATGCCAGGGATGACTCGATCACCGCGAGGTCTGCGCTGGTCGAGGCGATCACCATCGCTGAACCCGAGGCCATCCTGCGGCCGTTCCGCGACGGTGGCGAGCCGCTGAGGGATCTGCTGGACCGGCACCGCGGCCGTTTCGGGGTGTACGACAAGTTCGCCGAACGTGCGCGGTCGGTGATTCCGCAGTCCGCGCAGGGCGCGACGGACCTGCTCACCCCCCGCGAAATGGAACTACTCGTCGAGCTGCCCTCCTGGCACACCGCCGAACAGATCGCCGCGGACCTGTTCGTCTCCGTCAACACCGTCAAGACCCACCTGCGCGGCATCTACCGGAAACTCGACGTGCGGACCAGGCGCGACGCCATCACCGAGGCCAGGGCGCGCGGGCTGCTGTGACCGCGGCCGCGCATTTCACCACTCGCGGGTGAGGCGCGCGTCTCATCTCGGCGGACACTGGAGGTCGAAGGTCCACTGATCACGGATCAGCCCAGTCGACTCAGGAGGAGGCCCTCCGGTGGCACACCCCAAACCCGCCCGGGTCCGCTACGAGTTCCTCGTGCGCGGCGATCTTTCCGAGCGCGTTCTTGCCGCCTTTCCGGAGCTGAGCGTGGCGCCGACCCCGCACGCCTATACGACGCTGTACGGCCCGATCGACGGCGACGTCCAGCTGCGCGGGATGCTTGCACGTTTCGACACGATGGGCCTGACGGTCATCGAGATGCGACGCCTCCCAGACTGAGCCCGGGCACAACACGAACGCCCTCGACCGCCGGCAGATGCCGACGCTCGAGGGCGCGGAGGGCTGATCTTCGTGTGCTACATACCGCTGATGTTCGTCGAGCCGGTCACCGCGGAACCGATCAGCGGCTGCAGGGGGTCCTGGTGGTTCTCCTCTTCGCCACCCATCCCGGAGGTGTTGGCGGAACCGGTCACGCTCGAACCGAACAGCGGCTGCCCGTTCGGCATCGAACTGCTGCCGCCGCCGATCGGCGCGCCGTTCTCGTTGGCACCGGCGAGGTTCACCGAGAGCGCGTCCTTGAGCTTGGCCCCGAACACGTTGGCACCGGACAGGTTTGCCCCCGCCAGGTTCGCGCCTGCCAGGTTCGCGTCGACGAGGTTCGCGCTGACCAGGTAGGCGTTGGTCAGGTTGGCCCCGCCCAGGTCCGCGTTTGCGAGGAGCGTGTTCCCGAGGTTCGCGCTGCTGAGGTTCGCGCCGGTCAGCTTCGCGCCGGACAGGTTCGCGCCGAGCAGGTTCGCGCCGGACAGGTTCGCACCGGACAGGTTCACGCCCGTCAGGTTCGCACCGGCCAGGTTCGCGCCGATGCAATCGGTGGCGTGCTCGGGGTTCGGGCTCGAGACGACGGTGCACGTCCCGAGGACCGTGTCGGCGCTCGCAGTCGGCGCCACCGCCGCCAGACCCACCATCGCGATTCCGGTACTGAGGACCGCGACACCGAGCCCACGGACAGCATTGTTCAAAGCCGACATGAATTTCCTACTTCCAGAACGACCCCTGCACGGGTCAAAATCACAGCCCGACGCGGACACAGTAAACGAACGAGCCCCCCTCGTTCTCGTCTTTCGCGAAATAGCTACCGCCGGGTTCGACGGGCCCCACTCAACGCTTGCGGACCAGCCGGCGCTCGGCCTCCTCGATTGCCTGACCGGTCGATTCGCCGAGGATCGGCGTGGCCGCGAACATCTCGAGAGAGACGCCCTGACTGTCGAGGCGGTCGGCGTCCCAGTAGTCGAGCACCTCCGGCATGAGGCCGCTCAGATACAAGCGGCCCCCGAGTCGATCGAGCCTGCCCGCATAGTCGGCGACCACCTTGAAGAAGGTGGCACCCAACGTGGTTCGGCCCCGCAGCCGCAGGATGACCTCGGGTGAGCGGGCGTTGCCCGGGTCCGGCAGATGCACCTGCAGCGTCCTCGCGCCCGCGTAGAAGAGGCTGCCGTACACGTCGAGCACGACGACCTCCCCGCTCGCCAGCGTCTTCGGGGCATCAGCCTCCTCGAGCAGCCCGCCATCGGTCGGCCGCAACCGAACGACCTTGAGATCGACGGCCTCCTGGTTGAGCTGCAGCAGGATCGAGAGCGCGACGCCGATCCCGACCGCAGCGGTGACCGGGAGCAGCAGGGTCGCGATGAAGGTGGTCACCAGCGCGATGACCGAGCTGGGTCCGCTGCGCAGGATCGATGCGATCTGTTCGGGGCGGATGGAGCCAACGGCGGCGAAGATCAGCACCGCCGCCAGTGTCGGATCGGGACCTTGCCGACGAGCCCCGAGAACAGCACCAGGATCACGAGCATCCAGATCCCGGAGAAGACCGCGCCCCAGCGGCTGCGCGCGCCTGCGGTGGCGTTCAACGCCGTCTGGCCGACCGATCCGCCGACCGGCATCCCGCCGAACAGTGCGGAACCGATGTTGCCGATGCCCTGCGCAGAGAAATCCTGGTTCGGCAGGGCCCGGGAGCCGTCCCGGTTGGGCGAGGCCTCCGCGACGCCGGCACCTTGCACCAGCACGATCGCGGCCACGGCGAATCCGGCCCCGATCAGCGACGGCGACAGGAGTCCGAGGTCGGGGATCTGCGGTAGCGGGATCCCGGTCGGGATCGCGCCCACGTCCGCCACCCGGGCCACGCTGTCGAGGACGATCACGATCACGATCATGCAGGGCACCACCAGCGCGATCAGGGCGCAAACAACGCCAGCCTGGTGTGCGCGAGGACGATGAGCAGCACGAGGGCCAGCAGCCCGGTCAGCAATGACGGCAGATCGATGTGCGTCGGGTTCGTGACCAGGTCGAAGGCCTTGGCAAGGGCGACGGACCCCGACACGGTCGCCCCGGTCAGGTCGACGAGCTGCCCGAGCACGATGTTGACGGCGATCCCGGTGAGGAAGCCGGTCATCACCGAATGCGAGACGAAGCGGGTGTAGCGCCCCAGCCGGAGCACGGCGGCCGCGACCATCACGGCGCCCGCGATCAGGGTGAGCAGGATCAGGGCACCTGGTCGCTCCGCCTCCGGCACCTGTGCGAGGGCCGAACCGGCGGCGAGCGCCGAGGCGCTGGTCGTGGTGATCACCATCAGCTTGGTGCTGGTCTGCATCCCACCGAACAGCGGTCCGGCGAAACTCGCGTAGAGGCCGTGCACCGGGCTGACCCCGGCCAGCACCCCGGACGCCATCCCGTCCGGGACGCTGCTGATCGCACCGGGGATCGCCGCGACGAGGTCCGCCTTGAGGAACCTGCGCTCGGGGATCCTCGAACGCACCCAACCGCGGACCGCGGACACTGTCGACACCATCCCGCCAGCCTCACGGCCCCGCGATCGACGGGCATCACTCCCGACGGGTGAGATCCTGCGGGATTGCCGAGGCAGGTAGACTCTTCCTCATGCAGCGGGCGCTCCTTCTTCACCGCCGCGACGGGGTCTGATCCAGACTGGCCTCCCGTCGCGGGGTTCAGACGCGCCGGTCGACACCATCGGACCAACAGTCCCCTTCATCTCGGAGAATCGTCAATGTCATCCGCCGACGCTTTTACTTCCGGATCGCGCACCATCACGCCGCCGTCGAAGCCCGCACCTGCCGACCAGCCCGTCTGGAATCAGCAGAAGAACTCCTCCATGCCGACCTACCGGTACCGGCCGTTCGCCGAGGAGGTCGAGCCCATCTCCCTCCCGGACCGCACCTGGCCGGACAAGATCATCGACCGCGCCCCGCTGTGGTGTGCGGTCGATCTGCGTGACGGCAACCAGGCCCTCATCGACCCGATGAGCCCTGCCCGTAAGCGCCGCATGTTCGACCTGTTGGTGCGGATGGGCTACAAGGAGATCGAGGTCGGCTTCCCGTCGGCCAGCCAGACCGATTTCGACTTCGTCCGCGAGATCATCGAGGACGGGGCGATCCCCGACGACGTGACCATCCAGGTCCTCACCCAGTGCCGCGACGAGCTCATCGAGCGCACGTTCGCCGCCTGCGACGGCGCCCGCAGCGTCATCGTGCACTTCTACAACTCCACCTCGATCCTGCAGCGACGGGTGGTGTTCCGGGCCGAGCGCGAGGCGATCAAGAAGATCGCCACCGCGGGCGCCCGCAAGTGCCTGCAGGAAGCGGCGAAATACCCCGACACCAACTGGCGGTACGAGTACTCCCCCGAGTCGTACACCGGCACCGAGCTGGAGTACGCGAAGGAGGTGTGCGACGCCGTCACCGAGGTGATTGCGCCGACCCCCGAGAACCCGATCATCCTGAACCTGCCCGCCACCGTCGAGATGGCGACGCCGAACGTGTACGCCGACTCCATCGAGTGGATGAGCCGTAACCTGGCCCGCCGCGACTCCGTGATCCTGTCGCTGCACCCGCACAACGACCGCGGCACCGGCGTCGCGGCTGCGGAGCTCGGCTTCCAGGCCGGGGCGGATCGCATCGAGGGCTGCCTGTTCGGCAACGGCGAGCGCACCGGCAACGTCTGCCTGGTCACCCTCGGCCTGAACATGTTCACCCGCGGCGTGGACCCGCAGATCGACTTCTCCAGCATCGACGAGATCCGCCGCACCGTGGAGTACTGCAACCAGCTGCCCGTCGCGGAGCGGCACCCGTACGGCGGCGACCTGGTGTACACCGCCTTCTCCGGCAGCCACCAGGACGCCATCAACAAGGGCCTCGACCAGATGAAGATCTCGGCGGACGCGCAGGACGCCGACGTCGACGACATCATCTGGGCGGTCCCCTACCTGCCGATCGACCCCAAGGATGTGGGCCGCAGCTACGAGGCCGTGATCCGGGTGAACTCGCAGTCCGGCAAGGGCGGCGTCGCCTACATCATGAAGGCCGACCACGGCCTGGTGCTGCCGCGCCGCCTGCAGATGGAGTTCTCCTCCGCCGTCCAGAGGATCACCGACGGCGAGGGCGGCGAGGTCTCCCCCAAGGAGATGTGGGACGTCTTCAACGAGGAGTACCTGGCCCCGATCAGCCCGCTGGAGCGGATCCGCCAGAAGGTGACCGCGTCCGAGGAGGACGGCGGCACCGACGCCATCACCGCAGTGGTGAAGGCGAACGGCAAGGAACACGAGATCACCGGCTCTGGCAACGGCCCGCTGGCCGCGTTCGTCGATGCGATCGGGACCATCGGCTTCGACGTCCGGGTGCTGGACTACAGCGAGCACGCCATGTCCGCGGGCGACGACGCGCAGGCCGCGGCCTACGTGGAGTGCGCGGTCACCCGGCCCGACGGCGTCACCAAGACGGTGTGGGGCGTCGGCATCGCGACCTCCATCACCACCGCCTCGCTGCGCGGCGTGGTCTCCGCGGTCAACCGCGCCTACTAGGCGCCGACGCACTTGTGCGCGCGTCGTACCCCGATTGGGGTACGACGCGCGCACACCAGTACCAGCTTCGCGTGCCATGTCCACCCCCGCACACGACTTGTCAGGTTTGCATCCGGTGGGTTGCGGGTATTCGGATCACGGTGCAATTCGCGGCAGTGTTTCTGTTGACTCGCGAGCACTGTGACCGAAGTGAGGCGTACCTGTCATGATCATTCTTGGACTCATCCTGCTGCTTGTCGGCTTTCTTCTCAGCATCCCGATCCTGTGGACGATCGGAATCGTCCTTGTGGTGGTCGGTGCGGTGCTGTACCTACTCGGCTCGATGGGGCACGCCGTAGGTGGACGGGCCCATTACTACTGAGCTGCACCGTGATTTGCGCAGGTCCATGGACAGAAGCCGGTTGGTCGGTTTCGAGATCCGGGACCGGGGTACTCGAACGTCATGACGCATCAGGCGAGTTCGAGGGCGAGGACAGCGGGCGGCCACACCGCAGGCTCTGTCGGCTTCGGCGGCGCTGCCGGTCACCCTCGTGTCTGGCGGCCCCCCGGAGTGTACCGGCCGCAGGAGGACACGTGGATGCTTGCGTCGGCGCTCGCGGCGTCAGTCACCCCGGAGGCAGAGGTTCTCGATTTCTGTTGTGGTAGCGGAGCATTGGCGATGGTTGCTGCCAGAGCAGGGGCCGCAAAGGTCACCGCGGTCGATTGTTCGTCGCTGGCCACCGGGGTGGCATGGGCCAACGCGCGCGGGCGCGGACTGCCGATCAGAGTCAGGCGCGGAGGTCTCACGGTTGCCGTCTCAGAAGGACCCTTCGACGTCGTGGTGTCCAATCCCCCCTACGTACCGAGCCCCCCGATCCGGCTCGTGGGTCCTGCAGGACACTCGCATCGCTGGGACGGCGGCCCGGATGGGCGCGCGGTCCTCGGGCCACTGTGCTCGGCGTCGTTCGAGCTGCTGAGCCCCGGCGGCGCACTGCTCCTCGTACAGTCGGCGGTATCGGGGGTGGAGCTGACGCTGCGTGAATTGACATCGACGGGGCTTCGGGCCGCGGTGGTGCGGCGCGAGCGCATTTCGTTCGGACCGGTGATGCGCAGGCGTTCGAGATACCTGGAGTCCGCGGGATACTGCGGGCGCGGCCAGCACGAGGAGGAGTTGGTGGTCATCCGTGCGGACAGGCCCACCGGTGTCCGGGGGTGAGCAGGGCCTCGACAACGGGGAGCAGCCGCCGGAATGGGACGGCCCCGAATCCGAGTGCCTCCGCCTGGTGCGCGGAGGCCCTGCGCTCGTGCGTGGGCCGGTGCGAATCACCCTGGGCGACGGTCGGGTTGTGATCTCGGATCGGTTCGTCGTGGCGGTGTGCCGCTGCCGACTCAGTGCGCTGTACCCGTTGTGCGATGCCAGCCACCGGAGCCGCGCTGTCCGGCGTCGCGATTCCGGCTAGGGATCCGCCGAAGTACCCCGTGAGACTGCAGGTGCGGTGCGGTTCACTGGGAAATCATGGACGGCCGGTAGGGAACTGGCACCGGCGCGCCAGTGGCGTGTCAGATGGTCGGACAGTCGATTCTCCACGAGTTCGGTGGCCTGGATCCCGAAGACGACGTCGCCGGCGAGATTCGGTTCCTGACCGAGGAGGGCGCCGACCACATCGTGGCGAAGTACCTGCTCGTGAACGGCGTCTGCTTCGATGTGTTCGGCATAGAAATGCACGCACTCGCTGGGCGCATTCATGCGCTTCAGGGCACTGACCATCCGGCGCGCGGCAGGCGGAGTGGTGATCTCCGCTGCCGCGAAGTGGCCGACCAGCGCGCCGCGCAGGTTCCGGTGCAATCCGAAGAGCGACATCAGATTCACGGTCGCCAGCGTCTCCGGTGGGACGTCGTCGAGGTAGCCGAGATACTGGTGGTCGAGTCCGGCGGCCCGGAGTAGATCCTCGAACAGCCTGGCGTGCATCCGTTCCGGTCGGCCCCCGCCGTATTCGTCGTATTCGACAGCGACGAATGCGCATTTCACGCTCCCCTCAAGCCTCGGAATCGCCCAGGCGTGCGGATCGGCCTCCTTGAGGTGATAGATAGATCGGTGAGCCAGGAACTCGCACATCTGGTCCCAGGTGCCGTGCTCGAGAAGGTACTTCGACGCGCCCGCACCGCCGTCCGGCTCATGTGCCGCGGAGGCCAGCGCGCCTTCGGCGTCGGCGCCCCCAGAGACCTCAGCGCGTAGTCGATCGAGGAAGCGGCGTTCCATCGCCCCGCGCGCACGGATGAGGTCCGGATCCCACTCCCACTCGGGATCAACGGCCTCGAACCCGCGGTAGTGCAACTCGTAACAGATCTGGAGGGCGAGTTGGAGGTCGCCTCCGAACGCGTCGGATTGGCCCAGGTGCGGAAATGTGTTGAGGGAACCGCGGCGACCCTGCGACAGGGCGGTCACGAGTGCGTATGAGATCGGACCTCGTGGCAACGGTAGGGCTGCAGTCATGGTGACTGGATACCGCGGCGGCATCCGCTCGAAACCTCCAGCCTGTCGATGCCTGTGCCCGCTTCACATGCTGCGCCGCACCAGGCCGATCTCAGTCGGGAGTGACGATCGCGAAATCCGGGTCGGGCGCATCGAGATAGCCGGCGAGCTCGACCAGCTTCGCGACGTCTCCCTCCGCGACGACGGTGCCGTCGGCGATCGCCTTCGTGATGTCCGCGCCGCCGACCAGCACCCCAAGGAGCACCGGACGGGCGAGTGTGAGAGTGGCATCGGCGCCGGCGGGTTCGCCGTCGAGGTCGAAGTGGACCAGCAGCCCGTTGCTGAGTTGCGTCCGGTGCACCAGGTCCTCGTCGGTGACCCGCCAGTCGATCACGATGCGCGCCGACCAGGCCCGCGGTCCGTCGATCCGCAGGGACACCGCGTCGAAGACCTGCTCGACCGACAGCGCTGCCGCGATGTCCGGGGCGTCGGCCTTGGTCGGTGTTCCCACCGACCCGTTCCGCAGCTCGTAGGCCCCGGTGAGATAGAAGTTCCGCCAGGTTCCGTTCTCGGCGCCGTAACCGAGCTGTTCGAAGGTGTCGGCCTGCAGCGCCTTCGCCTCCGCGTTGTCGGGTTCGGCGAAGATCACGTAGTTGACCACCTGCGCGACCCAACGGAAGTCACCGGCCGCGAACGACTCCCTGGCCTTGCGCAGCACCTCGGCCGAGCCGCCCATGAACTCCACGTGCCTCGTGGCCGACTCCACGGGCGGATGTTCCCAGAGGTGCGCCGGGTTCCCGTCGAACCAGCCCATGTAGCGCTGGTAGATCGCCTTGACGTTGTGGCTGACCGAGCCGTAATAGCCGCGAGTGTGCCAGGCGTCTGCCAGCGCGGGCGGCAGCTCGATCTCCTCCGCGATCTCGATTCCGGTGTGGCCCTGATTGATCCGACGAAGAGTCTGATCGTGCAAGTAGCCGTAGAGGTCCCGCTGCAGCGACAGGAACTCGGTGAGACGCTCGGACCCCCACGTCGGCCAGTGATGTGAGGCGAACAGCACATCGGACTTCGAGGCGTACCGGTTGATCGACTCGGTGAGGTACTTGGACCACACGTGCGGATCCCGCACCAGCGCGCCGCGCAGGGTCAGCAGATTGTGCAGGGTGTGGGTCGCGTTCTCCGCCATGCACAGCGCCCGCAGATCCGGGAAGTAGAAGTTCATCTCGGACGGCGCCTCGGTGCCCGGCGTCATCTGGAACTCGATACGGACCCCGTCGACGGTCTCCACCTGCCCGGTCGCGGAGACGTACAGCGTCGGCATGATCAGGGTCGGCGTGCCGGTGGACGTCGTCTGGCCCAGCCCGGCGCCGACCCCGCCACGGGGTCCCCTTGGCAGCGCAGCGCCGTACATGTAAGCGGCCCGCCGGGCCATCGCAGTGCCCGCGTATACGTTCTCCTCGACGGCGTGTTCCACGAAGCCGACCGGCGCGAGGATCGGGCATCGCCCCGCGGCCACGTCCTCCTCCGTCGTGACGCCCTTGACGCCACCGAAGTGGTCGATGTGCGAGTGCGTGTAGATGACGCCGGTGACGGGCCGATCGCCGCGGTGCTCGTGGTAGAGCGCGAGTCCGGCGGCCGCGGTCTCCCGCGAGATCAGCGGGTCGATCACCACCACGCCGGTCTCGCCCTCGATCAGCGTCATGTTCGACAGGTCGAGACCGCGGACCTGGTACACCCGCTCACGCACCTCGAACAGGCCCTGCTTCGCGACCAGCCCCGACTGGCGCCACAGGCTCGGGTTCACGGTCGGCGGGCAGGTCCCCTCGAGGAACGCGTAGGAATCGTTGTCCCACACCACCGTTCCGTCGGCACCGGTCACCACCCCCGGGTTCAATGCCGCGATGAACCCGCGCTCGGCGTCGGCCAGATCGGTGTCGTCGGCAAACGGGAGGGTGTGAGCGGCCCGCTCGTTGGCCGCCGCGATCGTCGCGGTCGCGTCCTCGGAAGTCGTCATGGAACCGGTGATCCTCTCGTCGATGCCGGCAGAGACCTTGAGCCGTGAGTACTTGTGGCCCGCCTGGGGACCACAAGTACTCACGGGCGGCGAAGCCGCCTAACCGAGCAGCTGGGCCTTCGCGGCGGCAAACTCCTCGTCGGAGAGTGCCCCCGACTCGTGCAGCTGAGCGAGCTGCTGCAGCTTGGTGATGAGGTCGTCACCCGCGGGCGCGGCCTGCGGCGCCTGAACCTGCGGTGCGTACGCGGCCTGAGCCTGGGCCTGCTGCGCGTAGGCGGCCTGCTGCTGCGCCGCCTGCTGGTCTGCATAGGCCTGCTGCTCAGCGGCCTTCTGCTGGGACCGACGGTTCATCGCGTTGGACGTCGCCTGGGCCGTGCCCGCGATGACGGCGGTGCGCGCAACGGTGCCGAGCAATCCTGGACGGCCCCTGCGGCCGGCTCTGAAAACCATGTGACTCTCCTGTGCTGGTGCGGAATTCCTACAGTGCGGCCACGACGGCCGCAACGACGGCATCGCGGGGAATCTGAACGTGCAGGGCGACCTCGCCACCCGCGCCGCGGACGGACGCAGCGATCTGGCGCGCCCACGTCTCCTCATAGACGATCACCGCGGCCGAGGTGCCCGGCTCCAGCGAGTCGCGAACCACGTCGAGGTCCTCGTCGCTGATCAGCGCCTTCGCCTCGATCGACAGGATGGCGAGGCCGACCTCGTCGAGATCCTCGTCAACGTCCACCTGGGTGATGGTCCCGTCGGTGTCCTTCGCGATGTAGACGAGGTCGAGCAGCGTGACGTAGCCCCGTTCGACCACATCCTGGAGCGCAGCGATGGTTCCGGGATCAACTTGCGCCCCGGGAAAGGTCAGCACGACCAGCTCCACCGGGCCGATGTTCAGTGAGTCGCTCATGCCGCCCAGACTGCCCCCTCCCCCCACACGTCGCCTCACCCCGCACGGATGAATCGCAACTCACCTGCAAAGGATGAAGCCCGCGGCACCCCGGCTCTGGGATCCTCAGACGAACAGTCAGATCCTTAGGTGAATGGAGCTTTTGATGAACGACGTGAACTCGTTTTGGGATTTCCTGTGGCTGATCATCATCACCTTCGCCTTCGTGGCGTACCTGATGCTGCTCTTCTCGATCATCGGAGACCTCTTCCGTGACCACAAGCTGTCCGGTTGGTGGAAGGCGGTGTGGGTCTTCTTCCTGATCTTCGTGCCGTTCCTCACGGCTCTGATCTACCTCATCGCCCGCGGTGACAGCATGACCAAGCGGTCCATCGCTCAGGCGCAGCAGTACAAGGAACAGCAGGACGCGTACATCAAGACCGTCGCGGGCGGAAAGTCCCCGGCGGACCAGATCGCGGACGCGAAGGCACTGCTGGACAGCGGCGCCATCACGGAGGCCGAGTTCACGGCACTCAAGAGCAAGGCGCTCTCCTAGCCTTCTCCCGCTTCACCGACGAAACTCCGGGCACCCCTGCGGTGGCCGGAGTTTCGTCGTCTGTGCCTCACCCGTTCACGTGTGCCGCTTCCTCCCGGAAGGCGGCGAGCACCGCCCCGACCGCGGGCCGGTCCGTCGCCGCGGGCCTGGTCGCCAACTCGTAGATTCGGGCCGCCCGGACACCGGCGAGACGCTTGCCCACCAGCCCCGGGTGCGCGAGCGCATATCGCGGCATCAGCGCCACCCCGTGGCCGGCCGCGACCAGCTCCTCTATCACCCGGAAGTCGTTGATGCGCTGGACCACCCGCGGCTGGACCCCGGTGGCGGCGGCCACCGACTGCAACACATCGTCGACGGGGAACCCGCCGCGCACGCTGATCCAACTCTCGTCCGCCAGCTCGTCGAGCCCGACTTCGGACCTGTCGGCCAGCGGATGCCCCGGGCCGAGGAGCAGGTCGATGGGCTCGCGCATCAGCGCCTCCGTCCGCACCCGCGGCGAGATCAGCGAGGGAGCACGCTCGTCGCGGTGGGTGAGAACCACGTCGAAATCGGCCAACAACTGCGGCACCGCCGATGCCGGCTCGTCCACGTCCTGAGCCTCGATCTCCACCCCGAGCTCGGAGATCCGGGCGAGCACGCCCGGCAGCAGCAGCGCTGCCCCGGAGGGGAACAGCGCGACCCGGACCCGCCCGCGCGGTGACCCCCGATAGGAGGCCATCTCCGCACTTGCCCGGTCCAGGGCGGCCAGCACATCCTCCGCGCGCAGGACCAGCGCGTGCCCGGCATCGGTGAGCCGCAGGCGACGGCCGTCCGGTTCCAGGATCGCGACCCCCGCCTCGCGGGCGAGGATCTTGAGTTGCTGGGACACCGCCGACGGGGTCATCGAGAGAGCGGCCGCGGCCGCGGACACCGTGCCCCGGTCGGCCAGCTCACGCAGCACACGGAGGCGTTCGGCGTCCATGCAGGAAAGCTACTCTGTCCGGCAACAACTTCGCCCGCCGCGCACGCGTTGGGGACGCGGACCGGGCCACACCATCAGGGAGCAGCAATGGGCTATGCATCGTTCACGAACTGGCGACTGCTTGAGGGTGACCCTGACGTCATCTGGCACGCCTTCACCCATCCGACGGAATCGGGGCTGTACGAGGAGCACAAGACGGAGACGGTGCTCGGGCCGGACTTCGCGATGGCCGCGGGGCACGGCTGGGACGCCAAGCACGGCGAGGAATGCGACTTCGACGTCGTCCGCTGGACCATCACCCGGCACGAGCCGAACAGGGTGTTCGAGTTCTCCGGTAAGCAACGGGGCATTCGGCAGGATGTGGTGCTCACCATGGAGCCGGCGGACGGCGGCCACATCGTCACCGAGACCATTCGCTTCCGCCCGGCGTTCGCGGGAAAGCCGGGCGCGCAGGTGCTGTCCTGGCTGCTCCTGGCCACCGGCCTGCTGGCCAAGGTGGGCGACGACCACGGCGAGTCGCTCGATCTACTCGAGGAGCACGTTGCGGCCGGATAACTCCGATCGGAGGGCCGGTCATCCCGCCTGTTGGCACGAATCCGCAATGGCGGGCGAACGGCACGGTAACAACGAGTAACCTTCAACAGATTCACATGGCGAGGGCCTGCCTCGGTGGGCCCTCGCTGTGTTGCGTCATCGACCAACCCAGCGGGGGCAGGCATCGGTCGGCCTCTCCTGCCACGATTCAAAGGAGTTCGGCCCCGTGTGTTCGATCCTCGGCATTTTCGGTCTGCAGTCCGGCGACGATCTGGCCGCGCTGCGCGTTCAGGCCGTGGAACTGTCGCGCAGGCAACGGCACCGCGGGCCCGACTGGAGCGGTGTGTTCGTCGGTGACGGCGCGATCCTGGTGCACGAGCGCCTGGCGATCGTGGACCCGGCCAGCGGGTCGCAGCCGCTGCGCTCGCGGGACGGTCACCTCGCGTTGGCGGTCAACGGGGAGATCTACAACCACCGTGAGCTGCGCGAGGCCAGCGACTACGACTTCACCACCGGCTCCGACTGCGAGGTGATCAGCGCCCTCTACCGCGAGGGGGACACCGATTTCGTGAACCGGCTCAACGGCATCTTCGCGTTCGCGTTGTTCGACGCCGAGCAGCAGCGGTTCCTGATCGCCCGCGACCCGATCGGGGTGATCCCGCTGTACTGGGGCCACGACAGTGCCGGCCGCATCCTGGTCGCGTCGGAGATGAAGGCACTGGTCGGGGTGTGCGAGGACGTGGCCGCGTTCCCGCCGGGCCACCTCTACGACAGCGCGACCGGCGAGCTGCGCCGCTACTACGACAAGCCGTGGCGTGAACACTCCGCCACCGTCGGCACCCAGGTGGCGCCGCAGGAGCTGCGGGCCGCGTTCGAGCAGGCGGTGCACCGGCAGATGATGACCGACGTCCCCTACGGCGTGCTGCTCTCCGGTGGTCTCGACTCGTCACTGGTGGCCGCGTGCGCGGCCCGGTTCGCCCGCGACCGCGTCGAGGACGACGACCGCAGCGAGGCGTGGTGGCCGCACCTGCATTCGTTCGCGATCGGGTTGGAGGGCTCGCCGGACCTGGCGGCCGCCCAGCTCGCCGCTGATTCCCTCGGCACCGAGCACCACGGCTTCGTCTACACCTTTGCCGAGGGCCTCGACGCGTTGCCGGAGGTGATCCGGCACATCGAGACCTACGACGTCACCACCATCCGGGCCTCGACCCCGATGTTCCTGCTGGCGCGTCGGATCAAGGCGATGGGCGTGAAGATGGTCCTGTCCGGGGAGGGCGCCGACGAGATGTTCGGCGGTTACCTGTACTTCCACAAGGCGCCGTCCGCGCAGGCCTTCCACGAGGAGACCGTCGCCAAGCTCGACGCCCTGCACAGCTACGACTGCCTGCGCGCGAACAAGTCGATGATGGCCTGGGGTGTGGAGGCGCGGGTGCCGTTCCTGGACCTGGAGTTCCTCGACACCGCGATGAGCATGGACGCCACCCACAAGATGGCAGGCGGCCGCCGGATCGAGAAGGCCGTGATCCGCGAGGCATTCGAGGGTGCGCTGCCCGAGCAGATCCTGTGGCGGCAGAAGGAGCAGTTCAGCGACGGCGTCGGCTACGGCTGGATCGACGGCCTCAAGGACCACGCCGAGGCCGCGGTCACCGACGCCGAACTCGCGTCCGCCGCGCAGCTGTTCCCGCACAACACGCCGGAAACCAAGGAGGCCTACCTCTACCGGCGGATCTTCGCCCAGCACTTCCCCGGCGAGGCCTGCGCGGCCACAGTGCCGGGCGGCAAGTCCATCGCCTGCTCCACCCCCGCCGCACTCGAGTGGGACCCGGAATTCGCCGCGATGGCCGACCCCTCCGGCCGCGCCGTCCAGGGCGTGCACGAACAGGCACTCGCGCGGTAACGAACAGCCGCACCATCGATGGACGGTTGATGTAGAAGATCTACATCAACCGTCCATTTTTATTCGATTGTTCTGATGCTTTCGCTCGCTCACGATTAACGCCATGACCAACCGTGACCGAGCCCTCGGACTGACCGTCGCGCTGCTGTGGGGACTGAACTTCCTCGCGATCCGCGCCGGGCTCGACCACTTCCCGCCGTTCTTCTTCGCGGCCCTGCGGTTCCTGGTCATCGCGATCCCGGTGGTGCTGTTCGTGCCGCGGCCGAATGTGCCGGTGCGCTGGCTGCTGCTGTACGGGTTCGGATTCGGCGTGGCGCAGTTCGGGTTCCTGTTCTGGGCGATGAAGACCGGCATGCCGACCGGACTGGCCTCCCTCGTGCTGCAGGCCTCGGCGCCCTTCACCGTGCTGCTCGGCGCGCTGCTCTTGCGCGAGCACGTGAGCCGCCGCCAACTCCTCGGGATCGCGGTCGCGGTGTGCGGGATGTCGATGATCGGCTGGGATCGCGCCCAGCACGCGGCGCTACTGCCGGTGCTGCTCACCCTGCTCGCCGCTCTCGGCTGGGCCTTCGGCAACCTCGGCAACCGGCTCGCCCGCGCGGACAACCCGCTGCGGCTGACGCTGTGGATGACCGTGGTGGCGCCGCTTCCCATGCTGGCGCTCTCCGCCGCGGTCGAGGGCCCCACGACCGGCTGGTCCGCCCTCGGCGACTCCTTCAGCGCCGACGGCTGGCCCGCGCTCGCCGGACTCGCGTACATCGTCCTGCTCGGCACCATCGCCGGCTCGGGGCTGTGGTCCGCGTTGATGAGCCGCTACCCGGCGGGCGTCGTCGCGCCGTTCTCGCTGCTGGTCCCGGTCGTCGGGATCGGTGCCGCCTGGCTGGTGCTGGGCGAGCGACCCAGCGCCCTGTCGCTGGTCGGCGCGGTGGTGGTGGTCGGCGGGTGCCTCGGCGGCATGGCGCGGGCGGGCGCACCGTCCGCCACGCGTGAGCCCGCGTCGACGATGCAGGCGACGCCCGGTCCAGTGACGATGCCCACCCCGCAACCGGCACGAATCTGACCATGGCCGCGGGTGTGGAAAACTCTGCCCGTGTCTACTCGTCATGATGGGGCCACCCGCCCGGGCAATTCCGGGGCGACCGGCCCGGCCACCCGATTCTCCGTGCGCGGCCGCCTCGCGCTGCGCGCCGCGGCCGCGGCCGCCTGGGCCTCGCAGAAGGCGGGCCGGGGCAAGGGCTCGATGATCGGCGGCCTGATCGCCCTCAAGATCGACCCCACCCTGATGAGCCAGCTCGGCAGCGGCAAGCGCACCGTCGTGATCACCGGGACCAACGGCAAGTCGACGACAACGCGGATGACGGCGGCGGCGCTGGCCACCATCGGCGACGTCGCGACCCAGGCCGACGGCGCGAACATGGACGCGGGCATCGTCGCCGCGCTCAGCTCCCACGTGGACGCGTCGCTGGCCGCCATCGAGGTCGACGAGCTGCACGTCCCGCACGTCAGCGACGCCCTGCAGCCCCAGGCGATCGTGCTGCTCAACCTCAGCCGCGACCAGCTCGACCGGGTCGGCGAGATCAACATGATCGAGCGCAAACTGCGGGCCGGCCTGGCCAGGCATCCCGACGCCGTGGTGATCGCGAACTGCGATGACGTTCTGGTCGCCTCCGCGGCCTACGACGCACCGAACGTCGTGTGGGTCGCGGCGGGCGGCGGCTGGGCGGGCGACTCGGTGAGCTGCCCTCGCAGCGGCGAGCCGATCGTCTGGGAGGAGCGCACGGGCGACGCGACGGGCATCGCCTACAACCACTGGCGCAGCACCGGCACCGACTTCGAGCGGCCGACCCCCGACTGGTGGCTCGACGACGACCACCTCTACGGCCCGGACGGTTCGAAGATCCCGATGTCGCTGACGCTGCCGGGAAAGGCGAACCGCGGCAACGCCGCCCAGGCCGTCGCGGCGGCGGTCACGCTTGGCGCGCGCGCGGAGGACGCCGTCGCCGCGGCCGCCTCGGTCCGCGAGATCGCCGGTCGCTACAGCTCCGTCCAGGTCGGTGCGCACACGCTGCGGATGCTCCTGGCCAAGAATCCGGCCGGCTGGCAGGAGGCGCTGTCGATGATCGACCACGATGTCGACGGGCTGGTCATCGCGGTCAACGGCCAGGTGCCCGACGGTGAGGACCTGTCCTGGCTGTGGGACGTTCGGTTCGAGCATTTCGAGGGCGTCAAGGTGGTGGCGTCCGGCGAGCGGGCGACGGACCTCGCGGTCCGCCTGACCTACGCCGGCGTCGAACACACACTGGAGCCGAACCCGCTGCGCGCCATCGCATCCTGTCCGCCCGGGCGGGTCGAGGTGCTGGCCAACTACACGGCGTTCCGTGACCTGAACACGGCCATCGCGAAGGAGAACAGGGATGCCTGAGTCGACGGTCCGGATCGGACTGGTGCTGCCCGATGTGATGGGGACCTACGGCGACAGCGGCAACGCGCTGATCCTGCGCCAGCGGCTGCGGATGCGTGGCATCGACGCGGAGATCGTCGAGATCACACTGTCCGATCCGGTGCCCGAGTCGTTGGACGTCTACACCCTCGGCGGCGCGGAGGACTCGGCGCAGCGCCTGGCGACCCGGCACCTGGCCCGCTACCCGGGCCTGCAGAAGGCGGCCGGGCGCGGCGCCCCCGTGCTGGCGATCTGCGCGGCCATCCAGGTGCTCGGGCACTGGTACGAGACCTCGGCGGGCGAACGCGTCGAGGGCGTGTCGCTGCTCGACGTCACCACCTCGCCGCAGGCCGAGCGCTCGATCGGCGAGGTCATCACCCGACCCGCGCTCGACGGGCTGACCCAGCCGCTCACCGGGTTCGAGAACCATCGCGGCGGCACCAGCCTCGGCGCGGACGCGATGCCGCTCGGCCGGGTCACGCACGGTGTCGGCAACGGCGTCGGCGACGGCCTGGAGGGCGTGGTGCAGGGCTCGGTGATCAGCACCTACATGCACGGCCCCGCTCTTGCCCGCAACCCGGAGCTGGCGGACCTGCTGCTTGCCCGTGCGCTGGGCGTCGACGCCCTCGAGCCGCTGGAGCTCGAGGAGGTCGACCGGCTGCGCCGGGAACGCCTCGCGGTCGGCCGCTAGACCGCCTCGGTGGGGCGGCGGCTGCAATTACAATCCGTATTTTAACGAAATACCCCTCTCTCGATCCGGCGCGGCGCTAGCCTCGGAGCCATTCGAGCTCGAGCACCATGCCAATGTCACCTCGATCGAAAGAGGAGAACCCTCCGTGTCCCACCGCACCCTCATCCGGACCAAGTCGGCGGCGGCTCTCGCCCTGACCGCCGGCCTCCTGCTCGCTCCCGTCCCGTCGATCGCCGCGGCCGCACCGACAACGGTCGTCGCGCCCGCCGCCGTCGATCACTCGCTGCACCTGACGGGCGCCCCGAACGCCCGCGACCTGGGCGGCTACACCACCACCGACGGGAAGACCGTCCGGTCCGGGCTCGTGCTGCGCAGCGACGCGCTCAACGCCCTCACCGCGGACGACCTGGCCAAGCTCGTGCAGCTCAACGTAAAGACGGTCGAAGACCTGCGGACCGGCTACGAGCAGGCGCTCGAGAAGGACAAGATCCCCGCGGGCGCCACCGTGTACCACCGCGACGTGTTCGGCGGCAGCGGCGACCCGCTCGCCATCGTGGATCTGGGGCGGGCCTACAAGTTCATGGCCAGCGATCCCGCCGCCTACGCCGCGTTCAAGGCCGTCCTGCTGGACATCAAGAACTCCCCCGACCCGGTGCTCTACCACTGCACGAGCGGCAAGGATCGGACCGGCTTCCTGTCGGCTGTGCTGCTCACGATCCTCGGCGTCCCTCGCGAGACCGTGAACGAGGACTTCATGCTCAGCAACGAGTACCTCGCCGGTGAGGGTGGCGGGTCGAGCGTCACCGGGAGCATCCAGTCCAACACCGTGGAGCAGGCCTGGCTCGATTCCGCCTTCGCCACGGCGAACGAGAAGTTCGGCAGCTTCGACAACTACGTGAGCCAGGGGCTCGGTCTGACGAGCCAGGACATCGCCGACCTCAAGGCCAAGCTGCTCAGCTGATCGGGGCCAAGGTCTCGAACCTCCCCCAGACAGGGGTTCGGCCGGGGATGTAGCGATTAATCGCATCCTCGGCCGGATCTCTGCTTCTCAAGTTCCCGACCGTTACCGGCCTCTCTTCTTGATCCGCACTCTTGAGGGTACGCCCGGCTCCGCACCCTCTGCAATAGTTCTGACCTGCGAATCAGGGGTTGTTTCTGCGGCGACGCGACCTGCCGGCGATTGCGAAATCGGGCGGCGAGGACGATCGTCAGAAGTACCGATACGACAGCGTCGGTAGCCGTTCCGGGAGGCACCATGGCAGCACCCAGCCCGTGGCCCACGATTCACGCCGAGCGGTCGGCCCTCGCCGACGACCTCGCCTCGCTCACCGAGGAGCAATGGTCCACCCCGTCGCTGTGCGGGCAGTGGTCGGTGTGGGAGACGCTCGGTCACATGACCGCGACCGCGAAGATGACGCGCCCGCGATTCCTCCGCAAGATGGCGGGGACCGGGTTCCGGTTCGAACCGATGTTCGCGAAGGAGATCGCACGGGAGACCGCGGGCACGCCCGCCGACACCCTTGCCGAGTTTCGCGCCGTCATGGGTGCGTCCACCGGCCCACCCGGCCCGGTCGACACCTGGCTGGGCGAGACGATCGTGCATGCCGAGGACATCCGGCGCCCCCTCGGCATCACGCACGAGTACCCGCCGGACGCACTGATCCGCGTTGCGGACTTCTTCAAGGGCTCGAACCTGCTCATCGGCACGAAGACCCGCATTTCCGGACTCACGCTCCGTGCCGAGGACGCCGACTGGTCGACGGGGTCCGGGCCGGAGGTGACCGGACCGATGCTCTCCCTCGTCCTCGCGATGACGGGACGGCCCGCCGGACTGGTGGACCTTTCCGGTGACGGCCTGGCCACGCTCACCGAACGGGTCTGACCCGGCACGCCGTCCCGACGCCGCTACTGCTCCTGGATCGAGGAGATCTGGAAGTTCGCGCCCAGCGGATCGGCCACCGCCGCCAACCGGCCGAACGGCGTGTCCTCCGCCGGGCGGACGACCGTGCCACCGAGTTCGACCACCTTCTCGAGCGCCAGATCCGTGTCCTGCACCCCGATGTAGAACTGCCAGAACGACGGCACACCCTCGGGCAGGAATCCGGATGCGTCCATCGCGCCAGCCACCATCTCGTCGCCGATCTTGGCCTGGGAGTAGCGGAACTCGTCGCCGTCGCCGATCGCGTCGTACCTCCAGCCGAACACGCTCTCGTAGAACGGCAACGCGGCCGCGTAGTCGCGGGACATCGTCTCGAACCAGACCGGGGCGCCCGCCTCGTCCACCAGACCGAATCCACGGTGCTGATCGGCCTGCCAGACACCGACCACGGCGCCTGCCGGGTCACCGATGATCGCCATCGTGCCCTGGTCCCCGACCACCATCGCGGGCATCATCACCTGACCTCCCGCGGCCGCTGCCTTGTCCGCGGTCGCCGCCGCGTCCTCGGACGCGAGGTAGACGGTCCAGACGTTGCCGTACGGATTGCCCTCCTGCTGCGGCCCGAGGCCCGCGATGGGCTTGCCGTCCTTGCTGAAGATCGAGTAGCCGCCGTACTGCGGGTCCTCGTTGGTGTCGGCCGCCCACCCGAAGAGACCGGAGTAGAAGGGGATGACGCGCTGCGGATCCGAACTGGTCAGGTCCACCCAACAGGGTGCGCCGACGATGGATTTGGGTTCAGGCACTGCTGTCTCCTATGGCCGAGGTATGGCTGCTGACGGTGTGCGGTGCCGAACCTACGCTCCTGCACCGACATCCGCGTGGTCATGCGGGCGGGCACTCGTCCGGCGCGGGTATCCCACGCAACCGCTCGTCGAGCCAATGGACCGCCCCCGAGTAGCCGGTGACCGCGGCGATGAGGTGCTCGCCGAACACCTCCCGGTACACCGCGGGGACGCCGAGCCCGCACTGCTCCGTGTAGAGGGCCCGCGCCCCAACGGCCGGGATCCAGAACTCCTGCCCGCCGTTGTAGATGTACAGCGGGGCGCCGGACGCGATGCCTGCCATCTTCATGTCGCGATAGAGCTCGCGGGCCTGCGGCGAGGCGAACGGGTTGTCGATGTCGGCCATCACCTCCATCGGCAGGAACGTCACACCCGCCGCGCCGAGCGTGACGACGCACTGGTCCTTGAGCGGGGAGGTGGCCAGCTGCTGCGCCAGGTTGTTGGCGAGGCCGAGGATCTCGGTGCGTTCCCTCGCGATCCCCAGGGTCGCGCCGTGGAGCAACCCGGTCGCGAGGTTGCCGTTCATGCTCCGGGTGAGCATCTCGAAGTCGGCGGGAACCCCGCCGAGCGCGGCACCGACGATGTCGCCTGCCAGGTCCGGGGCGTAGGAGTCGATCAGTTTGACCGCGCCGTGGGTGGCGATCGCCCCGCCCGAGTAGCCCGTCATCGCGATCCTGCTCGCGCCGAACTCGTCGGGTAGCGCGCGGCGCAGTCCGCGGATGGTGTCCAGGACCGCGTGGCCGGCGACATACGGCTCGGCGTAGGCCATCCGCGGTCCCTCGTGGTCGGGGATGAGGACCGCGTAGCCGCGGCGGGTCGCCAACGCGGTCGTCGGCGGGACGAAGTCGGCGACGTTGGTCGACAGGCTCAGGCCGTGCGCCAACGTGTAGCCGGGCGTGCAGGCGCGCCCGAGCGCATCGATGGGCAGGTTGTTGACCACCACCGGACGGCCACCGGGTCCGGTCCACGGTGTGGCGGGGATGACCAGCGTCGCGGTCGCGAACGATGGCACGCCCGCGGAGTCGGTCGTCCGGACCTTGAGCTGCCGGACCTCGCGCACCGGCGCACCGACGAAGGGCGCCGCCGCAGCGGTCACGTCTCTCGTCGCGAGCACGTCGCCGTTCGCGCTGTCCCCCATCGAATCCGGCCACTCGTCGAAGAACGGGTCGCCCACGTCCGAGGGCATGACCGCGATCCGCAGATCCTGGATGCCGGCAGGCTCACCCGGCGCTGCCGCTATCGGCGGCACCTCGCGCGGCGGGGGGCCGAGCGCCGGCGGCGGCACTATCGAATCGATGAGTGCCGGGAGCCCGGCGCCGGGAGGCGACGGGACGGCAGACTGCGCACCGGCCGTCCCCTGCCCGGGCGACACCGCGAGCGCGATCGCACAGGAGCACACGAGGAACCCGATGCGGGCGTGCCTCGCTAGGCAGCCTGCGGTCGGGCGTGACCCTGGTCCAAGGACCGGCATACACCCACGCTAACACCGGAATCCGCCGTCACCACGCAGCCGAACTGGGTCGACCCACCGATCGTGTCAGAGGGTACGGCGCCCCGAGAGAGCCCGCCCGAGGGTGAGCTCGTCGGCGAACTCCAGGTCTCCACCCATCGGCAGACCCGAGGCCAGCCGGGAGACCGTCAGGCCGGGGAAGTCGCGCAGCATCCGGACCAGATACGTCGCGGTGGCCTCGCCCTCGGTGTTCGGATCGGTCGCGATGATCACCTCCGAGACGTCGACGCCGTCCTCCTGATTGCCGATGCGCGCCAACAGCTCCCGAATACGGAGCTGGTCCGGGCCGACACCGCTGAGCGGGTCGAGCGCGCCGCCGAGCACGTGGTACCGGCCACGGAACTCCCGCGTCCGCTCCACCGCCTGCACATCCTTGGGCTCCTCGACGACACAGATGACGGTGCGGTCGCGGCGGGCGTCCGCACAGATCCGGCACTTCTCCTTGTCGGACACCGTCCCACACACGACGCAGAACTGCACCCCGTCCCGGACCCGCTGCAGCGCGTTCTGCAGCCGGTCGATGTCCGGCGGCTCCACGCTGAGCAGGTGGAAGGCGATGCGCTGCGCGCTCTTGGGCCCGATGCCCGGCAGCTTGCCGAGCTCGTCGATCAGATCCTGTACCGGACCCTCGTACACCGCGGCCTCTAGAAGGGGAGCCCGGGCAGGCCGCCCGCGAGGGGGCCGAGCTTGCCCGCCGCGATCTCCTGCGCCTTGCCCGATGCGTCCGCGATCGCACCGATCACCAGGTCTTGCAGGGTCTCGACGTCCTCGGGATCGACGACCTTCGGGTCGATCGTCAACGCGACGACCTCGCCGGTCCCCTTGACCGTGGCGGTCACGAGTCCACCGCCGGCCTGGCCGGTGACCTCCGCCTCGGCGATCTCTGCCTGCGCGGCCATCAGTTGCTGCTGCATCTGCTGGGCCTGCGCGAGGAGCTGCTGCATATCGGGTTGTCCACCGGGCTGCACGTCGATGTCCTTTCTGCGTGTTGCCCCGTCAGCGTAGCCGCATCCGGATAGCGTGGGTCGGTGCGTGCGAAGTCGGCCGGGTACCGGAGCGTCCTGCTCACGGCCGCCGCTGCCTCGGCGCTGGCGCTGTCCGGCTGCACGATCCCAACCGAGACCGCCGCGGGCGTGACCGCGGCCCCCACCACCACCGCCGCCGAGCTGGTGCGTTCGGCCTCGCTCCAGGGCAAGACGGTGTTCCTCGATCCCGGCCACAACGGCGTTGGCGGCGCGGGCATGTCCGCGCAGGTCCCGACCGGGCGCGGCGGCACCAAGGAATGTCAGACCACCGGCACCAGCACCGACGGCGGCTTCCCCGAGCACTCCCTCAACTGGGAGGTCGTCGCCCAGATGCGCACCGAGCTCGAGAATCTCGGCGCCCGGGTGCTGCTGAGCCGCGCCGACGACACCTCCGTCGCCGCGTGCGTGGACCGGCGGGCCGCCGAAGCCAACGCATCCGGTGCCGACGTGGTCGTCGCGATCCACGCCGACGGCGCCGCACCGGACCAGCACGGATTCCACGTCTGCTTCTCGGCGCCGCCGCTGAATGCGGTTCAGGCCGGCGCCTCGGTCGCGTTCGCCAAGTCCATGCGCGACGCACTCGAGACGTCCGGCCTCATCCCGTCCACCTATGTCGGCACCGGCGGACTGATGCCCCGCGACGACCTCAGCGGACTCAACCTGTCCGAGCGGCCGTCGATCCTGGTCGAGCTGGGCAACATGCGCAACGCGGACGAGGCGCGCGCCATGACCGGCGAGGAGGGCCGGGCCCGGTACGCGCAGGCGGTGGTGTTCGGCATCGTCCGCTATCTCGACGGCCGCTGACCGAACGCATCGGTCAGCGGCGGCGACGGGGCCTCGTCAGGCCAGTTCGCGGGCAAGGTTCGCCAGCACGGCCGCCTGGATCTTCCGCAGCCCGCCCGGCGCGAAGGTGCGCTCGAAGAAGCCGCCGATGCCGCCCGCGCCCTTCCACTCGGTGGTCGTGGTGACCGTGGATCCCGCGCCGGACGGGGCGACGGTCCAGGTGGTGACGAGAGTGGAGTTGGCATCCTTCTCGGTGACGGTGTTGCCGTCGACGGTCACGGTGGCCTTGATGTCACGCGAACGCTTCTCGGTCGCCTTCAGCGTCCACTGCGCGACCGTGCCCGCACCCTGGCCGCCCTCGAGGACCCGGTAGTCCAGGTACTGCTCGGTGAGGATGCGGGGTCGCACCGTCTCGTAGTCGGTGAGCGCCGCGAGCGCCCGCTCCGGTGCCGCCGCGACCTCGACCGAACTGCTTGCGCTGACCTGTCCCACTGTGGATCTCCTTGGCTCTGCTCGCCGGACCCCGCAGGACCCGTCCGACCTCGACGCTGTGTGTGGCCGACCCCGTCATCGTGCCCGCTCCGAGAACCGACGGGCCAGCCCGCTCGGCCCCGTGTGTGTCGGATCACAGCGGTGCCACGAACCCCGGATCGCGACCGGTTCGCAACATTTGCGTGACGTTTCGCAGGACCGCCTTGCACTTGGGTGGCCGGTGTCGCACCCAGGCGATAGCGTCGGGGGGTGGCTGCCTCTCAGAGTGCGTTGCAACGACTGGGTCGACGAACATCCACGCCGGGTCACACCGGCGCGGCGGCCCATCGTGCCGGTGTCCAGCGTCTGCTCGCCAGTTACCACGCGATCCCGCCCTCCGCGACGGTGCGCCTGGCGAAGAAGACCTCAAACCTGTTCCGGGCGCGGGCAAAGACGAATGCGCCCGGCCTGGACGTGTCCGGGCTCGGTGGGGTGATCTCGGTCGACCCCACCGCCCGCACCGCCGACGTCGCGGGCATGTGCACCTACGAGGACCTGGTCGCCGCGACCCTGCCGTACGGCCTGGCGCCGCTGGTGGTCCCCCAACTCAAGACCATCACCCTCGGCGGCGCGGTCACCGGCCTCGGCATCGAGTCGACCTCGTTCCGGAACGGGCTACCGCACGAGTCGGTGCTCGAGATCGACGTGCTGACCGGCAGCGGAGAGATCATCACCGCCACGCCCGACGGCGAGCACTCGGACCTGTTCTGGGGGTTCCCCAATTCCTACGGAACCCTCGGCTACTCCACCCGGCTCCGCATCGAACTGGAACCGGTGAAACCGTTTGTCGCGCTGCGGCACCTGCGCTTCGACGACCTCACCGACCTGCAGAACGCGATGGACCGCATCGGCACCGATCGAAGCCACGACGGTATCGCGGTGGACTACCTCGACGGCGTGGTGTTCTCCGCGACCGAGTCCTATCTGACCCTCGGCACGCAGACCGACGAGGGCGGTCCGGCCAGCGACTACACGGGCCAGCAGATCTACTACCGCTCGCTGCAGCAGCGCTCCACGGATCGGCTCACGATCGCGGACTACCTGTGGCGCTGGGACACCGACTGGTTCTGGTGCTCGCGGGCGTTCGGCGCGCAGAATCCGCGGATCAGGCGCGTGTGGCCGAAGCGCTACCGGCGCAGCAGTTTCTACTGGAAGCTGATCGCCCTCGACCAGAAGTACGACATCGGCGACCGCCTCGAACGCCGCAAGGGCAATCCGCCGCGCGAGCGGGTCGTGCAGGACGTCGAGGTACCGATCGAGCACACGGCGGACTTCGTGTCCTGGTTCCTGCGCGAGATCCCCATCGAGCCGCTGTGGCTGTGCCCGCTGCGGTTGCGCGAACCCGGGCCCGCGGGCGCGTCCGCCGTGCGGCCGTGGCCGCTGTATCCGCTCGAGCCGAAGCGCACCTACGTCAACGTCGGCTTCTGGTCGTCGGTGCCGATCACGCCGGGCGCCCCCGAGGGAGCGGCGAACCGGCTGATCGAGGACACCGTCGGACGGTTCGAAGGGCACAAGTCCCTGTACTCGGACTCCTACTACGACGCCGACGACTTCGCCCGCCTCTACGGCGGCGACAACTACTCCATCCTGAAGCAGAAGTACGACCCCGATTCGCGACTATTGGACCTGTATTCGAAGGCGGTGCAACGCAAGTGACCACGTTCAAAGACGCCAGTACCCAGACCCGCAACGGCCACCACAAGCTCTCGATCGCCGAGATCCTCGAGACCGTCGCGGACGGTGACATCCCGGTCCGCTTCACCGCCTACGACGGCAGCGCCGCGGGCCCGGAGGATGCCGAGTACGGGCTGACGCTCAAGTCCCCGCGGGGCACCACGTACCTGGCGACCGCGCCCGGCGACCTCGGCATGGCACGCGCCTATGTCGCGGGCGATCTCGAGGCGACCGGCGTCCACCCGGGCGACCCGTACGAGGTCCTCCGGGTGATGGGCGACGACCTGCACTTCCGGCGGCCGTCGGCGCTGACGATCGCGAGCATCACCCGCTCGCTCGGCTGGGACCTGCTGCGGCCCATCGCGCCTCCGCCGCAGGAGGCCCTCCCCCGCTGGCGCAGGCTGGCGGAGGGCATGCGCCACTCCAAGACCCGCGACGCCGAGGTCATCCACCACCACTACGACGTGTCGAACACCTTCTACGAGTACGTGCTCGGCCCCTCGATGACCTACACCTGTGCGGCGTACAAGTCGCCGAACCAGAGCCTCGAGGACGCGCAGGAGAACAAGTACCGGCTGGTGTTCGACAAGCTCGGACTCAAGGCGGGCGACCGACTGCTCGACATCGGCTGCGGCTGGGGCTCGATGGTCCGCTTCGCGGCCCGGCGCGGCGTCAAGGTGATCGGGGTGACACTGTCCGCCGAGCAGGCCGCGTGGGCGCAGAAGGCCATTGCCGACGAGGGCCTCTCGGATCTCGCCGAGGTCCGGCACTCCGACTACCGGGACATCACCGAAACCGGCTTCGACGCGGTGTCCTCGATCGGGCTGACCGAGCACATCGGGGTGCACAACTACCCCGCCTACTTCGGTTTCATCCAGTCCAAGCTGCGCGACGGCGGCCGGCTGCTCAACCACTGCATCACCCGCCCGGACAATCGGCACCAGGCGCGCGCGGGCGGGTTCATCGACCGTTACGTGTTCCCGGACGGCGAGCTGACCGGGTCGGGCCGGATCATCACCGAGATCCAGAACATCGGCCTCGAGGTCCGGCACGAGGAGAACCTGCGCGAGCACTACGCGCTGACCCTCAAGGCCTGGTGCCAGAACCTGGTGGACAACTGGGACGCCTGCGTCGCGGAGGTCGGCGAGGGCACGGCTCGGGTGTGGGGGCTCTACATGGCCGGTTCGCGGCTCGGGTTCGAACGCAATGTGGTGCAGCTTCACCAGGTGCTGGCCGTCAAGCTCGGCCCGAAGGGCCAGGCCGAGGTGCCGCTGCGCCCGTGGTGGAAGGGCTGATCGGCCAGGGACTCTCCTCCACTCACCCTCAGGTGTACGCACACACCTGAGGGTGAGGAATGGCGATATCGCCCCGACGCCGATCTGACCCAAAGCTGACCTACCGAACACTCGGTCAGTTAGTGTGGCTCGCATCACCACCGCGCCGAGGCGCACGGATGCGAGGAGAACTGATGCGTCGACGATCGAGCGGCCTACTGGCGGTGCTGACCGGGCTCGCGCTGCTGGCCGGCGGCCCCGCCGCCGCGCAGGGCAGCGGCGGCAGCGCGGTTGACCTCGGTAGCACCGCGTCCATCGAGACGGTCAACAGCCTGCCCGTCGACTTCCTATGGGGGGTGTCCTCATCTGGGTTCCAGTCGGAGGGCTACTCCCCGGACAGCAATTGGATCCGCTATGAAGCAGCAGGCAAGACCAAGGATCCGGTCGGCACATCGGCGGACTTCCGCCACCGCTACAAGGAGGACATCCAGTACGCGAAGGACCTCGGAGCCAAGGTGTACCGCATGGGCGTCGAGTGGGCGCGTCTCGAGCCCCAGCAGGGCCGCTACGACGAGAGCGCATGGGCGTTCTACGACGACGTGGTGGCCAGCATCCGCGCCGCAGGCATGCAACCGATGATCACCCTCGACCACTGGGTGTATCCCGGTTGGGAGTTCGACCGCGGCGGATGGAACAACGCGGACATGGTCACCGACTGGCTGGCCAATGCCCGCAAGGTGGTCGACCGGTACGCGAGGTACGACCCGTCCTGGATCACCATCAACGAACCGTCGGCGTACCTGTTCCAGGAGATCAGCCACGGTGGCCTCGATCCCGCGAACACCCCCGCCGCCCTCGATCGGTGGGCGGCCGTCCACAACGCGATCTACGACTACATCCACCAGGTGCAGCCGGGCGCGCAGGTGTCCTCGAACGTGGCGTACTTCCAGGTCGTCGAGGCCGCGATCGACACGACCTTCCTCGACCGTGTCGCCCACAAGCTCGACTTCATCGGTCTGGACTACTACTACTCGATGTCCCCCACGGACCTGAGCTACGCCAACGTCTTCTCGGAGCCATGGAAGGCCAGCGCGGCGCCCGACGGCCTCTACTACGCGCTGCGTCACTACGCGAAGCGCTTCCCTGGCAAGCCCCTGTACATCGTCGAGAACGGCATGCCCACCGAGGACGGCAAGCCCCGTCCGGACGGCTACGCCCGCGCCGACCACCTCCGCGATGCCGCCTACTGGTTGCAGCGGGCAAAAGACGACGGCATCAATGTCATCGGATACAACTACTGGGCAACCACGGACAACTACGAATGGGGCAGCTACACACCCCGTTTCGGCCTCTACACGGTGGACGGGAAGAACGATCCGACGCTCGAGCGGAAGCCGACCGAGGCGGTCCCGGCCTACCGGTCGCTCATCGCGCAGGGCGGAGTCCCGGCCGACTACCAGCCGAGCAGACCACCGACCGCGTGCTCGCTGGTGGACGGACTCGACAGCTGCCTGAGCCCGGCCAACTGATCGGCGACGCGGCGCAGGAGCGGTTAGCCCCGACCGCGCCGCGGAGCGTGATGCAGGGGCTGGTCCCGTGTGAGCGTCAGGTCGCGGCGGAGCACCGTCGTGAGCGCTTTCATCGCGCCGACCATGTCGAACGACTCGTCCTGGAGCCACTGCTCCTCCAAACCGGAGATCGCCCCGATGATGACGGAAGCCAGCGCAGTGGGGTCGACATCGGCACGCACCTCGCCCGCCTCGACGCCGTTTTCGATGAGGTCGGCCAGGTTCGTGCGGAACGACCGAATGCGCCCCTGAGCCCACTCCCGCGCGAGCTCGGGAGTGTCGTCGGAGTGGAAGAGGCCGACGTGAGCCAGCCGGGTGAGCTCGCGGTTCCGCTGATTTCGGGCGACGATCTCGTCGACGATGTCCAGTGCGCGCACCAGGGCCGCGCCCTCGTAGTCTCGCCCGATCTCGACCGAGTCGAAGGTCTGACGGTCGAGATCGGCGAGCACCGCGGTGAGCAGAACCTCCTTGCTCGGAAAGTGGTGCAGCAGGCCCGACTTCGTGATCCCTGATTCTCTCGCGACCGCGGCGAGCGAGGTCCCGCGGTATCCGTTGGCCGCAAACAGGGTGATCGCCGAGCTGACGATGTCGGCGCGCCGGGCAGCTCCCACCTGTTCGGCGTCGCGTGTTGTCGCCATCGTGTCCGATCTCCTCACCGTCGATTGACTGCGCACAGCCGGTCCAGCCGGTCAGCCTACGTTCCGAATCAACGTGCATCGACGCAAGTTCCGCGAATCCACGTTATGCAGACTGACCGATCGGTAGGCTACCCCAACCGACCGACCGCCTGGTCGGTTGGCTAGCTTCTACTGATCTACGTGACCGAGGAAGGACCCTGATGTCCAGATTTGATGACAGGCCGGCAGGCCGAACGGCGGTTGTCACCGGCGCGGCGAGTGGGATCGGCGCCGCGCTGGCTGCGGAACTCGGCTCGCGCGGCATGTCCGTCGTCGTAGCCGACATCGATGGCGATGGCGCACAGCGGGTCGCCGAGGGATTGCGCGCCAGAGGCGTGCGCGCGCTCGGCGTGCGGGTCGATGTGGCCGACCCCGAGTCCGTCGAGAATCTGGTGCGGGCCAGCTACGACGCGTTCGGCTCCGTCGAACTTCTCTGCAACAACGCCGGAGTGCTGCTGCTCGGAGATCTCGTCGACTCATCGATCGGCGACTGGCGGTGGCTGTCCGCCGTCAACGTCGAGGGCATGCTGAATTGCCTGTATGCATTCCTGCCCAGGATGCGGCGCCAGACCGGGTGGCGGCACGTGATGAACACGTCGTCGACGCACGCCTTCCTCCCGGACCCCGGGTTCACCGCCCTCTACAGCGCGGCCAAGCACGCCATTCTCGGGTTGACGCTCGGGCTGCGATCCGAGCTCGCCGCCGAGGACATCGGCGTCACCGCGCTCTGCCCGGGCCAGGCCGCGACCCGCATCCTCGACTCGCAGCGCAACCGCCCGACCGAGTTCGGCCGCCCGGCGACGGAGCCCTTCGGCACCGAGATCATCCCGATGGCGATCGAACCCGAGGACGTCGCGCGGCTCGCGGTCGAGGGCATCCTCCGCAACGAACCCATCGTCTTCGCGCTGCCCGAACACAGCCACGACCAGTTCCGGCAGCAGGTCCAGGATCTCTGGCGCCTGGCCGACAACGCCATTGCCGCCCAGAATGTGTCGTGAGGCGTCTGTGAGATGACAGACCCCCTCTCCCCCGCCGCTTCCGTCGAGGCGGACGGCCCCGGAACCGATATGTCACGACACAACACACGGGTCCGCGAACCGCGCTCCTATGTTGCCGCTCTCGCGCTGTCCTACTTCGGCTCCTACCTCGCGCTGATGACCCCGGTGATGTTCGCCCTGGCATTCAAACTGCAGCACATCACCGGAACGACGGAGAGCGCGACGCAGGCGCTCGGACTGGTCGCGGGCAGTGGTGCGATCGTGGGGATGATCGCCCAGCCGGTCGTGGGCCGCCTGTCCGATCGCACGCGCTCCTCGCTCGGCCGACGCAGGCCGTGGCTCCTGGGGGGCACCCTCGTCGGGGCTGCCGCCCTCGGATGCGTGGGGGTCGCCGACACCGTGCCACTGGTCCTTGTCGCCTGGTGTGTCGCCCAGGGCGGATTCGGTGCGGCGCTCATCGCCGCACAGGCGACCATTCCCGACCGGGTGCCCACGCGCAGGCTCGGACTGGTCTCGGGAATCATCGGAATCACCACCCCGCTCGCCATTCTCGTCGGAAGCGCCCTTGTCACAGTGTTGTCAGGCGATCTGGCGAGATTCCTTGTCCCCGGCCTGGCCGCCATCGTGTTGGCGATTCCCCTGCTGGCGCTTCTCGAGGATCCCCCGCTCCAGGGCACACCTCCGCCCTACGGCGTCCGAGAGTTCGTCAGTTCCGTCGCCTTCGACCCACGCGCACACCCCAATTTCTCCTGGGTGATGGCTTCCCGTTTCCTGGTGATGTTCGGCTATGCAGGAATCGGAACGTTCTTCCCCTTCTTTCTCGGCGAGAGGTTCCACCTCGGCGAGACCGATGTCGCGCAGGCGATTCTGGTGGTCAACGTGGTGGCGGTCGTGTGCCTCTCGCTGTCGGCGCCCATCGGGGGCATCGTGTCCGACCGGATCGGGAAGCGGCGGCCCTTCGTCGCTGTGGCGGGGCTGATCATGGCGGCAGGACTGCTGGCCTTGGCCCTCGCCCCCTCACTGGCAGTCGTCGTGGTGGCGCAGGGCATCATCGGCCTCGGCCTCGGTGCGTTCATGGCCGTGGACCAGGCCCTGGCCGTGCAGGTACTGCCGAATCCTGATGACAACGCCAAGGATCTCGGCCTGCTCGCCCTCGCAGGCACCCTCCCCCAATCCGTCGGGCCCGCGATCGCCCCGGTCGTCATCGGCCTCGGCAGCGCCACCTCCCTCGGCGGCTACGCGGCCTGGTACATCCTCGGCGCGCTTGCTTCTCTGGCGGGGGCGCTCGCGATCTATCGGGTCAGGGCGGTCCGCTAGCCCGCTGTCGACGGGCCCCGTCCTGGTCATCGACCACCGAACCAATCCACTGTGAGGACTGGACATTGACAACACTGAGAGACGATTTCCTCTGGGGAGCATCGAGTTCCGCCCATCAAACCGAGGGAAACAACACTGATGCCGACTGGTGGGAGTACGAGAACCTGTCGACCCCGTTCTTCCCCGAACGCAGCGGCGACGCCGTCGACAGCTACCACCGATACCCCGAGGACATGGCGCTGCTCGCCGAGGCCGGTCTCAACGCTTATCGCTTCAGCATCGAGTGGTCGCGGATCGAACCGGAGGATGGGCAGTTCTCCCGCGCCCAGCTGGATCACTACCGTCGGATGATCGAGACCACACGGGAACACGGACTCGAGCCGGTCGTGACGCTGCACCATTTCACCTCACCGCGCTGGTTCACCCGCGCGGGAGGGTGGCGCGATCCGGTAGCCGTCGAACGCTTTTCGCGCTATGTCGATCGGGTCTCGCAGATCCTGAACGGTGTCAACTGGGTCTGCACCATCAACGAGCCCAACATGGTCGCGCTCGGTATTCGGTACTTCGACCTGGCGATCGGCGCGGCTGACGATAACGCGAACGGCAGGCTGGAACCCGACTGCGAGGTCGGCGACGTCCTGGTGCGTGCGCACCGTGAGGCGGTGGAGATCCTCCGCACCGCCACCACCGCCAGGATCGGCTGGACGGTAGCGCAGCAGGCGTTCGAAGGAACACCGGGGAACGAGGGCGCACTCGCGCGGGCGAATCACACCTGGGAGGACAGGTACCTGGAAGGCGCCCGGGGGGACGACTTCTTCGGGGTCCAGGCCTACACCAGTCAACGAGTGGGAGCCGACGGACCGATCCCCCATCCGGCGGACCCCGGCAACACGCTGACGGGCTGGGCGTATCGCCCCGATGCTCTCGGCGCCGCGCTACGCCGGGCCTGGGACATCACCGAGCAGGTGCCACTACTGGTGACGGAGAACGGGATTGCCACCTCCGACGACTCGCGGCGAATCGCGTACACCACCGAGGCGCTCACCCATCTGGAGGCGGCGGTCGCCGATGGCATCGACGTCCGCGGCTACCTGCACTGGAGCGCGCTCGACAATTTCGAATGGGGGCGCTGGGCGCCGACGTTCGGCCTGATCGGCGTCAACCGCGAGACCTTCGCCCGTACACCGAAGCCGAGCCTCGCGTGGCTCGGGCGCGTCGCGCGGAACAACGGGCTCGAGCCTCCCGTGAGCCCGCCTCGATGATGCCTTCCCAGTCGAGGCGTCGATACGCTAACCTACCAACCACTCAGTCAGCTTGCGCAGCGCAGTGCGAGCAAGTCGGAAGGATCCGCATGTCACGGGATTTCAGGTACGGACTGCTCGCGGCGATCTGCGTGTCCGCCTTGGCGGCGACGAGTGTCACCGCCACCGCATGGGCGGGCGCGCCCGGCGCCGGATGCGGTGATCGACACTGGGTCAGCACCTGGTCCGCGAGCCCGACCGATGCGGTCGAGAGCACCGGTCCCGAGACGCCGGGCGGCGAGCAGACCTACCGCGTCGTGGTGACGCCACACCGCGGCGGAGACAGCGTGCGGATCCGGCTCACCAACCGGTTCGGAAGCGAACCCGTCACCTTCACGCGGGTGACCGTCGGACGCCAGACCCAGGGCGCCGCACTCGATCCGGATTCCGTCCGTCCCGTCACCTTCGCCGGCGGCAGCACGTCGACGACGGTCGCGCCGGGAGCGGACGTCGCGAGCGACCCCGTACCGATCACTGTGGAGGGATTCGAACCGCTGTCGATCAGCATCCACACCGACGGCCGGTCAGGTCAGGTCACCGGGCACGCCAGCGGGAACGCGACGAGCTACTACACGCCGCCCGGGCTCGGGGACCACACCGCGGACCTCGCTGGCGACGCCTTCAGCCAGACCACCACGCGCGTGCCGTTCGTGTCCCAGGTGGACATGCTGGCCCCGGCCGGCGTCACGACGGTCGTGGCCTTTGGGGATTCGGCCACCGACGGGCATGTGGGTGCCGACTTCTTCGGCACGCAGCAGGTTGCCGGGGTCGTCGATCAGAACGTGCGCTACCCGGACTTCCTTCAGCGTCGGCTCGACGAGGCAGGCAGCGATGTGGTTGTCACGAATGCCGGAATCGGCGGAAACCGATTGCTCTCCGACGGACTGGTCCCCGCACTCGGGCGGGCGGGCGAGTCCCGGATCGAGGCCGACGTGCTCACCCAGCCCGGTGTCACCGATGTGATCGTCTGGATCGGGATGAACGACCTCGGCATGCCCATCGGCGCACCGTACGAACAACTCGTCACGGGATACACGAGGGTCATCGACCGGCTACACGACGCGGGCCTGCGGGTTCATCTCGGCACCATGATGCCCGCGTCGAACGGGCTCGCCGACGGACTGACCAGCTTCCCGCCTGCCGATCCCGTTCGGGTCCGGGTCAACTCGTGGATCCGGTCCCAGCGACTGTCCGACAGCGTGATCGACTTCGACGCTGCCGTGCGTGACCCGAACAACCCCAGCATCCTCGAGCGCAGGTACGCCAGCGCGGACAACCTCCACCCGACCCCCGACGGATACCGGCTGATCGCCGACACCGTGGACATCACCGAGTTCACAGGGAACGAATGCACCGCCGTGAACGGATCCGATAATTGACTGTGAAGACTGAAAGGAACTGCATGGCTATGGGTTTCAAGTACGGACGTGCCTCCGCGGCCTGTGCGGTCCTGACGACCGCGATCAGCCTGTTCACCGCCGCCGTTGTGAATGCCGGTATACCCGAACCCGCGGCCACGGCCGAATCGGCTCCTGGATCGGTGACCACGGCGGACCTCGAGTACCCGACAGGCCATGGCCCCGGGGCGATGACGGTCTACACCCCAGCCGGCAGGGCATCCCCGGCGCCGGCGATCGTCATGGTGCACGGCGGCGCCTGGGCAAAGGGTTCACGTGCGCTGCTCGACGAGGAAGCCCGCAAGGCCACTGCCGAGGGCTTCGTCGTGTTCAACATCGACTACGAACTGGCAGCGCCTCGAAACCCACGCCAGTACCGGGACGTGATGGCCGCGATCGAGTACATCCACACTCACGCAGACGATTTCGGGGTCGCCGCCGATCGGATCGGCGGACTCGGGACATCGGCGGGCGCACACCTGCTCATGCAGGCCGTGACCGCGGGGCACGCCCCGCTGAAGGCGGTGGTCGGGTGGTCCGGTCCCTACGACCTGACCGTCCAGAGCACCCCGAAGGACACCGCATTCTCGATCGCCGCGGCCGCGGTCCATCTCGGCTGTGTGTCCACCGTCAGCCCGTGCGCCGAGCTGGCTGCCGACGCGTCGCCGATCCGGCACGTCTCGGCGGGGAATCCACCGGTGCTCCTGTTCAATTCGGCCGACGAGTTCATGCCCGTCGAGCAGATGACCGCGTTCGCCGATCGCCTGCGTTCCGTCGGCACCCCGGCGGAAACCCTCGTGATTCCCGGATCGAGGCACGCGGTGGCGTATTCGGACGCCGCGCTCGCCCCGACTCTTGCCTTCCTCCAGCAGCGCCCCTGAGGGGACCGCCCCGAGACGGAGCCCTGCCTAGCCGACGGGATCGCCGGAGGGGGCGGCCTGCCGTACGCCGCGGGCGATCTCGGCGGCGGCGGTCTGCACCGCCGCACTCATCCTGCGGTCCGTGGTGATCCGGCTGAGCGGTCCGCAGATCGAGAGGGCCGCTGGTGTCGGGTGCCCGTGCGCGATCGGCGCGGCGACACACCCGAGGCCGGGCAACGCCTCACCCCGGTCGTAAGCGACCCCCTCGACGGCGACCCGATCGAGCTCGTCCTCCAGCTCGCGCCTGCCGCCGGACCTCTGCACGTCCCGCCGGTTCAGCCGACCGAACACCGGCTGGTCGAGGGCCTCCCGCGGGAGGGAGCTCAGCAGCGCCTTGCCCACCGCCGACCGGTGCGCCGGGTACCGGCCACCGATCCGCGACGGGATCTTGGCGCCGAACGAGCCGGAGATCTTTTCCCAGTAGACGCCGTCGGCCCCGTCGAGGAAGGCCAGGTGGACCACGGCCCCCGTGGATCGGTGCAGCTCCTGCATCGTCGGCAGGGCGGTCCGGTGGAACCAGTGGTTGCGCACCGCCCTCGATCCCAGCTCGAACAATCGGACGCCGATCTCGTACCGCGTCCCGACCCGGGTAAGCCACCGCCTCTGCACCATCTTCTCGAGCAGTCGGTGAGCTGACGACGTCGGGATCCCCGTCAGTCGAGACGTCTCACTGAGCGTGAGGTGCCCGCAGTCGTCGAGTGCCTGCAGAACCAGCTCGATCCTGTCGAACATCGCCATCGATTGCATCTGCTCACGGTCGTTCACCGCCACGACGTTCTCTCTCATCCGAGTCGGCTAGACGCCGAATCCGCCGGACACCGAGATCTGTTGCCCGGTGATGTAATTGGCCTCGTTCGATGCCAGGAACACGCATGCCGCCCCGATGTCGGCGGGCTTGCCCCAGCGCTTGAGCGGCACCAGCTTGTGGACCTCGCGTTCCCACTCCTCGTCGAAGACTCCCTGCGCCTTGAGCTCCAGGAACATGCCGGCCTCGATGACACCGACCAGCACCGAGTTGGCCCGGATGTTGTGCGCGCCTTCCTCCTTCGCGATGCCGCGGATCAGCGATTCGTTCGCTGCCTTCGGGATCACCGACAAGCCGTCGAGCGCCGGGAACCAGTGGTCACCCGCGGACCCGAGGTGGACGAACGAACCCCCGCCATGTGCACGGAAATGCGGCAGCACGGCGTGCGCGGCGGTGAACAGTCCCAAGGCCTCGATCTCGATCGATCGTCGGTACTGCGCGGGTGTCGTCTCGGCGACGGTGATCTGGTCGACGACCGGGCCGGCTCCCCACACCACCGTGTGGATCCGCGAGTGTTCGCCGATCACCTCCCCGAGCACGCGAGAGACGTCCTCGTCGGCGCGGACGTCGACCTGGTGCGCGCTCGCCTTCACCCCGAGCGCCCGCAGCTCGGTCACCGTTTCCTCGGCCACCTCGCGCTTGGAGTTGTAGCAGACCGCGACGGCACTGCCGGCGCGGGCGAACTCCCGGGCGACGCCGCGCCCGATACCGCCGCTACCACCGAACACCAGGGCGGCGCCCTCCGGAAAGCTCAAAGTCAGCATGTTCGTGCCCCGTTCGTATCCGATCCGAATCCCGCGACACCCTCGGACGCCGCGCGCTGTGTGTGACCGGTTGCCGTCTCGGTGTGCTCCAGGCCACACCGGCTGAACGTAGTGTCCGCATCCACCGCCGAACATACGGTTTCCCTCGTCGCGGGAAACACCAGGTCACCGGGCCGGTCGACGCTGTCGACCCGCACCTTCGCCACACACAGGTAGCCCAGGTGATGAGATGACACTGTGAGCCGCGCACAGGAGGAAACCAACCGGCGGATGCTTCGCGCCCGCGACGCGATGGACCGCATGTACGCGGATCCGCTCGACATCCCGACACTCGCCCGAATCGCCCACGTTTCCGAGGCGCACTTCATCCGGACCTTCCGTGCCACCTTCGGGGAAACCCCGCATCGCTATCTTCAACGGCGACGGGTCGAGCGGGCGATGTTCCTGTTGCGTGAGACCGATCGGAGCGTCACCGACATCTGTTTCGAGGTCGGCTTCTCGAGTCTCGGAACGTTCAGTAGAACGTTCCGAGACATTGTCAAGGAACCCGCCACCGACTACCGCAAGCGTAACCACGAGATGCCCGTCCCCACGTGCTTCGTGCGGTCGTGGACGCGACCGAGCAGTTTTGGATAAGCACGCGAATCCGCGTACTGCTTACAGTGATTGGCATGTACAAGGCAATCACGCAATCGCAGATATTCGTCCTCGACCAAGACGAGGCACTCGACTTCTACGTCAACAAGCTGGGCCTCGAATTGCACACGGATCAGGACCTCGGCTTCATGCGCTGGCTGACAGTCAACGTGCCGGGCGATCGGGGCCGCCAGATCCTGCTGGAGAAGCCGGGCCCTCCCGCGATGAACGAGGCCATGGCGGCGCAGGTCCGCGACATGGTGACAAAGGGCGCGATGGGCGGGTGGCTGTGCATCAGCACCGATGATGCCCACAAGACCTACGAGACACTGAAGGCCCGGGGTGTCGAGCTCACCGACGAGCCGACCGAGCGACCGTATGGCGTCGATTTCGGAATCCGTGACCCGTTCGGGAACGCCATCCGCATCGGGCAGATGAATACGCCTGCGTAGCGTAAAACACCTGCCGTCTCATCGAATTCACCATCCAAACCCGCTAGACCAAGACAGGCACGGCAGCCCGCCCGATCGCTGCTAGGCGATCGTGCGGGAATTCGGCGATCCCACACAGCACCTCGATCGGCGTCATCACCGACGACCGGGAACGGCCCTGCATCGAACCAATCAGGAGTGGACGCCATGAAAACGATCACCAGGTCGCTGCACGTTTTGGCCGCCGTTGCTGTTTCCGCCGCGCTCATGACGGGATGCACCACTGGCAACGCGGAGGGCATCGACACCGCGCAAACCACAAGCACCGGCCCTCAAGCACCCGGCGCAGACAGGGCAAGCGACGACGGCGAAGGCCGCTACGCCGCGATCAACGGCCTCGAGTTGTACTACGAGATCCACGGCACCGGCCGACCCCTCGTCCTGATCCACGGGGGCCTGGACACCATCGACTCCGCGTTCGGCACACTACTGCCGGAGCTCGCGAAGACCAGGCAGGTGATCGCCGTCGAGCTCCAGGCCCACGGGCACACGGCCGACATCGATCGCCCGCTGCGCTACGAGCTGATGGCCGACGACATCGCCGGCCTCGTCTCGCACCTCGGACTCGAGAAGGTCGACGTCCTCGGGTATTCGCTTGGCGGCGGCGTCGCCCTGCAGCTGGGAAGCCGAAACCCGGAGCTGGTGAACAAGCTGGTGGTCACCTCGGCCCCCTACAGAAGTGATGGGTGGTACCCCGAGGTTCGGGCCGGAATGGCGGCGATGGACCCAGACGCCATGGTCGGGACCCCCATGCACGAGATCTACGCCCGGACCGCACCGAAACCGAACGAGTGGCCCGCGCTGGTGACCAAGACGAGGCAACTGCTCGGCGAGGACTACGACTGGACGGCTTCCATCGCCTCGATCACGGCGCCCACACTCGTGGTGATCGGCGACGGCGACAGTGTTCGCCTCACCCACGCGGTCGAGCTGTTCGGCCTGCTCGGCGGCGGAAAGGCCGATGGCGCAATGGGCGGCGCCCCGAGCTCCCGGCTGGCAGTCGTCCCCGGTTCGCTGCACTACAACATCCTGAGCCACGGCGACCTGTTGTTGCCGATCATCTCCCCGTTCCTCGACGGGCCCGCCCCGAAGTGACCTCGACCTCGGGCCGAAAATGCCGAAGGCCCCTTTCGTTCGACACTCCGAACGAAAGGGGCCTTCGGGCGATTGGAGCCTAGGCCTTCAGCGAGGCGGGCGGGGTGAAGCGCTCGCCGTACTTGGCGGCGAGCTCCTCCGCGCGCTTGACGAAGCCGGCCTTGCCGCCCTCGTAGCCGAGGACGTACTGGTGCACGCCACCGGTCCAGGCCGGGAAACCGATGCCCATGATCGAGCCGATGTTGGCGTCGGCGCTGGTCATCAGGACGCCCTCGTCGAAGCACTTCTGCGTCTCGATGGCCTCGATGAACAGCATCCGCTCGATGAGGTCCTGGATCGGGGCCTGGTTCGAGCCCGAGTTGAACTGCTCACGCAGTCCCGACCAGAGGCCGGTGCGCTTGCCGTCGACGTAGTCGTAGAAGCCCGCACCGCCGAGGCGGCCCTTGCGGTCGTTGCCCTCGACGAGGAAGTTGATGACGTCGCCTGCCGGATCGGCGGGCAGTTCCTTGCCCTCGGCCAGCGCCGCGGCCTTGGACTCCGCGCGGATCTTCTGCATCAGCGTCAGGTTCAGCTCGTCCGAGAGCTGCAGCGGCGCCGCCGGGTAACCGGCCTGCATGCCCGCCTGCTCGATGGTGGCCGGCTCGATGCCCTCGGCAACCATGCCGATGGCCTCGTTGATGAAGGTGCCGATGACGCGCGAGGTGAAGAAGCCACGCGAGTCGTTGACCACGATCGGGGTCTTGCGGATGGCCTGGACGAAGTCGAACACCCGGGCCAGCGCCTCGTCGGAGGTCTTCTCACCGCGGATGATCTCCACCAGCGGCATCTTGTCGACGGGCGAGAAGAAGTGGATGCCGATGAAGTCTTCCTGGCGCTTGACGCCGGTCGCGAGACCGGTGATCGGCAGCGTCGAGGTGTTGGACCCGAGCAGCGCGTTCGGCTCGACGAGGTCCTCGATCTCCTGGAACACCTTGTGCTTGAGGTCCTGCGACTCGAACACGGCCTCGACGACGAAGTCGACGCCCGCGAAGTCCGCCGCGTCTGCGGACGGGGTGATGCGCGCCAGCAGGGCGTCCGACTTCTCCTGCGTGGTCTTGCCGCGCGAGAGGGCCTTGGCCTCGATCTTCTCGGAGTACGCCTTGCCCTTGGTCGCCGCCTCGATGGTGACGTCCTTGAGCACGACCTCGAAGCCGGCCTTCGCCGAGACGTAGGCGATGCCCGCGCCCATCATGCCGGCGCCGAGCACACCGATCTTCTTGATCTCGGTCTTCGCGACGCCCTCGGGACGCGAGCCGCCGCCGTTGATCGACTGCAGGTCGAAGAAGAACGCCTGGATCATGTTCTTCGCGACCTGGCCGGTGACCAGCGAGGTGAAGTAGCGCGACTCGATGGTCAGCGCGTTGTCGATGTCGACCTGCGAGCCCTCGACGGCCGCGGCCATGATCGCGCGCGGGGCCGGCATGGGCGCACCCTTGAGGGTCTTGCGCAGGTTCGCCGGGAAGGCGGGCAGGTTCGCCGCGAACGCCGGGGTGGCGGGGGTGCCGCCGGGGATCTTGTAGCCCTTGACATCCCACGGCTGCACGCCGGACTCGGGGTTGGCCTTGATCCACGCCTTGGCGGCGGGGACGAGCTCCTCGACGGAGGAGACGACCTCGTCGACCAGGCCGACCTCCTTGGCCTGCACCGGTCCACGCTGCTGGCCCTGCAGCAGCATCTGGGTCAGCGCGGTCATCAGGCCGAACATGCGGACGGTGCGGACGACGCCGCCGCCGCCGGGGAGCAGGCCGAGGGTGACCTCGGGCAGGCCGATCTTGACGCCCTTGACGTCCGCGGCGATGCGGTGGTGGGTGGCCAGCGCGATCTCGAGACCGCCACCGAGCGCGGCACCGTTGATGCAGGTGACGACCGGCTTGCCGAGGGTCTCGAGGCGACGCAGGTCAGCCTTCAGCGTGACGCTGTGGTTGAAGATCTCCTCGGCGTTCTCGGGGCCGACCTTGATCATGTTCTTGAGGTCGCCGCCGGCGAAGAAGGTCTTCTTGCCGGAGGTCAGCACGACGCCGGTGATGGCGTCCTTCTCCGCGTACAGCCGGTCGACCGTGGCCTTCATCGAGGCGATGTAGGCCGCGTTCATGGTGTTCGCGCCCTGGTTGGGGTCGTCGATGGTGAGCACGACGATTCCGTCGGCGTCCTGCTCCCAGTTGATGATGTTCTGCTCGCTCACTGCTTCAGTTCTCCTGGTAGTCCGGGCCGCGTCAGACGCGCTCGATGATGGTGGCCACGCCCATGCCGCCGCCGATGCACAGCGTGATGAGCGCGTAGCGGGCGTTGCGCCGCTCGAGCTCGTCGACCATGGTTCCGGTGATCATGGCGCCGGTGGCGCCGAGCGGGTGGCCCATCGCGATGGCGCCGCCGTTGACGTTGAGCTTCTCGTCGGGGACGTTCATGTCCTTCTGGAACTTGAGCACCACGGACGCGAACGCCTCGTTGATCTCGACGAGGTCCATGTCCTCGATCGTCAGACCCGCGGCGGCCAGCGCCTTCTTGGCGGCAGGCGTCGGGCCGGTCAGCATGATGGTCGAGTCGGCGCCGGAGGTGGCGGTGGCCACGACGCGGGCGCGCGGGGTCAGGCCCATGTCCTTACCGGCCTGCTCGGAGCCGACGAGCACCAGCGCGGCGCCGTCGACGATGCCGGAGCTGTTGCCGCCGTGGTGGACGTGGTTGATCTTCTCGACGAAGTGGTACTTCTGCAGCGAGACGGCGTCGAAGCCGCCCATCTCGCCGACCGTCGCGAACGCGGGGGCGAGGGTGCCGAGCGACTCCGCGGTGGTGCCGGGGCGCATGTGCTCGTCGTTGTCGAGGATGGTGATGCCGTTGAGGTCCTTGACCGGCACGACGGACTTGGCGAAGTAGCCGCCCGCCCACGCCTTGGCGGCCAGGTCCTGCGAGCGCACCGCGTAGGCGTCGACGATGTCGCGGGTGAAGCCCTCGATGGTCGCGATCAGGTCGGCACCCACGCCCTGCGGCACGAAGTAGTTGTCGTAGTTGGTGGCCGGGTCCAGCGCCCACGGGCCGCCGTCGGAGCCCATCGGGACGCGGGACATCGACTCGACGCCGCCGGCGATGACCAGCTCGTCCCAGCCGGAGCGGACCTTCTGCGCGGCGATGTTCACGGCCTCGAGGCCGGAGGCACAGAAACGGTTGAGCTGCACGCCGCCGACGGTGTCGGGCAGGCCGGCATCGTTGACCGCGATGCGCGCAATGTCCATGCCCTGGTCGCCGACCGGGGTGACGACACCGAGGACCAGGTCCGAGATCCGGTTCTCGTCAAGGTCGGGGAAGCGCACGCGCAGCTCGTCGATCAGGCCGGTGACCAGCGAGATCGGCTTGACCGAGTGAAGCGAACCGGTCTTCTTTCCTCGGCCACGTGGGGTTCGGATGGCTTCATAAATGAATGCCTCTGTGGTCACTGTGAGGTGTTCCTTCCTGTGCACGGCTCCGCCGCGTGCGTGGTGTTCGCAATGGCAGTTCAAAACGTCATCGCCGGGCGCCGACTCGAGCGGCGCCTGACCCGAGGCATAGACCTCGACGCAAGCCATACTAGAACTCGTTTCAAAATTGGGTCTAGGACCGAACCGAGCGGGCTCTGTGACCGTTGCGATCCTCGCGATGGGCCGGGGTCGGGCTCGGTTCTAGCGATGTGCACGGTCCAGCCCGCCGGCGGTGCTCAGCCCGGAATTGCGCGCGGACGTCGGTCCGTTCAGGAACCGGACCGCTTCTGGCGCTGACGATAGGCGCGCATGGACACCTGTGAACCGCACCCGGGGCTGCAGAAGCGGGCCGCCCGGTTGCGGGTGCGGTCGACGAAGCCGAAATGGCACGGCGGGTTGCAGCACGCCTTGATCCGCGTCCAGTCACCGCCGCGCGCCACCTCGGTCACCGCGGCGAGGATGGCGCCAAGAGCACCGGGGACACCGGTGGATCCGGCGGCGAGCTGCGCCGACTCCGTGGTGATGACCGTCGTCAGGGGGTAGCGGGTGCCGGCCTGCCGGAGATACCTCTCCGCGTCGGCGATCCGGGCGTCGTCGACCGCGGGGTCACCCGCGTGTGCCAGGAAGACCGTGACCAGCGCATCGCGGAGCTCTCGCGCGGCTGCCGCATCCGAGTCGGTCACGACGGTGTCGGTGGTGAGCAGGTCCTGCTCGACGGCCCAGTCGGCGAATCCCATGGCCGTGCCGAACACCTCGGTGTTCCCCGCGCCGTCGGCCCTCGTGTTCACGAACCGCAACACCAGATCGGGGCGGCTCGGCGTCGGCGACTCATGCACTGCGTCCACCCCCGACACGATACACAGCGGATGCGTCCGTATGGCAAAGGGCCGCAACATCTGAGCTGTTGCCCTCGGGATGTTGCGAGCTAACGTGTTACGGTCGCAACATGACCATTCCAGAGAATTCAGCGAACACCCCAACCGTCTGGTTCGTCACCGGCGCCTCGTCCGGCATCGGGCGCGAGCTCGTGCGCCAGGCACTGGAAGCCGGTGAAGCGGTGGCAGCGGTGGCGCGGCACACCGCGGGCCTCGACCAGCTGGGCGAGCCCGACCTGTTGCTCACGATCGACGCGGACGTGCGCGACGAGGCCGCCGTGCGGAAGGCGGTCGAGCAGACGGTGGCGCGGTTCGGACGTATCGACGTCGTGGCGAACAACGCCGGGTACGGACTCTTCGGCGCGGTCGAGGAGGCGGACGACGCCCAGGCGCGGGCGATCTTCGACACCAACGTCTTCGGCGTGCTGAACGTGCTGCGCGCGACCTTGCCCGTGCTGCGGAGCCAGCGGTCCGGCCACATCCTGCAGGGCTCGTCCTACTACGGTCAGACCGCGGACCCCGGAGTCGGCCTGCTCGCGGCGACGAAATACGCCGTCGAGGGGCTCACCGATGCGCTGGTCGCCGAGGTGGCTCCGCTGGGCATCAAGGTGACTCTCATCCAGCCCGGGCTCACCGCGACCCCATTCCTGGGCAATCTCGACGCGGCCAGCGCGACGCATTCCGACTACGACCAGACGGTCCGCGCGGTGCAGCAGGCAATCGGGGCGCTGCCGGGGTCGGCGTTCTCCGGCGTGGACCGCGTTGCGGCCGGGATCCGCGCCGCCGTGGCACGTGAGAACCCGCCGCTCCGTCTGGCGTTGGGTGTCGCGGGCGCCGATGCCATGCGGTCTGCGCTCACCGCGCGCATCGCCGAACTCGACGAGTGGGCCGCCGTCACGCAGACCGTCGACGCCTGAGCATCCGGTCGGGCACCCGCGACACGGACCGGGCCAACGACGGGCCACGCGTTGACGTGCAACGGCGCGTGGCCCGCCGCCGAATCTGTGGCTTTCCTGGAAGTGTCGCGACTCGCGGTGTTCAATAGGGCCTGGACAACCGCGGGCATCGCCGCGGCCAGGTGCTGGTTCTCGAGGTTCTTCCTTCCCAAGGAGTTCTCATGACCATGACGTTCACCCAGCTCGACCTGCTCAGGGAGCTCGAGCCGACGGTCGAAGCCAATCTCAACCGGCACCTGTCGATGACCAAGAACTGGAATCCGCACGACTACGTGCCATGGGACGAGGGCCGGAACTTCGCGGAAATGGGTGGGGTGGACTGGGACCCGGACCAGTCGCGGCTCTCCGAGCTGGCGAAGATCGCCATGATCACCAACCTGCTGACCGAGGACAACCTGCCCTCGTATCACCGTGAGATCGCCGCCAGCTTCTCCCTCGACGGGGCGTGGGGCACCTGGGTCAACCGGTGGACGGCGGAGGAGAACCGGCACGGGATCGTCATGCGCGACTACCTGGTGGTCACCCGCGCCGTCGACCCCGTCCAGCTCGAGCAGTACCGGATGGAACACCTGACCAACGGCCTCGACTCGCCGCTGAACGCCGCGTTCCTGCCCTCGGTCGCCTACGTGACGTTTCAGGAGCTCGCCACCCGGCTCTCACACCGCAACACCGGACATGCCTGCGCGGACGACGTCGCGGAGCGGATGCTCGACCGGATCGCGGCGGACGAGAACCTGCACATGGTCTTCTACCGAACCCTCGCAGGCGCCGCCATGGACCTCGTGCCCGACGCGGCGCTCGAGGCGATCACCGACGTGCTGCTCAATTTCCAGATGCCCGGCCTGTCCATGCCCGGCTTCCGGCGGAACGCGGTGCTCCTCGCCAAACACGGCATCTACGATCTCCGGCAGCATCTCGACGACGTCGTCATGCCGGTGCTCCGCATCTGGAACGTGTTCGAGCGCAACGACTTCACCGATGCGGGCGAGCGGGCGCGGGACCGGCTGGCGGCGCACCTCGACGATCTCCGCCGCGCAGCCGAGCGGTTCGAGGAATCGCGGGATCGGATGCTCGCCCGCGAGGCCGCGCGCGCGGAATAGTCGTCGCACGCCGGGCGGGCGACGGCAACGCTGGTCGGCGGCACGCCGCCGCCCTATCGTGGTGGAACCGAAAGCCGGCACAAACGAGGGGCAGCAGGCCGATGCAGGGATCAATTGTGTGGCACTGGAACGTCAGTCTTCGAGCACGGCTGGTGTTCTGGTTCGCGAGAATCTTCATCAAACCGCTGTTCACGGTGTGGCCGATGTCCGATCGCGGCATCCTCGCGCTCGGGAAGCTCGATGAGTGGTCCGACCGGACGCCCGCTCCCAAGGGGGTGAGCGTCGAGCCGGTGACCCTGGGTGGGGTGCCGTGCGAGAAGGTCACCCATCCGAGGCGCGCAACCGACGCCCTGCAGGGCGCGACCATCCTCTACTTCCACGGCGGCGGATTCGTCTTCTGCGGGCTGGCCACCCATCGCGCCGCCTGTGGGGCACTCGCGGCCCGCTCGGGAGTCCCGGTGATCTCGGTCGAGTACCGGCAGCTGCCGTACGGCGGCATCGGCACCTCCCTGTTCGACGCGATGGCCGCCTACACCGCGCTGCTGGAGACCTGTGAGGACCCGACCCGGATCATCGTCGCCGGCGATTCCGCGGGCGGCTATCTCGCGATGAAGGTTGCCGAGATCTGCGCGTTGCAGGGCATCACGCCGCCGGCAGCGGTCATCGGGTACTCGCCGCTGCTCAATGTCGACCTCGAGTCACACGACCCGGAGTACATGAAGCGCGACGCCTACCTGCCGATGCGTCAGGTACGCAATCTCAAGGACCGCTGGCTCGCGGGTCCGGACCTGATCGTCGGGGCGCAGTCGCCGGTGGCGGCGGACCCGACTCTGTTCCCGCCGGTGTTCCTCTCCGCCGCCGAGTACGAGCTGATGCGGCCCGACGTCGAGATCATGACCGACCGGCTCGAGCGGGCCGGTCGGCCGGTGGAGACCCACCTGTGGAGCGGTCAGATCCACGCCTTCCCGGTGCTCGGCATCATGCTCGAGGAGAGCAAGACCCTCATCGCGCTCAGCATCGAATTCGCGAGGCGGAACGTGGCGTCGCGCGAGCGTCGTTCGGCCTAGGGCGCGTCTGACAAATGAATCGGCGGCGCTCTGAGAGTCTGGAGCCGTGTCGCGGTTTCAGGTTCTCTCGGATGCCCAGTGGTCGTTGATCGAGGGGATGCTGCCGCGGCCGACGGGGCGCAAGGCGGGGCCGTTCGCGGACGCGCGGTCCATGGTCGAGGGGATCATCTACCGGTGTCGGTGCGGGATCGCGTGGCGTGATCTGCCGGAGGTGTTCGGCCCGTGGGGGCGAGACGAACAGCAGTGGCTGGCACGCAGTGTCGCCGACCGCAAGATCCTCGTCATCGCGATGGAGGAGAGACACGTTAGCGAGTGGGAGGCGTTCAACGCGGCTGGCGACGCGCGGCAGGAGCACTGCGAGGCATTCAGGAATACGCGGCCGGTGACGAGTAAGGGGTCGCCGGCGCGGGTCACGGTCACGGCCGTGAAGCAGAAGGAGACGAAGGCATGACGCACTTTGTGGGAGCCGTCCTCGTCCCGAATGAAGTCACTGATCAGGAGCAGTACCTCGCCGAGGTACTCGAGAAGTTCAGTGAGCATCGCGAAGTCGACCGGTACGTCGAGTACACGCGCGAGCAGTTGATCGCGAAGGAGCGCACCGAGATTGAGGAGTACCGCGACGGCCGGTATGCCATGTACCTCGCCGACCCTGCGGGGTACGCGAAGGAGTGGATGAACCCGCAACACCTCGCATACCTCTCGGCTCCCGAGTCCGACCAGTCGGGTTTCGCATTCAAGCTGACGAAGATCGACGACGCCGAGTGGCTGTACGAAGAGGCAACGAAGTGTTACGACGCCGAGGACATCGGCGAAGACGGAGAGGTGTACTCGACGTACAACCCCGACTCGCGCTGGGACTGGTGGGTCATCGGTGGCCGCTGGGAGGACGTGTACCGGGATAGCCAGTGCGAGCCTGTGGCGGAGCTGGTCACGGTGCTAGCCGAGACGAAGGCGGCACTCGAGCGAGGCGACCAGTTGCGCTCGGCGCCGCAGGAAGGCCACCCGGGGGAGGAGCCCGAGCGGCGGCTGCCGTGGTGGTTCCCGAGCCACCTCGTGACCCTGCGCGGCGACGACGGCGAAGCCGACTGGATCGCGGTCTGCCGTACCGGGTGGTTCGGGTTCCATGACCGCGACATGACCGAGGCCGAGTGGATCGACCACCTCCTGCAGATGCTCGAGGGTGTCGCGGCGCAGGTCGTCTACATCGACTTTCACAACTAGGGCGTGTCTGACAATTGGTCTGGTGGTGCGCCGAGCGGCCGTGAGCTTGAGTTTGTCGGCGAGGCCGGCAGAGCGCCGATCAGTGTTCGGGGCTCTCCCGTGTCGTCTCTGGACGCCCGCTCAAGTCCCACCTGCGCCACCCCGATCGGCGTCGTTCGGAGTGCTGGCAATGCTCTAAAGCGTGAAGGGCCTGTAGGCCAATGCGCGATCAACGATCTCTTCGGGCGTGAGCGTGGACACGGGCCAGTAGATCAGGTCGGACACATTCGGGTCGGGCACGTTGGCCAGCAGTACTTCGAGAAGTCTGTCTTGCTCTTGCTCAGTTCCCTTTGCTTCTTGAAGTTGGCGGACGATACCGACGAGTTCGTCGCGGCCGAGTGCTTCATGATCACCCACGAGCACGATCATAGGACGGTGATGGCACTAACCAGCTGCAGCATCTGATAGGGCCCGGGTCCAGACGATTACGGCGTTGAGGATGACGGCGGCACGGTAGACGACGGCGTGCTTGTCGTATCGAGTCGCGAGGCCTCGCCATTGCTTGATGTGGCTGTAGCGGCGCAGATGACGCTGCGGTTCTTGTAGTCGGCGGTGTCGAGCCCGACAGGTCTGCCGCCACGTGATCCGCGCCGCTTGCGGTGTCCCTTCTGATCGTCGGGTTCAGGGATGACGGCCTTGATACCGCGGCTGCGCAGGTGCGCGCGGATCGCACGCGATGAATACGCCTTGTCGCCACGCACCGCATCGGGCCGGGTCCGTGGTCTGCCGATGTCGCGCCCGACGCGCAGCTGTGACATCAACGGCAGGAACATTGGCGAGTCGTCGGCCTGCCCCGGCGTGATCAGTGTGACCAGCGGGAGCCCGTTGCCGTCGACGAGCTGATGGATCTTCGTCGACAACCCACCGCGAGACCGTCCAATGGCATGGTCAGGCGGCTCTTCCCGCAGATTCGTGTAATTCGATCCAGCCCCCTGTGAGGCGGGTGGTGTTCGTCGCGTGCTGATGCGCGCGGACGATCGTGGAGTCCACCGACAGCGACCAGTCGACAAGCCCCGCCGTGTCGGCCGCGGCAGCATCCCCTCGATCAACGACCACTGGGCATCCGAGAGAACCTGAAACCGCGACACGGCTCCAGACTCTCAGCGCGCCGCCGATTCATTTGTCAGACACGCCCTAGTCCTGTCCGAGAACCCTCGCCGAGCGAATGGGGTGAGTTCAGCCGAGTTTCGCGAGTAGGTCAGCGCGCTGGCGCGAACCCAGGCCGGACACCCGCCGTGTCTCCGCGATCCCGACCGACTCGGCGATGTCGCGAGCCTTGATCTTCCCGAAATGAGGAAGGGACTCGAGCAAGTAGAGCACCTTCGTCTTTCCGACGATCTCGTCCGACTCTGCTCGGTCCAGGATCTCGGTGAAGGTGAGTTCTCCCGACTTGAGGCCCTCACGAAGTTCCGACCGGGCCTTGCGGGACGCCGCTGCCTTCTCCAGGGCCGCGGCACGTTGTTCGGGAGTCAAGGTGGGCAGTGCCATGATGGGCATCCTCTCGCTTGGTTACCGACGAACCCAGGCTAGAACGGTGCCGTCGTTCGGCCGTTCATTGCTGAACCCGCGTGTCGGCGGCGTGTCGATCAGGAGGCGATCAGCTCGTCGATCTGGTTGATCGCCGACGAGGCCCCCTCGATCACACCCATGTCCAACACCTGCTGCAGCGCCTCGGCAGACTCGTAGGTGCTCACATATGTTGCGCGGGTCCCACCATCGCGCTCCGCGAAGGTGAAGACGTTCTTCGATACCGGCAGTTCGGGATTCGAGTTGAAGTCCAGGTCGGCGAAGCCGTCGTCGAACGAGAAGCTCGTCGGCTCGTCAACGGTGGTGATCTGCCAGTACCCGGCGAACTTCTCGCCGTCCGGGCCGGTCATGAAGTAGGTCGTACGGCCCCCGGGCGTGAGGTCGTGGTCGACCACCGTCGCCGGGTAGGTCGGCGGTCCCCACACCTTCTCCAGCTGGCGCGGGTCTTCGTAGACCTGCCAGATCCGCGTAACCGGCGCCGCGAAGTCGGCGGTGATGGTCAGGGTCAGGTTGTCGAGGTCCTGCTGGACGTTGGTCACAGGCATGATTCACTCCTCCTTGGTCGAGTCGGATGCAATGAGTTCATCGATTCGCGCAATGCGGCCGCGCCACACCTGCTCCAACTCGGTGAGCATGGACGCCACCGATCGCACCGCCGCCACGTCGCCGCTGGCCAGCTGCTCCCGACCGCTGCGCCGCTTGGTCAGCAGGCCGGCCTTCTCCAGTACCGCGACGTGCTTCTGTACCGCCGCGAAGCTCATCTGGTACTTCGCCGCGAGCCCGGAAACCGAGTGCTCCCCCGCCAGCACGCGGCGCATGATGTCGCGCCGGGTCCGATCGGCGAGCGCGAAGAACAGGGCGTCCGCCCGGTCCTCATCGTCTCCGTTCACTCACCCAACATACAACTAATCAGTTGTAGGTTGTCAAGACCCGCGACGACGGCGACGTTCCGAGTACGGAGCCCTCCGCCGAGTGTGCACCTGGGGGCACCTCCCTGCACGAAGCGCTTGGGGGAACGGGGCAAAGGCCCAGGACAGGCGACGACAGCTGCACACTCGGCGGGGCGGGCGCGGGAGGGTGAGCGAACGAGACGGGCTTGTCAGCCGTCGATTCGCTTGGCCCCGAGGTGGGTCTCCAGCAACTGGAGCGCGATCTCCTCGGGATCGCGGCGGACGGACGGGTCGGCCGGCTCGGCGGCCTGCGCCATCATCTCTTCCTCGTCCTCCGGGGTGACCGACTCGGGCGTGGCGGGCGGCGGGCCCGGATCGTCCGGATAGTCGGGTTCCTCGGGCGGCGGGATGTCGTCCGCGCCTGGCCCCGACGGCGACTCGGTCCGCGGGGCGGGCGCGGATGCCGCCTGCTCCTGGCTCGGACGCGAGAATCGCGGCGCGCCGGCCGGTTTCGCCTGCTGCTGGCGGGCGGGCTGAGCGCGCGGAGGAGCATCGGCCGGCGCGGCGGTACCGACCTCGCAGTCGATCGCCCAGTCCACGCCGAACACTTCCCGCAGCGCGTCGCGGATCACGTCGGCGTTGCGCGGCTCCACCAGACGCTTGGCCAGCGGCGCGGAGGCATGGATGAGGATGAGGCGACCGTTCTCCACCGCCCGGACCGTGGCGCCCGAGAGCATCACCTCGACGGTGCGGCTCCGGTCTCGCACCTTCGCCCTGACCTCGGACCACACGGCGCGGACCGCGGTGGCGTCGGGCTGACCGGCCGCTGCGGGCGCGGACACCGGCGGCGCGACCGGCTCGGACGGCACCGGCTCGGGTTCCGCGACGGCCGCCGGTTCCGGTTCGCGCGCAGGCGCCGTCTCGACGGGGGGCGCAACAGGTTCGGGTGCAACGGGTTCGGGCGTGACCGCTTCCTGGACAACGGGCTCGGGAACGACGGGCTCGGCGACAACAGGCTCCGAGACCATAGGTGCCGGGGCAAGCGGTTCCTGGGCCGCGAGGGCGGGCTCCGGCGACTGAGGGGCCGGGACCGGTTCCGACGCCACGGCCGGCGCCTCGACCGGAGCTTCGGCGTAATCCGCGGGCTGCGGCGCACTCGGCTCCGGCGCACCACGTTCGGCCGCCGCGGGGGCGACGACCTCCGGCGGGACCGGCTCGGACCGAACCGGCGGGGCCGGTTCCGGCGACGCCGGTTGAACCGGTTCCGGGTGCCGCTGCTGCGCCGCCGCGCGCTGCGACGGACGCTGGTAGATCGGCTCGGGCTCCGGGGCACTCGGCCGCGCCGCGGGCTCCGCGGGCGCGCTCGATCGCGTTCCGGCGACCGGCTCCGCCACCGGCAGGCCACCCTCGGCCCGCCGTTCGAGCCGCTCCAACCGTTGCAGCACAGCCGATTCCGCATCCGTTGCGGACGGCAGGAGCATCCGGGCGCACATGACCTCGAGCAGCAGCCTGGGTGCCGTGGCCCCCCGCATCTCCCCCAGTCCGGCGTGCAGGACCTCGGCGTAGCGGGCCAGGGTCGCGGGACCGATCCGTTCCGCCTCCTCGCGGATCCGCTCGAGCACGTCCCCTGGGGCGTCGACCAGGCCGCGCTCCCCCGCGTCGGGAACCGCCCGCATCAGGATCAGGTCGCGGATCCGCTCGAGCAGATCCACCGCGAACCGTCGCGGATCGTGGCCGGCGTCCATCACCTTGTCCACGGTGCCGAAGAGCGCGGCGCCGTCGCCGGCGGCGAGTGCATCGACCGCGTCGTCGATGAGCGCGACGTCGGTGACACCGAGCAGGGACAGCGCGCGCTGATAGGTGACGCCCTCGTCGCCCGCTCCGGCCAGCAGCTGGTCGAGCACGCTGAGCGAATCGCGCGGCGATCCGCCGCCCGCGCGGATCACCAGCGGATAGACCGGGGCCTCGACGGCAACGTTCTCCTGCGCGCAGATCTTCTCCAGCAATCCGCGCATGGTCGACGGCGCGAGCAGCCGGAACGGGTAGTGGTGGGTGCGCGACCGGATCGTCGGCAGCACCTTCTCCGGCTCGGTGGTCGCGAAGACGAAGATCAGGTGCTCCGGCGGCTCCTCGACGATCTTGAGGAGCGCGTTGAAGCCCGCGGTGGTGACCATGTGGGCCTCGTCCACGATGAAGATGCGGTACCGGGACTCCGCAGGCGCATAGAACGCCCGGTCACGCAGCTCTCGGGTGTCGTCGACGCCGCCGTGGCTGGCGGCGTCCAGCTCGATCACGTCGAGGTTGCCGGGGCCACCGGGGGCGAGCGCCACGCACGACGAGCACACACCGCACGGGGTGGAGGTCGGACCCTCCACACAGTTCAGCGACCGGGCCAGGATCCGGGCGGACGACGTCTTGCCGCAGCCGCGCGGGCCCGAGAACAGATACGCGTGGTTGATGCGTCCGGCGTCGAGGGCGGTGCTCAGGGGGTCGGTGACGTGCTCCTGCCCCACCACCTCGGCGAAGGTTGCCGGTCGATATTTCCGGTAGAGGGCCACGCGGAGAGGGTACCGGCGAAGGGCGACACCGCGTCGGCGGACCGCCGTCCCCCGGCCTCCGGCGCCGGAACCCGCACCTGCGCGGCGGCCCGGGTGAGCGGAATCCGAAACACAGCCGCAACACATTGGCAGCGCAGGCGAAACCACGACAGACCATCGTCACCACTCGCGTGCGGCCGAGGCCCGCACGCGTGAGGAGAAACCGACGTGCCCGAGACCATCGACGCCGGAGCCACCGCATGGCTGCTGGTGAGCACCGCCCTGGTCCTATTGATGACACCGGGGCTGGCCCTGTTCTACGGCGGCATGGTCCGCTCCAAGGGCGTGCTCAACATGATCATGATGAGTTTCGTCTCGATCGCCCTGGTCACCGTGGTCTGGCTGGTCGTCGGTTACAGCCTCGCCTTCGGTGAGGACATCGGCGGCGGCCTGCTCGGCGGACTCGAGCACCTGGGGATGGCGGACATCACCCCGGCCACCGTGCACAGCGGCGTCCCCGAGTTCCTGTTCGCCACCTTCCAGCTGACCTTCGCGATCCTCACAGCCGCTCTGATCAGCGGTGCGATCGCGGACCGCACCAAGTTCTCCGCGTGGATGGTCTTCGTCCCGATCTGGGCGCTGGCCGTCTACGCGCCGGTCGCGCACTGGGTATGGGGTCCGGACGGCTGGATCGCGCAGCTCGGCGCGCTCGACTACGCGGGCGGCCTGGTGGTCGAGATCGTCTCCGGCGCGTCCGGGCTGGCGCTGGCGCTGGTCCTCGGCCCGCGCATCGGCTTCCGTTCCGAGCCCATGCGACCGCACAACCTGCCGCTTGTGCTGCTCGGCGTCGGACTGCTGTGGTTCGGCTGGTTCGGGTTCAACGCCGGTTCCGCGCTCGCGGCGAACGGCACCGCCGCGGCCGTCTTCCTCAACACCCTGGTCGCGGGCTGCGCGGGCATGCTCGGCTGGCTGCTCGTCGAGCAGAAGCGCGACGGGCACCCCACCACCTTCGGCGCGGCCTCCGGCGTGGTGGCGGGCCTGGTCGCGATCACCCCGTCCTGCGGCTGGGTCACGGTCCTCGGCGCAGCCGTGGTCGGCACCCTCGCCGGCGTCGTCTGCTCCTTCGCGGTGGGCCTCAAGTTCCGTTTCGGCTACGACGACTCGCTCGACGTGGTGGGCGTGCACCTGATCGGCGGCATCGTCGGCACGGTTCTGATCGGCCTGCTCGCCGCCGAGGTGATGACCGGTGGTGCCGAGGGGCTGCTGTACGGCGGCGGGCTCGCCCAGCTCGGCAAGCAGACGCTGGCGGTCGTCGTGGTCGGCCTCTACGCCTTCGGGGTCACCTACGCGCTCGGCAAGGCGATCGACCGGTGGATGGGCTTCCGGGTCAGCCGCGAGGACGAGATCGCCGGCGTCGACCTGGCGTTGCACGCCGAGTCCGCCTACGAGCACGCGGTCCTCGCCCACGGCGGGCCGACCGGGCCGCCGCCGGGGATCTTCTCCCGCGAGCACGACGAGCAGCGTCATCGCCCGGCCGAGCCCGACCCGGACGACGTCACCGACTGAACCGGGACGCGCCGCTTCCGGGTTCGATACGATCCGCCCGGTCCGGATAGGTAGGACCGCAGCAGCCGCCCCTCCCACCCGGAGGCGCCCGCGACCGGACCAGGAACGACGATGACGATGACGACGACGCTCCCCCCGGCCGGGTCGCACCCGGCCGACACCCCGAACACCGACGGATTCGCCGATCGCGCACGCCGCTACGGCCGGTCACTGCATCCCGTCGGGCTCGCCGTCGCACTGCTCTTCTTCTGCTGGTCGCTGACGCCCTCCCTGCTGCCACGCCTGTGGTACCTGCAGGGGGTCGCCACCGGCATCAGCATCGCGACGGGTTACGGGATCGGCTGCCTCGCGGCCTGGGCGGTACGCAGATGCGGCATCTCGCCTCGATACTCCGAGCGGACCAAGCGGATCGGACGATGGACCCTGCTCGGGTTCACGGTGGTTCTCGTCCCGGCCTTCGCGATCCTCGGCGCGGTGTCCCAGCAGGTGGTGCGCGATCTCGTCGGCGTCGAGGAGGAACACGAGGCGAACTACCTTCTGGTGCTGATGATCTCGCTGGGCATCGCGGCGTTGCTGCTCTGGATCGCCCGCGCCTCCAGGAGCGCCACCAACCGGATGGCGGCGTTTGGCCGCCGCTACATGCCCGCACCGATTGCCAGGATCGCGAGCCTTGTCGTCGTGGTCGCCGTCGGCCTGATGATCGTCGACGGCATCGTGTACCAGGGACTCATCGGCCTTGCGAACCGGTCGGCGGCCGCGGCCGATCACAGCACCGCAGTCAACGTGGTCCGACCCGAGATGCCCGAACGCTCAGGATCTCCGGCGTCCGCCGAGCCGTGGGAGAGCCTCGGGCGAGAGGGTCGCACCTTCGTCGCGGGCGGCCCGAGCGCCGAGCAGATCACCGCGGCCACCGGCAGGCCCGCGCGGACGCCGATCCGGGTGTACGTGGGCCGCGAGTCCGCGGAGTCGATCACGGACGCCGCCGATCAGGTCGTCGCGGAACTGGTGCGAACCGGGGCCTTCGACCGCGCGGTGCTGGCCGTCGCCACCGGCACCGGCCGCGGCTGGGTCAACGCCTCGGTGGCGGGCGCCCTCGAGTACACGGCCGACGGCGACTCCGCGATCGCGTCCATGCAGTACTCCTTCCTGCCCAGCGCGTTGTCGTTCATCGCCGACCGGGAGTCACCGAAGGAGGCGGGGCGAGCGCTGTTCGAGGCGGTCTACGCGGAATGGGAATCGCGGCCCGCGGAGAGCCGCCCGAAGCTGCTGGCGTTCGGCGAGAGCCTCGGCTCCTTCGGCGGCCAATCCGCGTTCGCGGGCGCCCAGGACATGCTGGCCCGAACCGACGGCGCCCTGTGGGTGGGTACGCCGAACTTCTCCCCGCAGTGGTCGGGCGTCACCGCGGGCCGCGATCCCGGTTCGCCCGAACGACTTCCGGTGATAGACGGCGGTGCCAACGTCCGGTTCGCCTCGGCCGCACAGGATCTCGAACTCGACGGCCCCTGGGGCATACCCCGGATCGTCTACTGGCAGCACGCGAGCGATCCGATCACCTGGTGGTCGTTCGACCTGTTGCTGAACCGACCGGACTGGCTGCGGGAGCCGCTGGGCCCTGACGTCAATCCGGACATGCGCTGGATCCCGTTCGTCACCTTCTGGCAGGTGACCATGGACATGGTCTTCTCGGCGGACGTGCCGGACGGCCACGGGCACACCTTCCAGGCGGACGCCGTGAACATCTGGGCGGACATCCTCGCGCCCGACGGCTGGACGGCAGCGGACACCGAGAAGGTGCGCGCCGCAATGGCCGAGTAGGCGTGCCGCGCCCTACGGGTGCATGGTGATGGTGTAGCCGGCGTTCAGGTTCGGGAAGCCGGTGTCCACGGTGCTCGCGATGCCGTAGTAGACCCCGTCGTTTCCGGTCATCCGGGTACCGTCGAGGCTCGCGTCGCCCTGGTAGTTGTTGGCCATGAACACGGCCTGGGCGTCGCCGGGCAGCCCGTAGGTGACATCGACGCCGATCCCCCGCGGATCGTTGTTCGTCGCGGTGACGATCTCCGAACTCCACGGCGCGAGAACCGCGCGCGGCCCCTGGATCCACTCGCCGTACGGATTGTCCGAGCCCTGCAGCACCATGGGCTGACCGGTGTTGTTGGTGATCGTCATCGCGATCGTCGGGCCGGTCGTGGGGAGCGTCCCGGCGGACGCCGCAGCGCCGGTGAAGCCGACGGTCGCGGCGGCGAAGGCCAGAGCGAGCGGGGGCAGGGTGGCGATGCGGGCGAGGCGACGGCGACGAACGGTGGCGATGCTCATCATGAATGATCCTGTCCGAGTGGGTGTTTGATAACTCGAGCCGGACCGTTCCGGCGCTGAGACAACTATCACCCGTTTCCGCCTCGGGTTCCGTCCACCGGACGGACCCCACAGCGGATGAATCCGTTGTCCCCCGATCGGGGGACAACGCGTTCGGCCCGGCAGGCGTTACGACGCGGCGGGGGCCGTCAGCGCCGGGAACCAGATGTCCGTCAGGACCTCCGCGGCCTCCTCGGCGGAGACATCGATCGTCCCCAGCATCGCCCACCGTGTGAAGAACCGTTCGAGTTGCGTCACAAGGAGTTCGACGCGCAGCCGGGCCTCGTCGCGCCTGTCTTCCGGCCAGCGCGCGAGGTAGCTCGTCATCGAGTTCGGGAGGGCGAGGATCCCATCCCGGGCGACGGCCTGGAAGTCGGACTCCAGGGCAGTCGCCTCGTCCCAGGCCGGGAGCATCTCTTTGTATTGGTGGAACCACTCGATGGCCCGGGTGATCCAGTCCGTGAACTCGGCGCGCGATCCGGTGTCGAGCACGCGGTCCAGGTCTTGATAGAACGCCAGGGCGCTCGGCGCCATGCCGTCCCCTGCCACCGCCAGCAGGATGTCCACCTTGCCGGGGAAGTGCAGGTAAAAGGTCGCCCGGCTGCAGCCGACCTCGGCGGCGATGTCATCGACCGTCACGGCCGCGTAGCCCCTGGCAGCGAAGAGCCCCCGAGCCGATTCCAACAGCCGGGCTCGGGTCGCCCGCTTCTGCTCGGCTCGGAGCGTGCCACGCCTGTTGCCCGTGCTCGTCGCATTGCTCACTGCATCCACCACCAATCGGAGTTTACTCGCGGCCCATTCAGTCGCCGCAGCGCCAGCAAAGCGACCTTACGTCATTCACTTGACACTCCGTCAGTCAACGCTATTCTATGTCGTAGGTCACACCATGTCGTACATACCGCTATCGTCACAGTCGCGATTCCACCGGCGCACAACCGCGCCGGCCGGGAAGGGACGAGACCGCGGCCCCGGCCCCCGGCAGAAAGAGATCTCCATGCACTCCCCGAACTTGCCCCGCGTCTGCGTCATCGGCGCCGGTCCGTCAGGAATCACCACCGCCAAGCGCCTGAAGGATTACGGCATCCCGTACGACTGCTTCGAGGCCTCCGACGAGGTCGGCGGGAACTGGTATTTCAAGAATCCCAACGGGATGTCGGCCTGCTACCAGAGCCTGCACATCGACACCTCGAAGTGGCGCCTGGCCTTCGAGGACTTCCCGGTGCCCGCCGAATGGCCCGACTTCCCGCACCACTCGCAGCTGTTCCAGTACTTCAAGGACTACGTCGACCACTTCGGCCTGCGGGAGACGATCACGTTCAACACCTCCGTCGAACACGCGGAGCGCGACGACGACGGACTGTGGACGGTCACGCTGTCCAACGGCGAGGCGCGCACCTACGACGCGCTGATCGTCTGCAACGGCCACCATTGGGATCCGAACACCCCGGACTACCCCGGAGAGTTCGACGGCACGCTCATCCACAGCCACGCATACAACGACCCGTTCGACCCGATCGACATGCGCGGCAAGAACGTCGTGGTGGTCGGGATGGGCAACTCCGGCCTCGACATCGCCTCCGAGCTCTCGCAGCGCTTCCTCGCCAAGAAGCTCACGGTCTCCGCCCGCCGCGGGGTCTGGGTGCTGCCGAAGTACCTCAAGGGCACGGCAGGCGACAAGATGACGATGCCCGCCTGGATACCGCGCCCGCTCTCCCTGGCGCTCAAACGGCGCTTCCTGAACAAGAACCTCGGCTCCATGGAGGGCTACGGTCTGCCCAAGCCCGACCACCAGCCCTTCGAGGCGCACCCGTCCGCGAGCGGCGAGTTCCTCGGTAAGGCGGGCTCGGGCGATATCTCGTTCAAACCGGCCATCACCGCGCTGGAGGGCAAGCAGGTGCGCTTCGCCGACGGCAGCACCCTTGACGTGGACGTGATCATCTGCGCCACCGGCTACCACATCAGCTTTCCGTTCTTCACCGATCCGAACCTGTTGCCCGACAGCGAGAACCGCTTCCCGCTGTTCAAGCGGATGATGAAGCCCGACATCGACAACCTGTTCTTCATGGGCCTCGCGCAGCCGATGCCGACCCTGGTGAACTTCGCCGAGCAGCAGAGCAAGCTCGTCGCCGCCTACCTCGCGGGCAAGTACCTGCCCCCGGCACCCAGCGAGATGGGCGCCGTCCTTGCCGCCGACGAGGAGTACTACCTCAAGCCGTACTACAAGTCCCCACGGCACACCATCCAGTGCGAGTTCGATCCCTACGTGCGCAACCTGAAGAAGGAAATCGTCAGCGGCGGCAAGCGCGCCCAGGCCGCAGGCAACACGCTGCCCGTGCCTGCCCGCGCCATGCAGAACGCGTGAGGGAGGAGATCGACATGACACTGACACAGGGATTCTGCGCGGCGGGCTTCGAGCCGGTCCGCGATGCCCTCGAACAGCAGCTGGCGACGGGCGAGGAGCTCGGCGCGTCGGTCTGCGTGACCCTCGACGGGCAGCCGGTCGTCGACGTCTGGGGCGGCTACGCCGACGCGGACCGGACGACGCCGTGGGCCGAGGACACGATCGTCAACGTCTTCTCACTCACCAAGACGATGACGGCGCTGTCCGCGCTGCTCCTGGTCGACCGCGGCGAGCTCGACGTCTACCAGAAGGTCGCGCACTACTGGCCCGAGTTCGCTGCGAACGGCAAGGCGGACATCGAGGTTCGGCACCTGCTCTCGCACACCTCCGGCGTGTCCGGCTGGGAGCGGCCGATCGAACTCGAGGACATCTACGACACCGAGGCCGCCAGCGCCCGGCTGGCCACGCAGGCGCCCTGGTGGGAGCCGGGCACCGCGTCGGGCTACCAGGCGCTGAACTACGGGCACCTCGTCGGCGAGGTGATCCGGCGGGTGGACGGCCGCAGCCTTGGCCGCTTCTTCGCCGAGGAGCTGGCCGGGCCGCTTGGCGCGGACTTCCACATCGGCACCGGCCCCGAGCATTTCGGCCGGATCGCACCGATGATCCCGGCGCCGGCCATCAACTTCGACATGTCCACGCTCGACCAGGACAGCATCCTGGTCAAGTCGGTGACCTGCCCGTGGCTCGACCTGGAGAAGGTCAACACCGCCGAGTGGCGGCAGACGGAGCTCGGCGCCATGAACGGTCACGGCAACGCGCGCTCGGTCGCCCGCCTCCAGTCGCTGATCTCCTGCGGCGGCGAACTGGACGGCACGCGCCTGCTCTCCCAGGCCACCATCGACCTGATCTTCGAGCAGCAGGCCGACGGCGTCGACCTGGCCATCCTGACCCCGCTGCGGTTCGGCATCGGCTACGGTCTCCCCCACCCGGACACCGCCCCGCTGGTGCGCGACGGCCGGGTGTGCTGGTGGGCAGGGTTCGGCGGGTCGATGCTCGTCAACGACCTCGACAACCGGCTCACCTTCGCCTACACGATGAACAAGATGGCGCCGGGGCTGATCGGCTCCGACCGCAGCGATGCCTACCTGCACGCCACCAACGAGGCCGTTCGATCGGCACGAAGCGAGGTCTCCCTGTGAGGGCACTACAGCTCACGGATCCGGGTGTCATCGAGATCCGGGAAGTCCCGGTGCCGGAGATCGGCCCGTCCGACCTGCTGATCCGCGTCGGCGCGGCCGGCATCTGCCACTCCGACCTGCACCTGCTGCACTTCCCGGTGAAGATGCGGGAGGAACCGCTCACCATCGGGCACGAGATCGCGGGCACCATCGAGGCCGTCGGCAGCGAGGTCGACGTGCGGCAGGTCGGCGAGCGCGGGCTCGTCTACCTGTGCTGGTCGTGCGGCGTCTGCCGGGAGTGCATCAGCGGCAACGAGAACGTCTGCCTGGCCGCGGGCCGGACCGCCATGCCGCCGTGCCCCGGGCTCGGCCCGGACGGCGGCATGGCCGAGTACGTCCGGATCCCCGCCCGGTCGTTCGTCCCCATCGGAGACCTGGACTTCCTCCAGGCGGCACCGATGGCGGATGCCGCGCTGACCAGCTACCACGCCATTCGGGGTGCCAAGGAGCACCTGCGTCCCGGCTCGACCGCCGTGGTGATCGGCATCGGTGGGCTCGGGCACGTCGCGGTGCAGATCTTGCGCGCGCTCAGCCCGACCCGGATCGTGGCGGTGGACCTCGGCCAGGATCAGCTGGACCTGGCAAAGCGCTGCGGTGCCGACATCACCCTCGAATCCGGTCCCGACACCGCACGCCAGATCCTCGAGCTGACCGACGGCCGCGGCGCGGACGCGGTGTTCGACTTCGTCGGCGTCGACCCCACCGCCACGATGGCGGTCGAGTCCGTGGCGCCCAACGGCGCGTACCGGATGGTCGGGCTCGGCGGCGGTGTCCCCGGAGTGACGGCCGATCCGGCGGGAGGCCCCGGCTGGCCGTGGGGCGCGTCGGTTCGGAAGTCCTACGGCGGCACCAGGAGTGACCTCGTCGACTCCGTCGCCCTCGCCCAGGCCGGGCTGCTCACCGTCGAGGTGGACCGGTTCGACCTCGCCGACGCCCGAGAGGCGTTCGACCGCCTCGAGGCGGGCAAGATCCGCGGACGAGCGGTGCTGGTTCCGTGACCGGGTACGACACGATCCGAAAGGAAATGCAGTGACGAAGTCTGTTGACCCCCAGGCGTACATCGCCTCCGTGATGGCCGGGCTGACGGGCCCCGGCGGGCGCTTCGAGCTCGGCCTCGAGAACGTGCTCGGGGCCGAGATCCCGGTCATGCGCATCCGCGACCGGGCGCTCGGCGACGTCCTGAGGGCCTCGCTCTCCTACGGAGACCGCGACTACCTGGTCACCGAGGACACCCGGATGAGCTACACCCAGCACGGGGCCGCCGTGGCCGCATTGGCCACCGCACTCCGGGACCGGTACGGCGTCGGCAAGGGCGACCGGATCGGCATCCTCGCCGCGAACACCCCCGAGTGGCTGGTCACCTTCTGGGCGGCCCAGGCTCTCGGCGCTATCGCGGTCGGCTTCAACGCCTGGTGGGCGCCGCAGGAGGTCGAGTACGGCATCGGCCACACCACGCCCACCGTCGTGATCGCCGATGCCAAGCGTGCCGCGGTGCTCGCCGGGCTCGGCACCGATACCACCGTGCTCACCATGGAAGAGGACCTGCCCCGACTGTTCACCGAGTTCGCCGGCGCCGAACTGCCGAACACCGCAGTGGCCGAGGACGATCCGGCGGTGATCCTGTACACCAGCGGGACCAGCGGCCGCCCCAAGGGCGCCGTGCATTCGCACCGTAACGTGCTCGCGACCATCGACTATCACCGGTTCAGCGACGCGCTCGCCGCCGCGTTCACCGGCGGCGACCCGAACTCGGACGCACCCAGCGACCGGCGGTACCTGCTCACCTCCCCGCTGTTCCACATCGCCAGCCTGCACAACCTGGCCGTGCCCCGGCTGGCGACGGGTGGCGCGGTGGTGATCTACCAGGGCTCGTTCGACGTGGACCGGATGCTGCGGCTGGTCGAACGCGAGCGCGTGACCAACTGGGCCGCCGTTCCCACCATGGCCAATCGCCTGCTCGATCACGAGGATCTGTCGCGATACGACCTGTCCTCGGTCACCGCCTTCGCGCTGTCGGCGGCGCCGTCCTCGGCGGCGTTCCAGGACCGCCTGCGCGAGAAGGTACCGTTCGCGCGCAACTCCCTGGTCGACAGCTACGGCCAGACCGAGAGTGCCACCGCGATCTCCGTCGCCACCCCCCTCGATCTCGCGCATTTCCCCGGCACCCTCGGCCGGCCCATCATCGGCGTCGCCGTGGAGGTCCGGGACCCGTTCGGGGAGAAGGTCCCCGACGGGGTGGAGGGCGAGATCTGCGCGCGCAGCCCCTACGTGATGCTCGGCTACTGGGACAACCCCGAGGCCACCGCCGCGGCGATCACCGAGGACCGCTGGCTACGCACCGGCGACTTCGGTGTGATCGAGAACGGCATGGTCCGGCTCACCGGACGACGGTCGGACCTGATCCTGCGCGGCGGCGAGAACGTGTACCCGATGGAGATCGAGCAGTGCCTGGACGAGCACCCCGAGATCCTCGAGTGCGTGGTGATCGGCGTCGATCACCCCGACCTCGGCCAGGAGGTGGCCGCCGTGGTCGTCGCGCGGTCGGAGGACGCCGTCACGGAGGAGGAACTGCGGGCCTTCGCCGGCGAACGCCTAGCCTATTTCAAGGTCCCGGCCCGGTGGCGGATCACCACCTCGCCGTTGCCGCGCAACGCGACCGGCAAGACGATGCGCACCCAGGTGGTCGTCTGATGGCGCCCCGGTCTGCAATAGACGTTCGAGAATGGAGTGGTCTGCGATGAGCTACGACGTGATCATCAAGAACGGCCGGTGGTTCGACGGCACCGGCGCACGGTCCGAGACCAGGAACCTCGGCATCCGCGACGGGCGGGTGGCCGCCGTGTCGGTCGACGCACTCGACGAGGCTGACTGCCCGCAGGTGGTCGACGCCGCCGGGAAGTGGGTCATCCCGGGCATGGTCGACATCCACACCCACTACGACGTCGAGGTCATCCTGAGTCCGGGACTCAAGGAGTCGGTGCGGCACGGCGTCACCTCGATCTTCCTGGGGTCGTGCTCGCTGTCGGCGGTCCATGCCGGCCCCTCCGACGCGGGCGACCTGTTCGGCCGGGTCGAGGCCATCCCGCGTAAACACGTGGTCGACACGCTCACCGAGTCCAAGACCTGGACCTCGGCGCACGAGTACGTCGAGGCGATCGAGGCGCTGCCCTTGGGCCCGAACGTGGCCTCCTTCATCGGCCATTCGGACATCCGTGCCGCGCAGATGGGCCTGGACCGGGCGACCCGCAAGGACGTCAAGCCCACCCCAGCCGAGCTCGACGCGATGGCGGCCAAACTCGAGGAGGCGCTCGACGCCGGCTTCATCGGCATGTCCTCGCAGGAACTGCTGTTCGACAAGCTCGACGGCGAGGTCTGCCGGTCCCGGACCCTGCCCTCGACGTACTCGACCCGGCAGGAACGTCGCAGGCTCAGTGGGATCCTGCGGCGCCGGGGCAGGGCATTGCAGGCAGGCCCGGACGTCGGCCGCCCGCAGTCCATGGTCGCGTTGGCGCTGAGCAGCGTGGGGCTCTTCCGTCGCCCCTTGAAGGTGAGCCTGCTCTCGGCCGCCGATGTCAAGGCGATACCGGCTGTGGCGCATGTCTTCCCGGCGATGGCACGGGCCGTCAACGGTATGCGCGGCGACTTCCGGTGGCAGCACCTGCCCGTCCCGTTCGAGGTGTACTCCGACGGCATCGACCTGCCGGTCTTCGAGGAGTTCGGTTCCGGCGCCGCGGCATTGGACCTGTCGAACCAGCTCGAGGCGCGCAGCGCGCTGCTGGCCGACGAGTCCTACCGCCGCCGGTTCCGCAAGGACTACGACAAGAAGTACGGGCCCCGGGTCTGGCACCGCGACTTCTTCGACGCCGAGATCGTCGAGTGCCCGGACGAATCCGTGATCGGCAAGACCTTCGGACAGGTCGGAGTCGACCGGGGCGGAGTGCACCCGGTGGACGCCTTCCTTGACCTGGTGGTCGAGCACGGCACCAAGGTCCGGTGGCGCACCACGATCTCGAACCACCGCCCCGAGGTGCTCAACAAGTTCGCTTCCGATCCCGGTGTCCAGCTTGGCTTCTCCGATGCCGGCGCGCACCTGCGCAACATGGCCTTCTACAACTTCGGCCTCCGCCTGCTGCGTCGCGTCCGCGACGCCGAGCAGGCAGGGACACCGATCATGTCCGTGGAGCAGGCGGTGCACCGGCTCACCGGCGAACTCGCCGACTGGTACCAACTCGACGCCGGACACCTGCGCGAGGGTGACCGGGCCGATGTGGTGGTGATCGACCCGGCGCATCTCGACGCCTCGCTCGACGCCTATGCCGAATGCCCGGTCCCGGAGTACGACGGACTCTCCAGGATGGTCAACCGGAACGACGACGCGGTGTCCGCGGTGTTCGTCGGCGGCGAATGCGTGGTCCGAGAAGGGGAACCGACTCCGGTTCTCGGGACCCGTCGCACGGGGCGGTTCCTGCGAGCGGGCGAAAAATGAGCAACCCAGCGATGAACGGAAGTAGCACGGATGAGTGAGAACCGGTTTGTCGGCAAGACGGCGGCGGTGACCGGCGCGGCGTCCGGCATCGGCGAGGCCATCGCGATCCGCCTGATGGCCGAGGGCGCGAATGTCGTCGGGATCGACCTGGCCGGTGATGCGCTCGGCGCCATGGCCACCGAGTTCGGCAAGGCGTTCCTGCCCGTCACCGCCGACGTGACCAAGGAGGAGGAGGTCGCGGCGGCCCTGGACGCCGCGGTGACCCGGTTCGGGGCGCTGGACCTGGCCTTCAACGTGGCGGGCGCGTCCCGCGTCGGCGCGATCGTCGATCTCGACGAAGCCGACTGGGACTTCACCATCGACCTGGTGCAGAAGGGCGTCTTCCTCTGCACCAAGCACGAGGCGCGGCGCATGAGCGCCGGTGGGCGCGGCGGGGCCATCGTCAACGTCTCCTCGCTGAACGCCCATGTGCCGATGCCAGGGGGCAGCCCGTACGCGACCGGCAAGGCGGGCGTCGAGATGTTCAGCAAGAATGCCGCTCTCGAGCTGGCATCGTCGGGCATCCGGGTCAACTCCGTGCTGCCGGGACTCGTCGACACCCCGCTGGTCGCCCCGGTGCTGGCCTACGAGCCCGCGCAGGCGATGTTCCTCGAACGCATCCCGATGGCGCGGGCGGCGACGCCCGACGAGGTCGCCGGGCCGTGCCTGTACCTGGCCAGCGACGACGCGGGCTACATCACCGGCGCGAGCCTGGTCGTCGACGGCGGCTGGGAACTGTCCAACTTCCCGAACTTCAGCAAGCTCGCTGGTTGAGATCGGGAACGAGCGGCCGCGGTAGCTCGAGATCGAGCGGCGGCTGATCGGACGTGCACTGTTCCCGCCCTCCCCTCCAGGGGCCGGGAACAGTGCACGTCATTTCGCTTTCGCGGCCTTCGCCGCCGCCTTCGCGGACTTCTTGAACTCGCGGACCTCGCCAAGGGTGCGGTCGTCGACGACGTCGGCGATGGACCGGCGCGAGCCGTCGTCGCCGTACGCCCCTGCCGCCTCCCGCCAGCCCTCCGGCGCGACGCCGATCTGCTTGCCCAGCAACGCGAGAAAGATCCTGGCCTTCTGATCCCCGTAGCCGGGCAGCGCCTTGAGCCGCCCCAGCACCTCGCGACCGTCGGGATCACCCTCGGTCCAGATCGCCTCGGTCCTGCCGTCGTAGTGCTCGACGAGGTAGATGCACAGGTCCTGGATTCGCTTGCCCATCGACCCGGGGAACCGGTGCACGGCCGGCGGGGTCGCGCAGAGCGCGAGGAACGCGTCCGGATCCATCTCCGCGATCTTGTGCACGTCCAGGCCGGACAGCCGATCGTCGAGCTTCTTCGGCCCGGCGAAGGCCACTTCCATCGGGATCTGCTGATCGAGCAGCATCCCGATCAGCAGGGCGAGTGGATCCGCGGCGAGCAGCGCATCCGCATCAGCGTCTCCGGCGAGGTGCAGCGTGAGTGCCATGGCCCGATCCTGCCATTTCCGGCGGCGAACTTTCGACCCTCCCGGCGTCCGGGAACATTCTCGCGTCGCCGCCCGTTGAGTTCGGTACACCGTACGGAAGCGAGTTATCCTTGACTGCAACCCCGACCGATATCGAGTTCGACCGCCAGATCGGCGCACTCACCGAGGCGGGCTACCCCGGCCTGACCGGGCTGGCCGACGACGACTTCGCGGCCGCGCTGGAACCGCTCCGCGCGGTGGTGCTCGCGCACCAGGAGAGCGCCGCCGACCAGGGCGAGGATCACATCCCGTTCGTCCTGGTCGTCGCGCGTACCGCGCAGGGCGCCTCCATCGACGCGCACGAGGCGATGTCGCGCACCGCCCTCGGCACCCAACGGGGGTTCGCCGACTTCGAGCCCGCCGAGCTCGCCCGGTTCCTGCCTATCGAATCCGTCGAGGTTCCGGACGGGATCGGCTACGCGCTACTGAACGTCGACACCGGAACGGAGTATCTGAACGTCACACCTGCGACGGCACTGACGTCGCTGACCGAAAGGGGAAGCACCGGGCTCACCGTGGCGGAGGGCGTCGCGCTGATCACCGTGCGCCCCGACATGCTCCGCAAGAACAAGTGCTTCTCGCTGCTGTCGTCACGGTGCGGGGACAAGCGGGTGCCCGCGCTGTGGATCAGCCAGCGCCGACCGAAACTGGGCTGGTGCTGGAACGGAAACCCGCACACCTGGCTGGGGTCGGCGTCGACGGCGGGCCGACTGCCGCTGCCCTGACGGCGGGCAGGCGAGCCGGGGCCCGTCGGGCCCGGCTACGCCTGCTCGAGCGACTTCTCGGTGGCGGCCAGCAACACGCAGGTCGCCACCCCGTCCATCGCCTTCGCGAGGTCGTCGGTGGACGGGAAGCTCGGCGCGAGCCGGATGTTCTTGTCCTCCGGGTCGGTGCCGTACGGGAAGGCCGAGCCGGCGGCGGTCAACGCGATGCCGGCCTCCTTCGCCAGGCCGATGACCCGCTTCGCGGTGCCCTCGACGACGTCGAGGCTGATGAAGTAGCCACCCTTCGGCTCGGTCCAGGACGCCACCTTCGACGACCCGAGCCGATCCTCGAGGATCTGCAGGACCAGCGCGAACTTCGGCGCAAGGATCTCCCGATGCTTGTCCATGTGCGCGCGCACGCCGTCGGCGTCCTTGAAGAACATCAGGTGCCGCAGCTGGTTGACCTTGTCCGGCCCGATGCTCTTCTTGCCCAGGTGCTGCTGGTACCAGGCCAGGTTCTGCGTGGAGCCGCCGACGAAGCTGACGCCCGCGCCCGCGAAGGTGATCTTCGACGTCGACGCGAACACGAACGGCCGGTTCGGGTGTCCCGCCGCCGCCGCGATGCCCAGCACGTCCAGCGGGGCCTCGAACTCCTCGACCAGCGGGTGCACCGCGTACGCGTTGTCCCAGAAGAGCCGGAAGTCGGGGGCCGCGGTCGGCATCGAGGCCAGCGTCCGCACGACCTCCTCCGAGAAGACCGCACCGGTCGGGTTCGAGTAGGTGGGCACCGCCCACATTCCCTTGATCTGCGGATCCTCGGCGACCAGCCGGGCGATTAACGCGACATCCGGGCCGTCGTGCCGCATCGGGACGGGGATCATCTCGATCCCGTACGACTCGGTGATCGCGAAGTGCCGGTCGTAGCCGGGGCTCGGGCACAGGAACTTGATCTTCGGCTCCTGCGACCACGGCCGCACCGAGTCGGGGGTGCCGTGCAGCAGCGCGAACACGATGATGTCGTGCATGATCTCGAGGCTCGCGTTGTTGCCGGCCAACAGGTTCTCGGTCGGGATGCCGAGCAGTTCGCCGAAGATGGCACGCAGCTCCGGCAGTCCGGTGAGGCCGCCGTAGTTGCGGCAGTCCACTCCGTTGCCGTCGCGGTACTCGACTCCTGGCAACGCGAGCAACGCCTGCGAGAGGTCCAGCTGCTCGGGCGACGGCTTCCCGCGGGTCAGGTCGAGGGTGAGCTTCTCCGTCTTGAGCTGCGCGTAATTCGCGGACTGGCGCTCGTGCTCCGAACGGAGTTCCTCATGGCTCATCAACCCAACTTGGGTTTGGGTAGGCATGCCGAAAGACCTTTCACCGGCGCGACTGTCGGAGGTGCGCAAAAATAAAGGGGACCCCGCGCACCCGGCAGAGCCCATTGACCCTTGCTGCCTTCCGGCCCTGGGGGAGTTCACAGGATGCGCGCCGCGCGGGATCCGTCCACGAGTGTAGCCATGCCCGTCCGGGGGCGGACAGGCGGCCGAGCTTTCGCCCCGATCGGGGGGCCGTTTTCATTTCCTGGCGGGTTAGCCGGTATGCTCGCCCACGGAGGATTCGCCTAGTGGCCTATGGCGCTCGCCTGGAACGCGGGTTGGGTTAACGCCCTCAGGGGTTCAAATCCCCTATCCTCCGCCACACGATGGCCCCCGATCTCCGGATCGGGGGCCATCGTTGTATCCGGGGCCAGGACGGATGTCGTGAATCTTCAAGACCGCGTCGTCGCGCAGGTCGCACCATGGAGCCATGACCACCACGACCAGCAACGCCGATCTCTACCGGCGACTCGCCGCCGAACTGACCCGCCGCGTCGAAGCCGTGCCCGCCGACCGCTGGGACAACACCTCCCCCTGCGAGGGCTGGACCGCCAGGGACGTGCTCGGGCATGTCATCGAGACCCAGTCCTACCCGGTCAACGCGGCGGGCATGACGCTGCCTGCGGTCCCCGACGTCGCTGTCGATCCCGTCGGGGCCTGGACACAGACCCGCGACGCCGTGCAGGAGATCCTCGACGATCCCGAGCGCGCCGATCGTGAGTACGAGGGGCAGATGGGCACGGCGAAGGTCTCCGACACCTTCGGCTCCTTCTACACCTTCGACCTGGTGGTACACGGCTGGGACATCGCGAAGGCGACCGGCGCCGACACGGCCATCGATCCCGGGGACCTGGCGATGCTCGCCCGCTTCGCCGAGCGGATGGGTGAGGCCCTGCACGGACCCGGGGTCTGCGGCCCCGTGGTCGCGGTTCCCGCCGAGGCGGACGAGCAGACGCGGGTCCTCGGCCTGCTCGGCAGGAGGGCCTGAGCCACCCCGAGGCGCTGTGACGGTCGACACTGTGTGAAGGACGCCGCCCGGGCCGGAACCCGCGTGACCACGGCGATCGATCCTGCGGCGGACGCCCGCACGCGGTGACCGCTTCGCTCGCACTGCGCGGCGCGGGACCCTTCATTACTGTCCGCGATGCGTCGGCCGTCGGCGCACAGTCCACTCGGGAGGAACCACCATGGCAGACAACGGCAGCTCCGTACTCGACACCGGCGCCGCGACCGCCGTCGACATCGAGGGCATCCTCGGCACCACGATCAAGGCCGTGCTCGACACGTTGAACAACGTGACCATCAGCTGACGTTCGCCCCACCCAAGATAGGCCCCGCCCAACAGTTTTCGGGCGGGGCCCTTTCGTATCCGAGTCCGAAACGATGAACAGTAGTGCCCATCAACTGATTTCATGGTCCGTGACGGTTTGCCGACATTCGCCCCGGACGACGCGGCGGATGCCACCTCCGACTGCCGGCGACCATTCGGACCAGCTTCTACATGAACTGTTCATGTTCCGGAAGGGTTGCAGCACAGGTTGTTTCCCGCAGCTTTGGCCGACGTTAACCGAACAGAAACCCTGCGATTTCAAGGGATGCGCGCCCGCAGAACCTCCGATACAGTCCGCGATGCAGATCGAACGACACAGACTTCCTGGAGGAATCCCATGGCAAACTTCACCCCGATCGCAGACGCAGGCGCCGACACCGGCAGCAGCGGAATCGACGTCATCTCCGAGGTCCTCTCCGGCGCGGGCGGCATCTTCGGCAGCCTGGTCGGTGCCTTCAGCAGCTGAGCCCCCTCAGTTGCGCGGCCTCGGCCCCCGTCCGTCCGGGCGGGGGCCGACGGCGCACCGGGACCCCTCCTGGCGGGCAACCCCACTCGATAGGCTGACGTCATGCCACAGTCGGCCCCGATCGGTGCAGTTTCGAGCGACCTGCAAGCAGTCGCAAGCGGTGCCGTTTCGAGCGACCTGCAAGCAGTCGCAAGCGGTGCCGTTTCGAGCGACCTGCAAGCAGTCGCAAGCGGTGCCGTTTCGAGCGACCTGCAAGCAGTCGCAAGCGGTGCCGTTTCGAGCGACCTGCAAGCAGTCGCAAGCGGTGCCGTTTCGAGCGACCTGCAAGCAGTCGCAAGCGGTGCCGTTTCGAGCGACCTGCAAGCAGTCGCTAGCGGTGCCGTTTCGAGCGACCTGCAAGCAGTCGCTAGCGGTGCCGGACGGTTCGCCCCGAGCCCGTCCGGCGACCTGCACCTCGGTAACCTCCGAACCGCGATGCTGGCGTGGCTGTTCGCCCGCTCCACAGGCCGGAGATTCCTGATGCGAATCGAGGACCTCGACCGGGTGCGGGCGGGTGCCGAAACGCGACAGCTCGACGACCTCGCGGCCCTGGGGCTGGGCTGGGACGGTCCGATCGTCCGGCAGTCGGAACGCCTGGTGCGCTACGACGCCGCCATCGACGAACTCACCGCCGCCGGCCGAACCTACGAATGTTTCTGCACCAGAAGAGAAATCCAGCAGGCCGTCTCGGCGCCGCACGGACCGGACGGCCACTACCCCGGTACCTGCCGCGACCTGAGCGCAGCCGAGATCGCGGCCAAGCACGACTCGGGCAGGCCCCCGGCCATCCGGCTGCGCGCGGAGATCACCGAATTCGCGATCGAGGACGAGCTGCACGGCCGCTACACCGGCGCGATCGACGACGTGGTGCTCCGGCGCGGCGACGGCATCCCGGCCTACAACCTGGCCGTGGTGGTCGACGACGCGGAGCAGGGCGTCGACCAGGTGGTACGCGGGGACGACCTGCTCTCCTCCGCGCCGCGGCAGGCCTACCTGGCCTCGCTGCTCTCGCTGACCGTGCCGCGCTACGCGCATGTCCCGCTGGCACTCAATTCCGACGGTAAGCGGTTGGCCAAACGCGACGGCGCCGTCACGCTGGCCGACCAGCGGGCCCTGGGTCGCACCCCCGACGAGGTGCGGGGAATCCTGGCAACCTCCCTCGGAATGGCCGAGGCAGGCGACAAGCCCGGCCTGGACGAGTTACTTCGAGGTTTCGATCCCGTCGCGCTCCCGCGAACCGCCTGGGTATTCGCGGATCTTTAATGGATGTTTGCGCAATCGAAACGTATTCGGCGAACGGCAGGGTACCGGGCAATGGGGATCGCACGTAGGGTCACTAAGCACTGTGTATGACGAGCACCGTTGAATGGCAGCAATCAGACCGCATCCGAGGGGAAAACATGACCACCGGTGGATTTGATCAGAACCAGAACCAACCAGGCGAGCCGTCCTACCCGACTCCGCCGCAATTCGATGACCAGGTGGCGGGGGGCGCATTCCCAGGCGGCGCCGAACCCGGCAGCCTCGGGGTTCGGTTCGGCGCGCGGCTCGTCGACTACATCCTGGTCGGAGTCGTCACCTGGATCCTGCTGATCGCCTTCGGCGTCGCCGACAACATCGCCATCAGCGGATTGGTCTCGGGCATCCTGACGTTCGCGTATTTTGTGGTCTTCGACATCAGGGGCTGGACCCCGGGCAAGAAGATGCTCGGACTGAGCGTGCGCGGCCCCGGCGGCGGCAACCCGACCCCTCAGCAGGCCTCCATCCGCGAGGCGTTCAACCTGCTCAACATCATCCCGTTCATCGGCGGGCTGCTGAGCCTGATCGCGGTCATCGTGATCGCGGTGACCATCAATTCGAGCCCCACCAAGCAGGGCAAGCACGACGAACTGGCAGGCGGAACCCAGGTCGTCAGGGGCTGATCGATCACCGCACGACCATTTTCACCCGAACCCGCCGTTGTTCGAGTTCGGGACGCACCACAACTCAACCGCACAAAAGAAGGAAGACTGTGAGCGAAAACCCACCGACCGGCCAGCCTGGCAACGAGGGCACCCCGGACAATCCGATTCCGCCGCAGAATCCGCCTGCCGGCGGGTACCCGCCGCCGCCCGGATACCCGCAGCCCGGCGCCACCCCGCCTCCCGGCGGCTACCCGCCGCCCCCCGGTGGCTACCCGCCCCCGCCCGGATACCCGCAGCAGGGCGCACCGCAGCCCGGGTACCCGCAGCAGGGCGCGCCGCAGCCCGGCAGTTACCCGCCCCCGCCCGGATACCAGCAGGGCGGAACCCCGAACATGCCCGGCGGCTACCCGCCGCCCCCCGGATACGGCGCGGGCGAAGGCGGCTATCCCCCGCCGCCCGGGTACGGCGCGGACGCGTTCTCGGCCCCCGGCTTCGGCGGCCCCGGCGGCACCCCGCAGCTCACGGTCGGTGACGCGCTCGGCTACTCCTGGAACAAGTTCAAGGCCAACGCCGGGATCTGGATCGGCATCGTCCTGATCGCCGCCGTCATCGAGGTGGCGCTCAGCCTGATCTTCAACACCGGGAACACCTCGAGCGACTTCTCCTCGGCCTTCACGGTGTGGGGCATCTTCGGCACCATCGTCACCACCGTCGTGGGATACCTCATCCAGGCGGCCATGATCCGCGGCGCCCTGCACGAGGTGGACGGCAACAAGCCGGCGATCGGCTCGTTCTTCCAGTTCAACAACGTCGGCGCGATCATCCTCGCCAGCGTCATCGTCGGTGTGCTGTCCGCGATCGGCTTCGTGCTGCTGATCATCCCGGGCCTGATCATCGTGTTCCTGACCTGGTGGACGCTGCAGTTCGTGATCGACCAGAACCAGGACGCGATCACCGCGATCAAGTCGAGCTTCAGCGCCATCTCGCAGAACGTCGGAGCCCTGCTGCTCCTCGCGCTGGCGCTGGTCGGTATCAACATCGTCGGCGCGCTGCTGTGCGGTCTCGGCCTGCTGGTGACCATCCCGCTGACCGTCATCGCCTCCACGTACGCCTACCGCGTGGTGGTCAGGGGCCCGATCGCCCCCTGATCCGGACAACCGGACAAACCGCGCACCCGCCGCAGGGCGCGAGCTCCTCCCACCAGGGTCGAGGTCGCGCCCTGCGGCGTTGTGATGCTTGGATGGCGTCGTGACAGTGTCAGAGCACGCCGAGAAGAACCCCGAGCACGCGACCTTCGCGCACGTCAGTCGCGGCTACTACCCCACGATCGTGGCGCTCTTCACCGCCGTGTTGCTGATCTCGAATATCTGCGCCACCAAGGGGGTGGCCTTCTTCGCGGGTGCCGAGCTGAGCGTCGGCCCGCTGCAGATCCTGCCGATCATCACCGACGGCGGGTTCTTCCTCTTTCCGATGGCCTACATCCTCGGCGACGTGCTCAGCGAGGTGTACGGCTTCAAGGCCACCCGGCGGGCCATCTACCTGGGCTTCGGGGCCATGATCCTGGCGTCCGCCTGCTTCTGGCTGCTGCTGGAGCTGCCGTCCGCAGACTTCTATGTCAACCAGGCGTCCCTCGAGGCAGTGGTGGGGGTGTACCCCCGGCTGCTGCTGGCAGGCCTGGCCGGGTACCTCGTCGGCCAGTTGCTCAACTCGCTGGTGATGGTGTCCATCAAGGAGCGCACCAAGGAGAAGCACCTGTGGGCCCGGCTCATCGGGTCGACCGTGGTCGGCGAGTTCGCCGACACCCTGATCTTCTGCGCCATCGCGGCGGGCGCGATCGGGATCAGCACGTGGGGCGACTTCTTCAACTACCTGATCGTCGGCTTCCTGTGGAAGACGCTGGTCGAGGTGCTGGTCATGCCGATCACCTACCGCGCGATCGCCTACGTCAAGAAGCACGAACCGACGTACGTGATCGCGAGCTGACCACTCACCGGAAGGCGTCGACGTTTCGCGCCGCCCACTCGGCGAAGGTCCGGGGCGGGCGGCCGAGGATTCCCTCGAGATCCGGACTGACCTGCTGTTCGACCGGCGTCGGAGCGCCCAGGACGTCGAGCGTGCCGTCCACCACCGGCGCCGGCATGAACCGCAGCATCTGTGCCCTCGCCTCGTCGCGGCTCTGCGCGGCGAATCCGACCGGCTCGCCGAGCGCCTGACCGATCGCCGCGGACCGCTGACGCGGCGAGACCGGCGCAGGCCCGGTGAGTACGTAGGTACGGCCGGCGTGGCCCGCCTCGCGCAGCACCACGGCGGCTGCCTCCGCGAGGTCGGCCGGGTCGACGTCCGGCAGTCCGACGTCGCCGAACGGCGCGGCGACCCGACGGTGCGAACGGACCGTCTCGACCCATGCGAACGCGTTGGAGGCAAAGCCGGCAGGCCGCAGGACCGTCCACTCCATGCCCGACCCCTTGACCGCGGTCTCGAATGCCCTGAGTCCCGTGTGCGAGGGCGAGTCCGGCCGGGTCCCGGCGACCTGGGAAGACAACAGGACCACTCGGCGAACCCCGCCCGCACGCGCGACGTCGAGGATCCGGCTCGGGCTGACGTCGGCCGCGAGGACCTCCCCCGAAACGAGGAGGAACAGGGCCTCCGCTCCCTCGACCGCGGCTCCGAGACTGTCCGGTTCGGTGAGATCGGCCTGCCGGTGCCGGACCCCGATGGGGACCGCGTCCGCCGACCCCCGAGAGACCGCGGTGACCTGCTCACCCGCCGCGGCCAGGGCCCCCACCAGCGGCACGCCCACGTTCCCCGTCGCTCCCGTTACCACGATCATGAACAGCTCCCCTTCGTCGTTTCCTGAGGTCACACGCGTCGGACGACGCCCCTCGTGAGTTAGTTAGTTGACTAACTCACTCTGAAGATAGCCGATGGTAACGCGGCTGTCTATAGTTAGTCAGGTGACTGACTCAGCGGAGAGCGTGGGGCCGCGGCGCGGCAAGCGGGAACGCCTGGCGGAGGCCGCCGCCCAGGTCTTTCACGAGCAGGGCGTGGAGAAGACAACCCTCACCGACATCGCGCGCGCGGCCGACGTCCCGGTTGGCAACGTGTACTACTACTTCAAGACCAAGGACGAGCTGGTCGGGGCGGCGATCGGCGCGCACGCGCAGCGCCTCGAGGCGTTGATCGCCGCGCTCGATGCGCACCCCACTCCGCAGGAGCGCCTCAATGCGCTGGTGCGTGGATGGACGGAACAGCGTGAGGTCGCCGCGCGATTCGGCTGCCCGTTCGGGACCCTGTCATCGGAACTCGACAAACGCACCGATGGCCTGGACCGCGACGCCGCCGAGGTCATGCGTCACCTGGTCGACTGGGCCGAGCAGCAGTTCCGGTCGATGGGCCGCGACGACTCCCGTGAGCTCGCGGTCGCCCTGATCGCCGCCTACCAGGGCATTTCCCTGCTCACCAATACGTTCCGGGACCCCGAGCTCATGGCAGCCGAGGGCCTCCGCCTGGAACGCTGGATCGACTCGCTCGCCGGAGCGAGCACGCCGGGCTAGACGCGGCTGGTGGCGTAGAACCGTCCGAGAGTCTCCGACTTCAGATCGTCGAAGTAGCCGCCCTCGATGCTCTCCCGGATCCGGTCCACCAACCGGATGGTGAATCGTTCGTTGTGAATGGTCGCGAGCGTCGACGACAGCATTTCTTTCGATTTGAACAGGTGGTGCAGATACGCCCTCGAATAGTTCTTGCAGGTATAGCAGTCGCACTCGTCGTCGATCGGGTTGTAATCGCGCCGGAAACGGCTCGTGTTGATGTTGAACCGTCCGGTGGTCGTGTAAATCGCGGCATTTCGCGCCACCCGTGACGGATTCACGCAGTCGAAGGTGTCGGCCCCGTTCTCGATGGCGACGAACAGGTCGTCCGGCTCGCTGATGCCCAGCAGGTGCCGCGGCTTGTGTTCGGGCAGCTCCTCGTTGCACCACCGCACGATGGTCCCGAGGTTCTGCTTTTCCAGCGCCCCGCCGATCCCGTAGCCGTCGAAGCCGGTGCCGCTCTCGCCGACGATCGACTCCAGCCCCCGGCAGGCCTGCCTGCGCAGGTCCTCGTACTGCGCGCCCTGCACGACGCCGAACAGCGCCTGGTACGGGCGGTGGCTGCGCTCGGCGGTCAGACGTTCGTGCTCGGCGATGCACCGCACCGCCCACGCCTGCGTGCGTTCGACCGACTCCTCCTGGTAGCCACGGGTGTTGAACAGGGTGGTCAACTCGTCGAACGCGAAGATGATGTCCGCGCCGAGCCGGTGCTGGATGCTCATCGAGATCTCCGGCGTGAACCGGTGCCGGGAGCCGTCCCGGTGCGACTTGAACGTCACCCCGTCGTCGTCGACATGCGCGAGGCGCTCCTTGCCGACGGCGATCACATCGTCGGACTGGACCCCGACGGAGTCCATCGAGAGCACCTTCTTGAAGCCGACGCCCAGCGACATCACCTGGAATCCGCCGCTGTCGGTGAACGTCGGGCCCGGCCAGTTCATGAACCGGCCCAGGCCGCCCGCTCCGTCCACGATGTCCGGCCCAGGCTGTAGGTACAGGTGATACGCATTCGCCAGAACAGCCTGCGTGCCAAGTTCTTTCATCGTCTCCGGCAGCACCGCCTTGACGGTGGCGTTGGTCCCGACCGCGATGAACGCCGGGGTCTGGATCTCACCGTGCGGAGTGTGGATGGTGCCGGTCCGGCCCAGGCGGCCGGGCAGCCGGGTACCGAGGGTGAAGAAGGGTTGGCTCACCGTGTCATCCAATCAGCCCGTTCACACGGCCGCCTCGGCCGGTCCGACGAACTGGCTGTTGTAGAGCTCGAAGTACGCCCCGCGCCGGGCGAGCAGTTCCTCGTGGGTGCCCTGCTCGACGATGTGGCCCTCCTCCATCACCACGATCAGGTGTGCGTCGCGGATGGTCGAGAGTCGGTGCGCGATGACGAAACTCGTCCGGTCGCTGCGCAGCGCCGCGGTGGCGTGCTGGACGAGAAGCTCGGTGCGGGTGTCCACCGAACTGGTGGCCTCGTCGAGGATCAGGATCGACGGTTGCGAGAGGAACGCCCGCGCGATCGTGATGAGCTGCTTCTCGCCCGCGCTGACATTGCCGCCCTCCTCGTCGATGACGGTGTCGTATCCCGCGGGGAGCGAATGCACGAAACGGTCCACGTAACTCATCCGGGCCGCCTCGCGAATCTGCGCCTCGGTGGCGTCGGGGTGGCCGTAGGCGATGTTCTCCCGGATGGTGCCGCCGAACAACCAGGTGTCCTGCAGCACCATCCCGATGCGGGACCGCAGGTCGTCGCGCGACATGGTGGTGATGTCGGTGCCGTCCAACCTGATTCGCCCCGAGTCCACCTCGTAGAACCGCATGATCAGGTTCACCAGGGTGGTCTTGCCTGCCCCGGTCGGACCCACGATCGCCACCATGTGTCCCGGCTCGGCGGTCAGCGACAGGTTCTCGATGAGCGGCTGCTCCTCCTTGTAGCGGAACGACACGTTCTCGAACTCGACGTGACCGCGGCGGACCAGCGGCGTGGCGGGCGACGCGGGGTCCGGCGACTGCTCGTCCTCGTCGAGTAGTGCGAAGACCCGCTCGGCGGACGCGACGCCGGACTGCATCAGGTTGGTCATGGCGCCGATCTGGGTGAGCGGCTGGGTGAACTGACGCGAGTACTGGATGAAGGCCTGCACGTCGCCGAGGCTCATCGACCCGGACGCCACCCGCATGCCGCCAACCACCGCGACGGCCACGTAGTTGAGGTTGCCGAGGAAGTTGATCGCGGGCATCACCATGCCCGAGATGAACTGCGCCTGGAAACCGGACTGGTAGAGCTGCTCGTTCCGCTCGTCGAAGGCGGCCCCGACCTCGCGCTGGCGGCCGAACGCGGTCACCAGCTCGTGCCCGGTGAAGGACTCCTCGATCTGCGCGTTCAGCGCGCCCGTGGTGGTCCACTGCGCCACGAAGTGCTTCTGCGACCGCTTCGCGATCAGCGTGGTCGCCAGCACCGACAGCGGCACGGTCGCCACCGCGACCATCGCCAGCAGCGGCGAGATCCACAGCATCATGGCCAGGATGCCGATCACCGAGAGCACGGACGTCAGCAGCTGGCTGATCGTCTGCTGGACGGTCTGGGCGATGTTGTCGATGTCGTTGGTGACGCGGCTGAGCAGGTCGCCGCGGGGGTTGGTGTCGAAGTAGCGCAACGGCAGCCGGTGGATCTTCTCCTCGACGTCCGCGCGCAGCCGCATGATGGTGCGCTGCACCACGATGTTGAGCACGTAGCCCTGCACCCAGCTGAACAGCGAGGCCGCCAGGTAGATCACGAGCACGACGGCGAGCACCCGGCCGAGCGCGCCGAAGTCGATCCCGGTGCCGGGCACCACGTCCATCGAGGACACCATGTCCGCGAAGGTGTTCTGCCCCTGTGCCCGCAACTCGTCGACGGCCTGGTCCTTGGTGAGGCCCGCGGGCAGCTGCCTGCCGACGACACCGTCGAAGATGATGTTGGTGGCGTGCCCGAGGATCTTCGGGGCCACCACGCTGAGCACCACGCTCATCGCCGCCAGTACGAGCACCAGTCCGACCGCGAACTTGTCCGGGGACAGTCGTTTGAGCAGACGCCTCGCGGACGGACCGAAGTCCATCGGCTTCTTCGACGGCGGGCCCGCGGCGGCCATCGGGCCGCGCATGGCGCTCACGACGCCGCCTGCGCGGCGAGCTGGGACGCGACGATCTCCGCGTAGGTCTGACAACGGTCCACGAGCTCGGCGTGGGTGCCGATCCCCACGATGGCACCGTCCTCGAGCACGATGATCTGGTCGGCCTCGATGATCGTCGAGACCCGCTGCGCGACGATGATCACGCAGGCGTCCCGGGTGACCGGCGCCAACGCGGCCCGCAGCCGGGCGTCGGTGCTCAGGTCCAGCGCGGAGAACGAGTCGTCGAACAGGTAGATCTCCGGTTCCCTGACCAGGGCCCTGGCGATCGCCAGCCGCTGCCGCTGTCCGCCGGAGACGGTGGCGCCGCCCTGCGCGATCGGGGACTCGAGGCCCCCCGGCATGGCCCGGACGAAGTCGGCGGCCTGCGCGATCTCCAGACATCGCCACAGCTGGGCGTCCGTCGCGTCCGGCCTGCCGTACCGCAGGTTGCTGGCCACCGTCCCGGAGAACAGGTACGGCTTCTGCGGGACCAGGCCGATCGAGGAACGCAGCTGGTCGGGGTCGATGACCCGGACGTCCGCGGCCCCGACGCGGACCTCGCCGCCGGTGACGTCTATCAGCCGCGGGATCAGGTTGAGCAGGGTGGACTTGCCGGATCCGGTGCCACCGATGATGGCGGTGGTCATCCCGGGTTCGGCCAGGAAGCTGACGTTCCGCAGCACCGGCGCCTCGGCGCCGGGGAAGGCGAAGGTCGCGCCGCGCATCTCGACGATGCCGCGCTCGCGCCAGCTGGTGAGCGGCTTCGGCGAGGCCTGCACCGACGGCTCGGTGTCGAGGACCTCGGTGAGCCGCTCGGCACACACCGAGGCGCGCGGCAGGATCACGGCGATGACGGTCACCATCATCACCGCCATCAGGATCTGCATGATGTAGGAGAGCACCGCGGTGAGCGAGCCGATCTGCATGGAGCCCTGGTCGATGAGGTGGCCGCCGAGCCAGAGCACCGCGACGCTGGTGATGTTCGCGATGAGCATCACCATCGGGAGCATCAGCGCCATCAGCTTGCCGACCCGCAACGCGGTGCCTGCCAGGTCCTCGTTGGCCGCGCCGAAACGCCGCATCTCGTGCGATTCGCGGACGAACGCCCGGACCACCCGGATGCCGGTGATCTGCTCGCGCAGGACCCGGTTGATGGCGTCGATCCGCGACTGCATCAGCCGGAACTGCGGCACCATCTTCGAGATCACCAGGTACATCGCCAGGCCGAGCAGCGGGACCGCGACGGCGAGCACCCAGGCCAGGCCCTGCGACTGACGGATCGACATGACGATGCCGCCGATGCCCATGATCGGCGCCGCCACCAGGATGGTGCAGCTGATCACCACCACCATCTGAATCTGCTGGACGTCGTTCGTGCTGCGGGTGATCAGGGAGGGCGCCCCGAAGTAGCCGACCTCGCGCGCGGAGAACCGGCCGACCTGGTGCACGACCGCGCCGCGCAGGTCACGACCCATGCCCATCGCGGCGCGGGCGCCGAAGTACACGGCGCCGATGCTGCACGCGACCTGCAGGCACGTGATGAGCAGCATCGTGCCGCCGGTGGAGAGCACCACAGCCGTATCGCCCTTGGCGACGCCGTTGTCGATGATCTCGGCGTTGAGGCTCGGCAGATACAGCGTGGTCAGGGTCGAGATCAACTGGAGCGCAACGACACCCGCCAGGTCACCACCGTATGGGCGCAGGTAGGTGCGCAGCAGTGAGTACAACATAGGCTTCGAGGCTACCAATCGACCGCGTGACTCGGCGGGATACACCGGGCGAACCCGCAGCTCAGCGCCTCCGCCATGCCTCCGGGTCGGCGGTGAGCCGCTCGACGAATCCGGGCAGCCGGCCGCAGGCGATGTCCGCGATACTGACACCCTCCAGGACGGCCCTCAGGTTCACCCGCACCGCGATCCACACGTCGAGCAGCGGGGCGGCGGGCCCGTCGTAGTGGACCTCCTCGGGGCGCTGGCCCCGCACCGACGCCAGCGGGCCCTCCACGGCCCGGATCACGTCGGCGACGGTGATCTCGGCGGCGGGCCGGGCCAGCCAGTACCCGCCGTCCGGGCCCCGCCTGCTGTGCACCATGCCTGCCCGGCGCAGGTCACCGAGGACGGCCTCGAGGAACTTGTGCGGGATCGTCTGCGCGTTCGCGAGGTACTCCGCCTTCGCGAGCGCCTCCCCCGCCGCGGCCAGTTCGACCAGGGTGCGCACGGCGTAGTCCACCTTCGCGGTGATGTGCACGGCAGCCCCCTCGCCTGGCCGGTCCGTCCGGCGGTTGATTCCTACCATCGCGGTATAAAATCGGGCAAGCGCAGTTGACAGGCCACGCACGCCACTGCCAGCCTGGACGCATGTCCGGCAACCCTGCGCTCACGGTGCGACGCCACGTCGACCTCCTGCGCGTTGCCGCCGCGCTCTGTCAGTAGCGATCCGCCCCGCTCCCCCCTCCCACGACCTGGCCCCAACGGCTCGTCGACCGGCGCGCACACGCCCGCCGTACTGACATCTCGGAGCACCCTTCATGAGCATCGACCTGCACTGGTTCCTGCCCACCGCCGGCGACGGCCGCGGCATCGTGGACAACTCGAACTCCTCAACCTCCGATCCCAGGACCGCCGGGAACCGGGCCCCGACCCTCGAGTACCTGACCCAGGTCGCCCGCGCCGCCGAGCAGTCCGGGTTCACCGGCGTGCTCACCCCCACCGGGACGCACTGCGAGGACGCCTGGCTGACCACCGCCGCCCTGATCCCGCTGACCGAGCGGCTCAAGTTCCTCGTCGCGTTCCGGCCCGGGGTCATCTCGCCGACGCTGGCCGCGCAGATGGCCGCCAGCTACCAGCGCCTGTCCGGCGGGCGACTGCTGCTCAACGTGGTGACCGGGGGCGACTCACAGGAGCAGCGGAGTTACGGCGACTGGCTGACCAAGGACCAGCGCTACGCTCGCACCGCCGAGTTCCTGCAGGCCCTGCGCGGGACGTGGGGCGAGGCCCCGTTCGACTTCGACGGCGAGCACTACAAGCTGGTCGGCGCGACCACCTCGGCGCCGCCGAACCCGGTGCCGCCCATCTACTTCGGCGGCTCCTCCGCGGCGGCCCTGCCGGTGGCGGCGGGTCACGCCGACGTGTACCTCACCTGGGGCGAGCCGCCTGCGCAGGTGGCCGCGAAGATCGCCGCGGTCCGCGAGCACGCCGAACGTGCCGGGCGCACCATCCGGTTCGGCATCCGGCTGCACGTGATCACCCGCGACACCTCGAGGCAGGCGTGGGACGTCGCCGACACGATGCTCGCCGGCCTCGACCCGACCGCGGTCGCCGAGGCCAGCGCCCGGTTCGCACGGTCCGAGTCGGAGGGACAGCGGCGGATGGCGGCCCTGCACGGCGGCAGCACCGCGTCGCTGGAGATCTCCCCGAACCTGTGGGCCGGCGTCGGGCTGGTCCGCGGCGGGGCGGGCACCGCGCTGGTCGGCAGCCACGAGGAGGTCGCGGACCGGATCGAGGAGTACCACTCGCTGGGGCTGGACGAATTCGTGCTCTCCGGGTACCCGCACCTGGAGGAGGCGTACTGGTTCGGCGAGGGGGTGCGGCCGATCCTGGCGCGCCGGGGCCTGCTGGCGGGTGAGCGGGCGCTGATCCCGGCGTGAGCCGGGCGGGCGTCTGCGGCCGACCGGATCTACAGCCGCAGCACGCCCATCGCCGCGTCGAGCAGCACCCGCAAGAGCTCCTCGTCGTCGGCCTGCGGCACCGCCGCGTTCGCCGACAGCGCCGTGTTGAGCACCTCCAGCGCCGCGACCGCGCGGATCGTGGACTCCGTGGCGGCGTCCGGGCCCGCCAACCAGATGTTGATCCGCCGGTTGATCTCGATCAGCTCGGGCAGGATCGGGCCGAGGGTGGCGGTCATCGCGGAGGCGTCCCGGACGAACAGCGACCCCTCCGCGCGGTGGTTGAGCAGCCCGATCAGGTAGCGGCGCAACACCTCCCGGATGCCGTCCGCGGTGTGCGGCGCCTGATCGAGCACGTCGGCGACGTCACGCATGACGAACAGGATCGGGGTCACGATGGCCAGCAGCAGGTCGGCCTTGGAGGCGTAGTGGTAGTAGAGCGAGGCCTTGGTGATACCGACCTCGTCGGCGATCTCCCTCAGGCTGGTCTGCTCGACGCCCTTGGCGATGAACTGCCGAAGCGCGGCCTCCCTGATGGCCGACCTGGTATCTCGCGCGCCCATCGTCGACCACCTCTCTTCCTCCGGTCCGGTCCGAACACAACGGCACCCTAAGGCCCCGCGCAGCGCGGCGACGAATCATTCCAGTTGTCGGTGGCCCGAATGGGTGCGTAGTCTACCTACCGCACGGTAGGCAAACTTGCAGAACGCGGTGTGGAGGGGCACATGTTCGGGAAACTTGCTCGATTCGTTGTACACAATCCATGGAAAATCATTGCGGCGTGGATCATCGCCGCCGTCGCGGTCGTGGCGCTCGCGCCCACGCTGACCGACGTGCTCAACAAGGAGCAGTCCGGCTTCCTGCCGGACACCTACGAGTCCATTCAGGCACAGCACCTCGCCGAGGAGCAGTTCGGGAAATCCGAGGACGCCACGGCGACCATCGTGATCAAGCGCGAGGACGGGCAGCCGCTGTCGGCGGAGGACCAGGCCAAGGTTGAGGGCCTGGCCGGTTCGATCAACGCGACCGATATCGATCGGGTCGTCGTCGCCGAGACCGGACCGCAGGCGCTCGCGGAGAACAAGGAAGTCCAGCTGGTCAGCGTCGGACTCCAGGGCATGCCCGACGAGAAGCCGGTCGGCGAGGCGGTCAAGGAGATCCGCAAGATCGGCGGCGAGACGCTCGCGGACAGCGGCCTGCGGATGTCCGTCACCGGTGACGCCGCCCTCATGGTCGACAACGAGGAGGCGTTCAAGAACGCCGAGGCGATCATCGGCATCGTCACGGTCCTGCTGATCATCGGGCTGCTGCTGGTCATCTACCGCAGCCCCGTCGCGGCCCTGCTGCCGATCGTTTCGGTCGGCATCGTCTCATCCATCGCGCCCGGCATCATCGCCCTGGTCGCGAAGGGCACCGGCCTGCAGGTCGACCAGTCGCTGCAGATCATCCTGACCGTCGTGCTGTTCGGCGTCGGCACCGACTACATCCTGTTCCTGTTGTTCCGCTTCCGTGAGCGGCTGCGGGCGGGCGAGGAGAAGACCACCGCGCTGATCCATGCGGTCGAGCGGGTCGGCGAGGTCATCGCCTCCGCGGCGGGCGCGATCATCGTGGCGTTCTGCGCGCTGCTGCTCGCGATCTTCGGCGCGTTCCGCAGCCTCGGCCCCGGCCTGGCCATCGGCGTCGGCATCATGGCGCTCGCGTCGCTGACGCTGATCCCCGCGATCGTGTCGCTGATCGGCACCAAGGTGTTCTGGCCGTCGAAGTCGTGGCAGAAGGAGCCCAAGGGCACCGTCTTCGCCAAGCTCGGCGCGTTCACCGGCCGCCGCCCCGGCGTGGTCGCACTCGTCTCCGGCGGGCTGCTGGTCGTGATGGCGCTTGGCATGTTCGGCTTCAAGACGGACTACGACCAGCTCGGCCAGCTGCCGTCCACCACCGAGTCGGCGCGCGGCATCAAGGACCTGCAGTCCGGGTTCCCGGCGGGCGCACTCAACCCGACGCTGGTGTACCTACACTCCACGGACGGCTCCCCGCTCGACCCGGCCGAGGTGGAGCGGGTGGCGAAGGAACTGACCACCTCCACCGGCATCGGCGGCGCCATGCCCGCGAACGAACAGGGCGACCTCGGACTGATCTCCAAGGACGGCAGCACCGCGCAGATCAACCTGCTGCTGGAGTACAGCCCGCAGTCCAACGAGGCGCTCGACGCGGTCGACCCGCTGCGCGAGGCAGCGCACGCGGCCGCACCGGAGGGCACCGAGGTGCTGGTCGGCGGGCCGACCGCGGCGTTCACGGACATCCGCGACGCGAACAACCGCGACCTGTCGGTGATCTTCCCGGTCGCAGGCGTGCTGATCGCGCTGATCCTGGGTCTGCTGCTGCGTTCGCTGGTGGCGCCGCTCTACCTGATGGCCTCAGTGGTGCTGGTGTTCTTCTCCACCATGGGCGCGACGGCGTTCCTGTTCAGCGTGGTCGGTGATCGTCCCGGCATCTCGTTCTCGCTGCCGATCATGCTGTATCTGTTCGTGGTGGCGATCGGAACGGACTACAACATCCTGATGATCGCCCGACTCCGCGAGGAGGCGAGGGAAGGCCGAAGCCCCAGGGAGGCAGCCCGATTGGCAATCGAGCACGGCGGGCCCTCCGTCGGCGCGGCCGGCATCATCCTCGCAGGCACCTTCGGGTCGATGATGCTGTCCGGCATCGCCATGATGACCGAGATGGGCTTCGCGGTGGCGCTGGGCATCCTGCTCTCGTCGTTTGTGATGTCGATGTTCCTGGTGCCCTCGATCACCGCACTGCTGGGCCACAAGGCCTGGTGGCCGGGCCACGGTGACGCCGTCACCGAACACGGCCGTCCCGAGGAGAACCTGGAGCCCGCGCGGGTCTGACCCCACCGGGCCGAAAACGACAGAGGGCCCGCCCTTTCCGTCATCACGGAAAGGGCGGGCCCTGCTCGTTGTCGAAGGGACTAGCTGGTCCAGGCGGCCCGGTGGCTGTCGGCCGGCTGCGCCGGATCCCAGTTCTCGGCCTGGAAGTTGGTCGTGTGGACGGAGTCTCCGCCGACCTCCGTGACGGTCAGCACCCCGATCATGGAACCGAGCAGAGACGGCTTGGCGGTCACGGCGATCGCGGAGGCGGTGTCCTTGAGCGCGTCGCCGTCGAGGTCGCTCGCGCAGACCCGGACCGTGAGATCCACGGTCGACGGGGTCTGTCCGCTGTTCAGCTTGGTGACGGCACCGTCGACGGTGACGCCGGAGGGCAACGTCGCGGACTTCGCGATCACGGTCGCGGTGGGATCGTCGGCGTTGGCGTCGCCGGGGCAGGTTGCGGTGGGAGCGGCGGAGGCCTCAGCCGCGGACGAGGTGTCCTCGGAGCTGCAGCCGGCAAGAAGGAGAGTGGCCCCGAGTGCGAGGGCGGTCACAGTGCGTTTCACCCGGTCATTGTGGATGCAAATGTCGGCTCCCGCATCACGGGGGGTGAACATCCGGTGACAGCGTCCCGTATCGCAGGTCACACTGCTCTACATGTGGGAATCCCTGCCGGAATGGTGGAACTCGCTGCCGGCGCCGCTGCGCGACCCGGTCGCGTTCGCCATTCCCTTCTTCGTCCTGTTCCTCGCCCTGGAATGGGCGGCGGCGCGGTACCTCGCCGCGCCCGAACTCGGCGCGGACGGGCGGGCCCATCCCCCGCGCGGCGGCTACGACGCCGTGGACGCGCAGACCAGCATCTCGATGGGCGCGGTGTCCGTGCTGACCAGCGCGGCGTGGAAGGCGCTCGCCCTGGTCGGGTATACGGCCATCTACGCGTACCTGGCGCCGTGGCACCTGCCGGTAGACGCCTGGTACACCTGGGTGATCCTGATCGTGGGCGTCGACCTGTTGTTCTACTGGTACCACCGGATCGCCCACCGCACCCGGATCGTGTGGGCAACCCACCAGGCGCACCATTCCAGTGAGTACTTCAACTTCGCCACCGCGCTGCGACAGAAGTGGAACAACAGCGGCGAGATCCTGATGTGGATCCCGTTGCCGCTCATCGGGATCCCGCCGTGGATGGTGTTCGTCGGGTTCTCGATCAACCTGGTGTACCAGTTCTTCGTGCACACCGAGCGGGTGGACCGGCTGCCCCGGCCGTTCGAGTTGGTGTTCAACACGCCGTCGCACCACCGGGTGCATCACGGCTGCGACCCCGAGTACCTCGACAAGAACTACGCGGGCATCCTCATCGTCTGGGACCGCATGTTCGGCACCTTCACTCCCGAGACGCATCGCCCCACCTACGGGCTGACCACGCCGGTGCGCACCCACAACATCGTCACCCTGCAGGGACACGAGTACGCCGCCATCGGCCGCGACGTTCGGGCCGCCGGGTCGTGGCGGGAGCGGTTCGGGTATGTGTTCGGCCCGCCGGGATGGGCGCCATGACCGCACCGCCAGGAGGATGGCCCGCGTCACACTTCACGTGTTAACTTACTCAAAAGTAAGAATGTGGCGACGGGGGGAACCGATGGCAATCCGAGATCGAGGTCTGCGGGCGGGCATGGCGCTGATCGGCCTCCTGGCCGCCGTCACAGCCGGGACCGGCGCCGCGGCGGCCGAACCGGCGAGCGGTCCGCTCCCCGTCCCCTTCGACCTCGGTGCCGGGCTCCGAGCCCTGCCCTTCCCCGAGGTGGTGCCGCCAGGCGCGAACGACCCGTCCTGCCGCCCGTCCGCCGCCCACCCGAACCCGGTGGTGCTGGTGAACCCGACCTTCGCGACGCAGGCGACCGCGTGGCAGGCAGGCGCGCCCTACCTGCGCAACAACGGGTACTGCGTCTACACGTTCAACTTCGGCAACCCCGTCTGGGTGTCGGAGATCCCCGTCCAGGCGCTCGGCGACATCCGCGAATCGGCGCGGGTGCTGTCCGGCACCGTCGATCGGGTGCTCGCGGCCACCGGCGCAGCGAAGGTGGACCTCGTCGGCCACTCCCAGGGCGGCGGTGTGCTCTCGCACTACTACCTCACCGCCCTCGGCGGAGATCGGAAGGTGGACAAGCAGATCGGGATCTCGCCGAGCGCCCACGGCACCACGCTCAGCGGGGGCGTCTATGTCCGCAGCCTCGTCCCGCCGGTGGGCCGCACCCTCTACGACGTGGTCACCGGGCTCACCCCGGCCCTCACCCAGCAGGCATTGGGTTCCGACCTGATGGCGCAGACCTACGGCAACGGTGACACCAGGCCCGGTGTCCGGTACACGACGATCGTGACCGAGTACGACGAGGTGGTCACCCCCTACACCGAGCAGTTCCTCACGGGCGCGAACGTCACGAACGTCCTGCTGCAGGACGGCTGCGAGGCGGACAGGTCCGAACACCTCTCGTCGCTCTACAGCGAAAGGGCCTGGCGGTTCGTGCTCAATGCCCTCGATCCGGATCACCAGACGCCGGTGCCCTGTTTCCCCGTCGACCCGTTCTTCCCGAACGTGAAGTAGGAGGTTCAGCTGCCGCCCTCGACCGCGATCGCGGCCCCGCCGCTCAGCAGCGTGGTCGCGGTCAGACCGAACATCCGATGGAAGGCGTCGCTGAAATGGGAGGGGCTCGCGAAGCCGGCGTCGACGGCGGCGCGGGTGAGGTCCGAGCCCTTCGACACCGCCGTCGCGACGTGCAGCATCCGGGCCCACAGCCGGTAGCGGCGGAAGCTGGTCCCGGTCTCCGTGGCGAACAGCCGGAGGAAGTACGGCGTCGACAGGTGCGTGTCGCGGGCGAACTCCGCCGCGGTGACCGGCGCGCCCGGCTGCGCGCGGATCGTCCGGATCACCCCGCCGATCCGCTCGTCGTCCGGCCCGTGGACCGGGCCGGACGCCGCGTCCAGGATGCGGCCTGCGTCGAGGACCGGGCCGGAGCAGAGGCCGATCAACTCCGCTTCGGCCCGGTGCCCGATCCCGAAGACGCCCTCCGCCGCCGCCATCCGCTCGAGGCACCCGCCCGCCCGCGCCGAGCCGGGATCGAAGTAGCAGAACAACATTCGCTCCCCCGTCGCGACGATCTGGTGCCTCGTCCGCGGCGGTACGAGCACCGATCGGTGCATCACGTCGGCGCTCCCGTCCACCCGCAGGATCAGCGGCGCGTCCACGCCGACCGCCAGGCAGTACACCGCCGTCGAGTGCGGGTCCAGCCGCAGCGAGGGCCCGAGATAGACGGCGTGCCCGTAGCCGACCCACAGCGCGGGCGCCGCGGTGACAGCGCACGTTTCTGGAAGCGGCGACCGGTCCACAACCGCCATGCTGACACAACAACCACCACGAAAGGGGCAACCATGTGGGCCGATCGGATCGCACGGGCATTGTTGGTCGGCGTCGGACTGGTCAACCTGGCACCCGGCGCCGCGGCGCTCTCGGCGTCACGGGTCGAGTCCCTCTACGGCGTGCGGGTGGGCGACGCCGACCTGGAACTGCTGCTGCGCCACCGCGCTGCGCTGCTGGCGATCGTCGGCGGCGGACTGCTGGCGGGCACGTTCGTGCCGTCGATCCGGGTCCCCACCGTCGCCGCCGCCGCGACGAGCATGGGCAGCTACATCGCGCTGACCGCGGCGGTGGGACCGACGAACCCGCAGTCGTCGCGGGTGCGGGCCGTGGACGTGGGCGCGCTGGCGGCGCTGGCCGTCGCGGTTGGCCTCGGGTCCCGTTCGCTCAGGCCCGCCGCAGGCTGACCAGGAAGTCGACGGTCCCGGACCCGTCGACCGTGACGAAGCCCAGCGACGGGGGCTGCACACCGAAATCGGTCCACGTGACCGGGATGCTGCCGGAGGCCACCAGCGCATCGCCCGACCGGAGCACCTCGACGTCGGCGGTGACCGGCCGCGCCTCCCCCTTGATCGTGAGGGTTCCGGTCGCGGTGACCGTTCCGCTGGTGCCGTCGACCGGCAGGCCGGACAGGTCAACGGGTCCGTCGAGGACGAAGGTGGCGGTGGGGAATTCGTCGGCCGACATCACCCTGCCGTCGAACTGCCCGTCGCGCCGAGAGTCGTCGGTGGCGATGGACGCGACCTGCACGGTGATCTCGCCTGCCGTCAGCTTCTCGGCCTCGACGGTCGCCGAGCCGCTCACCTCCCCGGTGGAGCCGACCACCGTGACGCTGGCGCCGTTGAGGATCTCGTGCACCGTGTAGCCGGCCGCGGTCTCGTTCGGCGGGAGGCCTGCGTAGACCACCCACTGCCCGTTCACCTCCCCCGTCGCGGGCTCGGTGCCGGAGGTCGACACCGAGGCGGCGGGCGCATCGTCCTCGGCGATCCAGGTGCCGTACACCCACGGCCCCACGACGAGGGCGAGCACCGCGACGACCGCGATCCCCCCGAGTACCCACCAGCGTCTGCTCATGTCGGGGACAGTACTGACCTCCCACGCGCTCCGCAGGGTGTCAGTTCACCGCGCCGAAGTGCTTGCGGGTGTCCCGGGCGAAGCTCGCGAACAGCGCCTTGTTCACCGGCAGCGCGAGCCGGACCGGGACCCCGAAGCCGCGGCGCGCGGTGAAGGCGAAGGTCCAGACGAATCGGCAACCCGTCGGCGTCGGCTCGACCCGGTAGTCCTCGGCGAACGATCGGAACAGCGGGACGTTGGCCTGTTCCACGTAGAACGCGTGCCGCCGTTGCTCCTTGTCCCAGACGAAGAACTGCTCGCGCAGCTGCATGAAGCCGCCCGCCACCTTGGCGACCCTGGTCGTCGCCGTGCTGTGCGGGGCCACCGAGGTGTAGTGCACGTCGAGCAGCCGGCACCACGACAGCGGCTCGGCGCCGGTCAGGCCCCGCCACACCTCGTCCGCCCCCGCACGCAGATCCATGCCGTAGGTGTAGACGAAATCCGCGGTCTCGAAGTAGGAGTCGTCGATCGGGTCGAGATCGAACCAGTACATGGTCGCTCGCTTTCGCTCGAGGGCCCGCCGATTGTGTCGCGCGACATGTCTCGAGGGCCGACAGTACCGAACTATGCTGACCGACATAGGCAGCAAGGGAGAACGAGCACGTGACACAACGCCCCACCGCCCGCGACCGGATGCTCACGAGCGCCATCGCCCTCTTCCGTGAGCGGGGCATCGACGCGACCTCCTTCGCCGACGTCATCGAGCGCGCCGAGGCCCCGCGCGGGTCGATCTACCACCACTTCCCCGGCGGGAAGACCCAGCTGGCCGAGGAGGCCACCCGCACGGCGGGCGGCCTGATGGAGACGCTGATCGAGTCGAGCCTCGCGCAGGGCGGACCGTCCGAGACCCTGGCGCGGCTCATCGGCATGTTCCGCCGGCAGCTGCTGGACTCGGATTTCCGGTCGGGCTGCCCGGTGGCCGCGGGCGCGCTGGAGAGCGGGGACTTCGCGGCCGTGCGGGAGATCGCAGGCGAGAGCTTCACCGCCTGGGAGGAGGCCATCGCGACGGCCCTCGCCCAGCGGGGTGTGCCCGCGGCCCGCGCCGAGTCCCTTGCGACCACCGCCGTCACCGCCATCGAGGGGGCACTGCTCGTGGCGAGGGCGCAGCGCAGCGTGCAGGCACTCGACCGCGTCGGCGCCGAGCTGTCCGGGCTGATCGACACGGCGGTGGACGCGGCCCGGCGGTGACCGCAGCGAGAACCCGCTAGCTGGAGCCCTGCCCGTTCCCGTTCTTGACCGGGAACAGACTTCGTGCGATGACCAGCAGGATGCCGATGACCTCCACGACCGAGGCGGTCAGCCACGCGATCATCACCTGGGAATCGGGGTTCTCCCGGTTTACGAAGAGATACACCCCGAAGAACACGTTCGACATGAGGAGTTGCGCTCCGACAAAGATGGTCGACCAGAGTGCGAGGCGCTTGCGAAGCTTGATGTCCTGCTCGCGGTTCTTCGCCTTCAGAGTCCGTATGCGCAGCTCTGCCGCGAGGAGAGCACTGTTCGAGTCCTCATCTCGCTCCGATTGCTCTCCAGATTCCGAGCCACCATCGGATTCAGCGGGCGCATTCGCCGCATCAGTGTCGCCGGCACGGGCGCCTGAAGGCTCCTCTACAGCTACCTGTCGCTTGTGGAGCTCTTCCAACCTGGTCGCGCGCGCCAATTTGGCGCCGACCTGACTTTGATCGACGGCAGTTCCATCCCCGGTCACCGTCCGAGCAATCCCAGGCCGGCCAGGCGATTGTTCATCGCGGGAGTCGACACGTTGAACTTCCGTCGCAGATCACCGATCGACAAGCCCTCAGCCCACCATTTCTTCACGATCGCCGCAGGCATCAACAATTCGGCGGCGAACTGGTTTGCCCAGATCTCCTCGGAGTCTGTTCCTGATGAGGCGAGCTCGGCCCGCTCGTCGACGAACCCCATCGGCTCGGGGTCGTCTTGGTGCCGAATGTAGTGGCCGATCTCGTGCGCGAGGGTAAACCGTTGACGTACCGGGTGATCGGATTCGTTCACATAGATCTCGGTCGGGCCGTCTGCCTGCTCCCGGACAATGAATCCAGCCAGGTTGTTGTCCAGCATCGCGGGCCGAACCGCGATACCGAGGCGCTCGGCAATCTCCCAGGGATCGATCGGGAAGGCAATGTTGCCCATGCCGTCGTTCCAGTACTGCATTCGCAGTTTGCGGGCAGCGTCCTTCGCAGTCGCGGTTGCCATGTCCACCTCCGATCGCTGGGTTCGCTCGCGCCAAGGGGCGGGTATCCATGACCTGGCCTGCCGGGCAGGTTGGACTGTACCCACCATCCATGACGCGTGAACTCGTGCCCTCGGGCCGCTCGGCGTGTGTCGCACGTGGCGACGCCTCTGATGGCAAAAAGGACCCTCACCTGCGTGAGCAGGTGAGGGTCCTTGGCGGTGGCGGAGGGATTTGAACCCTCGGACGGGGGTTACCCGTCACACGCTTTCGAGGCGTGCTCCTTAGGCCGCTCGGACACGCCACCGCCGGTGACTTTACCCGACTCCGGGCCTGGCGCTAAATCGGCCGCTGACCGGGACCTCCGCGCGATCAGCGCTGCTCGCGGAAGAAGCCCTCCAGCAGCGCCGCGCACTCGTCCTCCAGCACGCCGCCGCGCACCTGTGGGCGATGGGTGAGCCTGCGGTCGCGGACCACGTCCCACAGCGACCCGACGGCCCCGGTCTTGGGCTCCCACGCCCCGAACACGACCTTCTCGATCCGGGCCAGCACCAGCGCCCCCGCGCACATCGTGCACGGTTCCAGGGTCACCGCCAGGGTCGCGCCCTCCAGCCGCCAGCCGTCGCCATGCACCAGGGCGGCCGCGCGCAGCGCCAGGATCTCGGCGTGCGCGGTCGGGTCGGCATTGGCCTCGCGGGCGTTCGCGGCCCTGGCCAGCTCGACGCCGTTCGCGTCGAAGACCACGGCGCCGACCGGGACATCCGCGGAGTCCGCGGCGGAGGCTGCGGCGATCGCGGCCCGGATCATCGCCTCGTCGCGGTCCCTCGCCCCGCTGGGCAGCGACATCTACCGGGGCAGGGTGTCGAGCACCGAGGAGAGTTCGGTGGCGAAGCCGAGCCGCTGCGCGATCATGCCCAGCTGCTCGTCGGGGTACAGCTCGGTCTCGGCGAGGATCACCCCGAGCACCGGCTCCGGCAGGCCGAGGTCCGCGAGCAGGCTGAGGTCGCCCTCCTCCCACGGGTCGACGTCGTCGAGCTCGTCGGGGTCGAGGTCAGGGGTCTCGATGTTGAGCGCGTCGAGCACATCGGAGGCGATGTCGTAGTCGAGCGCGGCGGTGGCGTCCGAGAGCAGCAGCCGGGTGCCCGACGGCGCAGGCCGGAGGATGACGAAGAACTCGTCGTCGATGTCGAGCAGGCCGAACACGGCGCCGGAGCTCCGCATCTCGCGCAGCTCGGTCTCCGCGGCCTCGAGACTGTTCAGTGCGGCCGAGGTCAGCGCCGTGCACTTCCACTTGCCGTCGTCGAGGACAACCGCGACGCCGAAGCCATCGAGATCCTCGAACTGGTCCGAGGGGGCGCTGTTGTCACGCGCGCGCTGAGCTGCCATGCCGTCACCGTAGTCCGCCGGGCGCCGGTAACTGAAGTCCGCTGGCAAATGTGCCAACCTATCCGGGTGTCTGATGAAGCGACTGACCCGCCGGTGTGCGTTCTCGGGCTCGGACTGATCGGCGGTTCGGTGCTGCGGGCCGCCGTCGCCGCGGGTCGGACGGCGTGGGGCTACAACCGCTCCGCCGGCGCCGTCGAGGACGCCCGCGCCGACGGATACGACGCCGACACCGACATCGAGGCGGTGCTGCACCGGGCCGAGCGGTCCGGCGCGCTGATCGTCGTCGCGGTGCCCGTCCCGGCCCTCGACGCCGTGCTCGGCGCGGTCGCCGCACACGCCCCCGACTGCGCGCTCACCGACGTGGTCAGCGTGAAGCGGGCGGTCCTCGACGCGGTGCGTGGGCACGGCCTCGGCGCCAGGTTCGTCGGGGGGCACCCGATGGCGGGGACCTCGCAGTCGGGCTGGGCGGCGGGCGACGTCGCCCTGTTCCGCGACGCGGTGTGGGTGGTCGGCACCGACGACGGCGTCGACCCCGTGGTGTGGGGCCAGGTGGCCGCGCTGGCCGTGGACTGCGGCTCGGTGGTGGTGCCGGCCGCCGCCGACGAGCACGACGCGGCGGCCGCCCGCATCTCGCACCTGCCGCACCTGCTGGCGGAGGCGCTGGCGGTGACCGCGGCGGCAGGCGGCGACCTGGCGCTCGGGCTGGCGGCGGGCTCGTTCCGGGACGGCACCCGGGTCGCGGGCACCGCGCCGGAGCTGGTGCGCGCGATGTGCGAGGCGAACTCGGGCGCGCTGATCGTCGCGCTGGACGAGGCACTGCGGCTGCTGACCGACGCCCGCGACGCCCTCGCGGACACCGGCAGCACGGAGACCCTGGTGACGGCGGGCCACGCCGCGCGCCTGCGCTACGAGAACCTGGACCGCTGGGAGATCACCGACGTCGCGGTCGGCGCGGACGGCTGGGTGGAACGGATGCGCGACGCCGGCCGCCGGGGTGGGGCGCTGCGCGCCCGTGCGCGCTTCGTGAGTGCAGGGACTCGGTAACCACGCACAGGCGGCGTAGCCGCCTCAGATCCGCTCGGCCAGGCCCTGGTAGTCGAGGATGAAGCCGTCGCGGTCGATGGTGACCGAGGAGCTCGACACCGGCGAGAGCACGTGGATGCCGTCCGAGCCGCTGCTGTAGGTCAGGCTCGCCTCCTGCACGCTCAGGTCGGGCAGGTACACGTACACGACCGGGACCTGGATGTCCTCGGAGTCGGTGTGCATGCCCAGCCGCCGGATCGGCAGGGTGTTGAAGAACGGGCTGAGCACCACGTCGACGTCCAGCGCGCCGCCGAAGGTGGATCGCTTGGGGTTGGTCCCGTTCTCGACCATCCAGTTGCCCTCCGAGTCCCGGCTGATCGAGACCTGCCGCTCACCCGACGCCAGGCTGGTCCGCAGCGAGAGCCTGCGGGTCACCCCGTTCTCGTCGGTGACCAGGTCGTAGGACGCGCTGAACGCCGGGTGCTCGGCGCACTGACCACCGATGATCCGGCCGGCCGCCTTGATCCGGTTACCGACGAGCTGCACACGAACCGACTCCATCCGAGGAGCGGTGTGGGCCCGCCACGTGAGGACCGCCGGCCAGACCGATTCGGTGGCCGCGGCGCCCTGAGCTGGATTGGTCACCTGACTACGGTAAGCGACGTGGGGCCTTCGGGCAGCGGTGGCGCGGAACCTCGCGGGTCGCGGATGTGCCGACCGCTCACGCCGCCTCGGCCGCGCGGCGCTCGAGCACCGCGATCCTGGCCGACAGCACCGCCAGCGCGAACAACCCGACCACCACGTTGAGCAACGCCCCGAACTCCTGCGCGACGAAGTCGAACACCTGGGTCAACAGCACCGTGACCAGCGCCGCGGCCCGCAGGAACTGCAGCGGCCACAGCTTGCCGTTGCGGAGCCTCACGACGCCGACCCAGCTCAGCACGCACGCGACGGCGGTGCCTGCGAGCTGACCGAGGGTGGTGATGGTCCCGGCCGCGCCCTCGAGATCGGAGGACAGCGTGACGATGGCGTTGATCAGCCCGGACGTCGAGAAGAGCACAAGGACGAAGGCCGCCACGCCGACCGCGGTGCGACTGCTCAGCGCGGACGGGATCCGCCGCGATTCCCACGCCCGCACTCCCCCGAACCGGCCGGGCTCCCGCGGATCGCAGCGCGCGAGCAGGTCACCGATGTCCGCGATCGCGGCCACGTCGGCGCCCGCCACCTGCGCCCGGTGCAGTTGCGCCTGCGCGAGCGCCCGGCGCTCCGGCGGCAGTCCCCGGATCAGGCCGTCCACCGCGATGGCGGCGGCGTTGCTGATGTCCTCGGCGACGCTCGGCGGCCGGGAGTCGTGCAGCCAGCGGTTGAGCAGCAGCAGGACCACCACGACGACGTACATGATCGCGACGGCGGGACGGTAGAAGTAGTCGTTGGTCTTGGTGACGAACTTGCCGACCTCGTCGAGGAAGAGCCCGAATCCGATGCCGCCCAGCACCACCGCGAGGAGTCGCGGCCGCAGGCCGAGGAACGAGAACACCACGACCAGGGCCGCCACCATCAGCAGCCCGCCCCACAGCACGTGTGCGACGTGCAGTGTGGACCCGCCGACCTGTGGGTACCCGGTCAGATGCAGGTAGGCACGGGTGACCAGGATCGTCAGCACCCCGATGATGACGAACGCCTCGACGAGGGAACTGGCCTGCGCGTCCCGCAGCAGCAGCGGCCTGCGCCGGGCGCGCCCGGTCTCGGTCCGACCGATCAGCGCGGACGCCAGTGTCATGGCTGCTGTCCTTCCGTGGCCCTGGGTTCCCCAGTGTCCCCCAACCGGGCGGCCGTCGTGCCCGTCACCGATCCCGCGACTTGTCCACAGCTGTGGACAAATCCTGTTAACACCCGGCGCCAGACTGTGGACAGTGTGGACGAATCTGTGGATTACATCGATGTAATTAGCCTGTACCTGCGGCTTTGCCATCCACAGGCCTGTGGATAACGGGATGACGCGGAGGCGACGGACTGTTGATCCCCAGCCCGACCGGAGGCCCGTCCACAGGCGGCACACAGATGGCGAGGAGAAATCCGGCAATTCGCGGCACCGCCGCGCCTGATCATCGATGCGAAAAGCCCCGCCGATCACGTGGATCGGCGGGGCCCGCATGCCGCCCCAGGTCGGGGAACCGGGCGGCACGTTTGGTGCGGGCCCATGCCTTCGAGCTGGCTGGCTCCATCGGCCCGCGACAACCACCTTAGCGGTAATCGAACGTGCGTGCTAGTCGCGCCACCACCGGTCGCGCGGCCGAAAGCCGCTGCGTCCGACGGGAGTTCAACCGGAGGCCCACGAGAAAACCCCTCACCGGCATTGCTGCCGGCGAGGGGCTCCTCACTGTGCGCCCGAAGGGATTCGAACCCCTAACCTCTTGATCCGTAGTCAAGTGCTCTATCCGTTGAGCTACGGGCGCATGTCTTCAGTTGTGCTGGCCTACGAGCACCAGCGTGGCGGAAGCGAGAGGATTTGAACCTCCGGTCCCCTTTGAGGAGGACAACTCATTAGCAGTGAGTCCCATTCGGCCGCTCTGGCACGCTTCCTAGGCTCAGGTCCTTTCGGAACCGCCGGATGGAAAGATTACACAGGCACGGCGTGGGGCGCAAAACGGCCGGTCACAGCGATTTCTAGCGAAGATTGCCATCGAACCAGTCGAAGATCCGGCGCTGCGCATCCATCATCGCCTGCGCGGCCGGATCGTTGTCGTCGCCGTCCACCGGGAACTCCGGCGGCTCGTCCGCGCGGTGCGCGAGACCGCTGTAGCTGACCACCAGGGTCGCCACGTCGGCGCGCGCGATCGCGTCCCGCAGTCGTTCGACCTCCTCGCGCGGGGTACCCGGGTCGTCCTCGCCGTACAGCCCCAGCCACGGAGCCTGCAGCCTCGGGGCCGCCTCCACCAGAGCCGGGGCACCCTCCGCGAGTGGGTGGACGATGCCGCGCGCGGACACGCTGACCGCGGCGCCCACCGGCCTCGACGTCGCGACGAGCAGGGCGGCCGTGCCCGCGTCGTCGAAGCCGAGCACCCCGACACAGTCCGGGTACACCCCGCGCGCGGTGAGCCAGTCGAAGGCCGCGTCGAAGTCGTCGAACAGGTTGTCCCCGAACACCTCCGCGGTGCTGTGCAGGGGCTCCCGATGGAAAAGGTGCGGCGCCACCGTCAGCCAGCCCTCGGCCGCGAGCGAGCGCATGAGAGCGAGCAGGTTGTCGGTGAACTCCCGCGATTCGTGCAGGACCACGATGCCGCCGCGGGCGGGTCCGTCCGGTTCGACGGCCGTCAGGGGGACGCGAACGGGGGGCTCGTCCGGATGCTCCCCCAGGGCGCGCAGCACCGCGCTGTCCGTGAAGATTCCCGACATACGTATACCTTGGCACGCTCACGGCCCACCCGTTCAAGATTCTTTTCGGGGTCACCGGGTTCTTTTTCGCCGCACCCGCCACGCCCGATCGGAAGCGGCGCATAATGTCGATCCATGACCGTGCGCACCCGCCCCGACCTCTCGAGAATCGCCCCCTACGTGCCGGGACGCAGCTTTCCCGGCGCGATCAAACTGGCCAGTAACGAGACCACCGCCGGTCCGCTGCCCAGCGTGATGGAGGCGATCGCCGAGGCCGCGGCGGGCGCCAATCGCTACCCGGACAACGGCTCGGTCGCCGTGCGCGACGCGCTGGCCGCCAAGCTCGGTGTGAGCGCGGACCGGATCACCACCGGCTGCGGATCGGTCGGCATCTGCCTCGAACTGGTGCAGGCGACCTCCGGGCCGGGCGACGAGGTGATCTACGCGTGGCGCTCGTTCGAGGCCTATCCCGTGGTGGTCAAGGTCGCGGGCGCCACCCCCGTCGAGGTCCCGCTGACCGCCGACTACGAGCACGACCTCGACGCCATGCTCGCGGCCATCACCGACCGCACCCGGCTGATCTTCATCTGCAACCCGAACAACCCGACCGGGACCGTGGTCGCCGCCGAGGCCCTCGCGCGGTTCCTCGACGCGGTCCCCCCGCACATCCTGGTCGCGCTGGACGAGGCCTACTACGAGTACGTGCGACCCGACGCCGGCGCCGAGGCCGCACCCGACGGCATCGCCCTGGCCGAAGGCCGGCCGAATGTCGTTGTACTGCGGACCTTCTCGAAGGCCTACGGCCTGGCCGGACTGAGGATCGGGTACGCGATTGGCGACCCGGAGATCATCGCCGCCCTGTTCAAGGTGCACCTGCCGTTCGCGGTCACCAGCGTCGCCCAGGCCGCCGCGGTCGCCTCGCTCGCCGCCGACGCGGAACTGCTCGCCCGTACCGACGGGGTGGTCGCCGAGCGGACGCGGGTGCGGGACGCGCTGATCGCGGGCGGATACGACGTGCCGCCGACCTCCGCCAACTTCCTCTGGCTTCCGCTCGGCGACCAGGCGGCGGCCTTCGGCGAGGCGGGCGTCGCCGCGAAGGTGCTCATGCGACCGTTCGCGGGGGACGGCGTGCGCGTGACCATCGGCGATCCCGACGAGAACGACACCTTCCTGGCGTTCGCCCTCGGGGCCGGCCTGCCCATCTGGAAGGCCTCCCAGCAGGGCTGAGGACTCCGTACCACGCAGAACGGCTCCGACCAGGACACGCCCGGTCGGAGCCGTTCAGTTTGGCGGAAGCGGAGGGATTTGAACCCCCGGTGGGTTTAACGCCACGCTCGCTTTCAAGGCGAGTGCATTCGGCCGCTCTGCCACGCTTCCACCGCAGATCCTAACGGCACCCCCGGCGCCCGGCGGAATCCACCGCGCCGGGTCAGCCCGCCGATCGCTCGCCGATGGCGGCGTTCACCTTCGTGAACACCCTCTCGACGCTCGTCAGCTCGTCCGCGTCCAGCAGATCGACGAGATAGCGACGCACCCCGCTGACGTGCGTCGGGGCCGCCTCCTCGAGCCGTCGGCGCCCCTCCTCGGTGAGGATCGCCAGCACCCCGCGGCCGTCGTCGAGGCAGGTGTTCCTGGTGACCATCCCGTCCGCCTCCATCCGACGGATCTGATGGGTCAGCTTGCTGCGCGAGGAGATCACGCCGTCCGCGAGATCGCTCATCCGGACCGACCCGTCCGGCGATTCGGACAGCATCACGAGAATTCGATAGTCGGCCGTGCTGAGCCCGTGCCGATCCTGTAACTCGCGGTTGAGTAATCCCATCAGCCGCTGGGAGCCGTCGATGAAGGCGCGCCATGCGGCCATCTCCGCGTCGTCGAGCCAGCGGGGGGTCTCGTCCTCAGAACCGTCGATCTGTGTTGTCACGCAACCATTCTAGTTGCCTGCGCTCATGATTCATACCGCTCGGTCTGAAAGTCCGGCGTTGCATCAGCCGGACACCGCGCGCAACGCGGAGGTGTCGATCTCGGCGAGTTTCGCAAACCCGGCCAATCCGAGCGTCAGATCGAAATCCGCCAGCAGGATTCGCAGCGCGTGCCGGGCGCCCGCCTTGCCCGCGAGGCCGAGCCCGTACACCCACGGCCTGCCGTAGAGCACCGCGTCCGCACCGAGCGCCAATGCCGTGAGCACGTCCGCCCCGCACCGAATTCCCGAGTCCAGCAACACATCCGCGTGGCTGCCCACCGCAGCGGCCACTGGCGCGAGGGCGTCAAGCGCGGCGATCGCACCGTCCACCTGCCTGCCGCCGTGATTACTCACCACCACGCCCGCCGCGCCCGCGTCGACCACCGCGCGTGCGTCGTCCGGGTGCAGGATGCCCTTGACCGCGATCGGCAGGTCCGTCCACTCCCTCAGTCGGGTCACGTCGGCCGGACGCAGGGTGTGGTTCCCGAACATCGACACCCAGGTCAGCACGGCCATCTGCATCGCCTCGGCGCTCTCCTCGGGCGCACTGGCGAGCCGGGAACGGAAGACGGGGTCGGTGAGATAGTTCGCGATCCCCTTGCCCTGCAGGAACGGAAGGTGACCGAGCTCGAGATCTCTTGGGCGCCAGCCCATTCCCGGCGTGTCCGCGGTGAGCACGATCGCCTTCGCGCCCGCGGCCTCGGCCCGGCGCACCAGCGACTGCGCCACCTCGTCGTCGGCGGGCCAGTAGAGCTGATACCACCAGTTCTCGCCGGACACCGCCCCGACCTGCTCGATGGGGGTGGACGACGCCGTGGACAGCACCGAGCCGATCCCGAGCTCGTCGGCGGCCTCGCCGACCGCCAGCTCCGCGTTCGGGTGCACCAGTTCGAGGACCCCGACGGGCGCGGTCAGCACCGGCGCGGCCAGCCGGGTACCCAGCACCTCCACACTGAGGTCCCGCGCGCCAGGGGCCGCGGTCCCGCGCAGCATCCGGGGCACGATCGAGTGCCGCTCGAAGGCCGCCAGGTTCGCGGCGGCGGTCCGCTCGCTCGACGCGCTGCCCGCGATGTAGGCGAAGGCCTCCGGCGACAGCGTGGTCGCGGCCAGCTCCTCGAGCCCGGCCGCGGTCATCGGCAGATCGGGCCTGGCGCCGCCGACCCCGGACAGGTAGATCTCGTTCTGCATGTTGCCGAAGTAGGTCACCCGCGTGACGGTAGCGGGTCCCGGCCCCGGACGGGAGGGGTCGGCGCACCGGTTCGGCCGCTCCCGCGACAGCGGGACGGGCGCGGGCTAGCGTCGACATCATGCGCGCCATCACCGTGACCGGCCCCGGCGGACCCGAGGTGCTCGAGTGGGCCGAGGTCCCCGATCCGCGGCCGGGGCAGGGGCAGGTCCTCATCGACGTCGCGGCCACCGCGATCAACCGCGCCGACCTGTTGCAGCGGGAGGGCCTGTACCCCCCGCCGCCGGGAGCCAGCGAGATCCTCGGGCTCGAATGTTCGGGCACCATCGCCGAGCTCGGCGACGGCGTGCGCGGCTGGGCGGTCGGCGACCCGGTGTGCGCGCTGCTCTCCGGCGGCGGCTACGCCCAGCGGGTGACGGTCCCGGCGACCCAGCTCCTGCCGGTGCCCGAGGGCCTGGACCTGATCGCGGCGGCCGCGCTGCCCGAGGTGGCCTGCACGGTGTGGTCGAACCTGGTGATGATCGCCGGCCTGCAGGCGGGCCAGGTGGTGTTGATCCACGGCGGCGGGGGCGGCATCGGCACCCACGCGATCCAGGTGGCGGCCGCGCTCGGCGCCACCGTCGCCGCGACGGCAGGCTCCGAGCACAAGCTGGCGGTGTGCCGTCGGCTGGGCGCGTCGATCGCCGTCAACTATCGCGAGGACGACTTCGTGGCCGCGCTGTCCGCGACCCCCCGCGGCGGCGCCGACCTGATCCTCGACAACATGGGCGGCGCCTACCTCGGCCGGAACATCGACGCCCTGGCCAAGGACGGGCAGCTCTGCGTGATCGGCATGCAGGGCGGCCGGGTCGGCGAGCTGGACCTGGGCAAGCTGCTCGCCAAGCGGGGCCGGGTGTTCGCGACGGGCCTGCGCGGCAGGCCGGAGACCGGGCGCTCGAGCAAGGCCGCCATCGTCGCCGCGGTGACCGAGCGACTCTGGCCGATGGTCGCGGACGGCGCCGTCCGGCCGGTCGTGCACGCCGAGCTGCCGATCACCGAGGCCGCGCGAGCCCATGCCCTGTTGGATGCGCCCGAGACCGTCGGCAAGGTGGTGCTGACGCTCGAGTGAGGCCGATCAGCCGAGGGCGGCGACAGCGCGCACGAGCTGATCGATCTCGTACCGGGTGGTGTAGGGCGCCAGGCCGATCGTCACGGCACCGCCCTCGTCACTGACCCCGAGCGAGTCCAGCAGCCTGCTGCCGCCGCGCTCGCCGACGAGAGTCCCGATCCGGCGCTCGGCGAAGTGCAGCGACACCTTCTCCGCGGGCACCCCGGCGACCGTGAAGCTGATGGTCGGCACGCGGCTGTGCGAGGTGCCGATCAGCATCACCTGGGGCAGCCGCCGCAGCGACGCCATCAGGTAGTCGAAGATCCGGTCGTGGTAGTCCTGCAGCGAACTGATCGAGGTCTCCAGGCGCTCCCTGCGGCTGCCGCGGGCGGTCTCGTCCAGTCCGGCGAGGTAGTCGATCGAGGCGGTCAGCCCGGCGAGCAGGGCGTACTGGTGCCCGCCCATCTCCAGCCGCTCCGGTCCGGTGGCGTACGGGTTCAACGAGATCGCGGGGATCTTGTCGAGCAGCGCGGGCTCGCGGAAGATCAGGGCGCCGATCTGCGGACCGCCCCAACTCGGCGCGTTCACCGCGAGCACGTCGGCACCCATCTCGTGGATGTCCACGTGCGCGTAGGGCGCGGCCGCGATGGCGTCGGCGACCAGCAGGCCACCGACCTCGTGGATCCGGTCCGCGGCCACCCGCACGTCCGGCGCCGAACCGACGATCGGGGAGGCCGCGGTCAGCGCGACCAGTCGCGTCGTGGCCCCGATCAGCTCGGCGAACTGCCAGCTCGGCAGGTCGCAGGTGTCGATCTCGACCTCGGCCCAACGAACCTGCGCACCATAGCGATTCGCCACCCGCAACCAGGGCGCGACGTTGGCTTCCTCGTCGAGCCGGGAGAGCACGACGCCGGTGCCGAGGCCGAGCCTCGAGCTGAGTGCCTCGGCCAGCCAGGCCAACAGCACGGCCCGGTCCTGGCCGAGCACCACGCCCGCCGGGTCGCCGCCCACGAGATCGGCGACCGCCTCGCGGGCCGCCTCCAGCGTCGCGGCGCTGCGCCGCGACGAGACGTGCCTGCCGGTGTGGGAGGCCGCGGAGCCACGGAACGCGGTCGACACCGCGGTGGACACCGAATCCGGATGCTGCATGCCGGCCTGGGGATCGAGATGGATCCAACCGTCTCCGAGCGAAGGGATAAGTCCCCGCACCCGGGCGACGTCGTATGCCATGCCCGACAGCCTAGGACCTAATTTCGAATCGGTGCGATGCGGATGGCCGGATTGTGAGGCATCACAGTATCTGTAACTGCATACAACACAAATTTTTCCGGGTTCCGCGCCGCGCGCCGAAACCCGTGCATGGTTCGCCGTCGGTCGATGCGCGGGCTGCTCTCCTGATACAAGATGGAGCCATGACGCAACCGGACAATGAGCAGGTGGTCGTGATCGGACCCGACGGGCAACCCATGATGGTCGCCGCCGCAGGCCTCCCCGGCGTCGGATCGGGTCCGGGCGACACCGGCTTCGCGGGCGCGGGCCGCCCCGAGGGAGAGAACGGCGAGAATCTCGCGGAAATGGTCGAACAGCCGGCCAAGGTGATGCGAATCGGCACCATGATCAAGCAACTCCTCGAGGAAGTCCGCGCGGCACCGCTCGACGACGCCAGCCGGAACCGGCTCAAGGAGATCCACAAATCCTCGATCCGGGAGCTCGAGCAGGGCCTGGCCCCCGAACTCCGCGACGAACTCGAACGACTGACCCTGCCGTTCACCGACGACACGGTCCCCTCCGACGCCGAACTGCGGATCGCGCAGGCGCAGCTCGTCGGCTGGCTCGAGGGCCTGTTCCACGGCATCCAGACCGCGCTGTTCGCCCAGCAGATGGCGGCCCGGTCCCAGCTCGAGCAGATTCGCCAGGGTGCGCTGCCACCAGGCATGGGCGCAGGCCACGGGCACCAGAATCCGCAGCAGGGCTCGGGTACCGGCCAGTACCTGTAGCCGTGCGCCTGGTCGGCCCCGCGCGGCCGACCAGTAGGCTCGGTCACCGTGTCAGCATCCGCCCCAGAATCCGAGGCATTGGCCACCGATGTCCCCCCGGTCTCCGACTCGCAGACCCTCCGTCGCGGGTTCAAGGACCTGAGGGACGGATTCACGCAGCGCGAACTGTGGCTGAGCCTCGGTTGGCAGGACATCAAGCAGCGCTACCGCCGCTCGGTGATCGGCCCGTTCTGGATCACCATCGCCACCGGCGTGCAGGCCACCGCCATCGGCATCCTCTACGCGGCGCTGCTGGACATGCCGCTGAACGAGTTCCTGCCCTACGTGACCGTCGGCCTGATCGTCTGGAACCTGATCAACGCCTCGATCATCGAGGGGTCCGAGGTTTTCATCGCCAACGAGGGCCTGATCAAACAGCTGCCCTCGGCCTTGAGCGTGCACATCTACCGCCTGGTGTGGCGACAGCTGCTGTTCTTCGCGCACAACCTGGTCATCTACGTGATCATGGTCGTCGCATTCGCGGTATGGCGGGACCTGAGCTGGGCATCGCTCGCGGCGATCCCCGCGGTGGCATTGCTCGTGCTCAACGCGGTGTGGGTGTCGATCGTCTTCGGCATCTTCGCCACCCGCTACCGCGACATCGCCCCCATCCTGTCGTCGATGACGCTGCTGCTCTTCGTGCTGACGCCGATCATGTGGACCACCCAGAGCCTCGTCGCGCAGGGCGGCGCGGTCGCCGAACGCGCGAGGATCGCCGAGCTCAACCCGCTCTACCACTACCTCGAGATCGTCCGCGCGCCGATGATCGGGCAGCCGCAGGCGCTGTACCACTGGTACATCGTGCTGGGGATCACCGTGGCCGGCTGGGCGCTGGCGCTCGTGGCACTGCGCAAGTACCGGGCCCGCGTGCCCTACTGGGTCTAGGAAGAGCGGTCAACAGATGACGAAGCACGTCAGTATCGACACGCACAACGCGTGCGTCGACTTCCCGATCTTCGACGCAAAGTCGCGGTCGCTGAAGAAGGCCTTCCTCGGCAAGGCCGGCGGCGCGATCGGCCGCAACGACTCCGACGTCGTGGTGGTCGAGGCCCTGCGCGACATCACCCTCTCGCTCAAGGAGGGCGACCGGATCGGGCTGGTCGGCCACAACGGCGCGGGCAAGTCGACGCTGCTGCGGCTGCTGTCCGGCATCTACGAGCCGTCCCGTGGCAGCGCCAAGATCCGCGGGCGCGTGGCGCCGGTGTTCGATCTCGGCGTCGGCATGGACCCCGAGATCTCCGGCTACGAGAACATCATCATCCGCGGCCTCTTCCTCGGCCAGACCCGCAAGCAGATGCTGGCGAAGATGGACGAGATCGCCGAGTTCACCGAACTGGGCGAATACCTGTCGATGCCGCTGCGCACGTACTCGACGGGCATGCGGGTTCGGGTCGCGATGGGCGTGGTTACCAGCATCGACCCGGAGATCCTGCTCCTCGACGAGGGCATCGGCGCGGTCGATGCGGAATTCATGAAGAAGGCCCGGATCCGGCTGCAGGCGCTGGTCGAGCGCTCCGGCATCCTGGTCTTCGCGAGCCACTCCAACGAGTTCCTCGCCCAGCTCTGCGACAGCGCGATGTGGGTCGACCACGGCCAGATCCGCATGCGGGGCGAGATCGAGGACGTCGTGCGCGCCTACGAGGGCGACGACGCCGCCGACCACGTGCGGCACGTCATCGCCGAGATGAAGCGCGAACAGGACCAGCCGGGGACCGCCCTGTGACCGAACGGATCATCGGCGTGGTGGTCACCCACAAGCGCCGCGAGCTGCTCGCCGAGTCGCTGAAGGTGCTCTCCACCCAGTCCCGGCCGCTGGACCACCTCGTGGTGGTCGACAACGCCGACGAGGCCGAGGTGCGCGCGCTCGTCGAGGGCTCGGACGTGCCGACCACCTACCTCGGCTCCAAGCACAACCTCGGCGGCGCGGGCGGGTTCGCGCTCGGCATGCTGTACGCGCTGTCCCTCGGCGCCGACTGGCTCTGGCTGGCCGACGACGACGGCCGCCCCGAGGGGCCCGAGGTACTCGCCACCCTGCTCGACTGCGCCACCCGGCACGGGCTCGCGGAGGTGTCCCCGGTGGTGTGCGACATCGACGACCCCGACCGGCTGGCGTTTCCGCTGCGCCGCGGCGTCGAGTGGCGGCGACTGCGCTCCGAACTCGGAACCGAGGATCTGCTCCCGGGAATCGCCTCCCTGTTCAACGGGGCGCTGTTCTCCGCCGCCGCGGTCGACGCGGTCGGGGTCCCGGATCTGCGCCTGTTCGTCCGCGGCGACGAGGTGGAGGTGCACCGCCGCCTGGTCCGCTCCGGCCTGCCGTTCGGCACCTGCCTGCAGACCGCGTACGTGCATCCCAACGGGGCCGAGGAGTTCAAGCCGATCCTGGGCGGGCGGATGCACACCCAGTACCCGGACAACGAGACGAAGCGGTTCTACACCTACCGCAACCGCGGGTACCTGCTCTCGCAGCCGGGCATGCGACGACTGATCCCGCAGGAGTGGCTGCGCTTCGGCTGGTTCTTCCTGATCAACCGCCGCGACCCGGCCGGTCTGCGCGACTGGGTGCGGCTGCGCAAGATGGGCAGGCAGGAACGGTTCGAGCGGAACTGACCGCCGCACCGGCCCCGATCAAGGCGTCCCCGTGCGGTCCGACCGCACGGGGACGACCTCCGGCCGCCGCCTACTGCTCGTAGAGGCGTTCCCAGTTCTCGCGACTCGTCAGCTGCGGGGCCGCGTCACGGTACTGGCGGGAAACGGCGGCGCCGTCCTCGCGTAGGCGCCGCAGCACCCGGACCGTTCGCCGCAGCAGGTCGACCGCCTTGCCCTTGTCGCGCTGACGGATCCGCACCCCGGACTGCGAGGCGTCGGTGACCACCACGTGGTCGAACAGCGAGATGTGCCACCAGTGCGCATCCTCGCGCGGAACGCTGACCAGGCCGTGCTGGGTGCGGCCGAACCACTGGTCGATGGCCCGCTTGATCAGGATCAGACGCATCGCGCTCGGCTCGCCGCCCGAGCGCCGGGTGGTGAGGTCCGCGGACCGCACCGGGGCGGTGGCCGCGTCGTGCTTGACCGTCTCCTGGTACTCGGCCCGCTCCGCGCGGATCGCGGCCATCGCCGCGATACCGCCGTCCTGCAACACCTTCGGGCCCTCGAGGAAATCCTCGATACCGCGCAGCGTGGTCGCCGCCAGCCCGTACTGCATGCCGACGAGGTACTCGCTGATCTGCCGGAAGAACTGCCGCCCCAGCCGCTTGGTGTCCAGGTCGCTGTGCAGCGCGCCGACGATCAGGGAGTTGCGGGTGCTGAAGTAGCGCGCCCAGTCGTCGAAGTCCTTCCAGTAGAAGTCCGCATGCCAGACCGCCGCGTTCGGCAGGGTGACCGTGACGAACCCCGCCTCGCGGGCGCGGACCCCGTACTCGACGTCGTCCCACTGGAAGAAGATCGGGACGGGGAGGCCGACCTTCGCGACCACCTCGGCCGGGATCAGGCACGTCCACCAGGCGTTGTATCCGGCGTCGACCCGGCGCTCCTGGTTCTTCTTCAGCATGCTGGTGTTGCGCAGCGCCTTCGGCACCTTCTGCCCGTGCTGCAGGGTGCCGAGATCGACATCCTCCGCGCCCACGTTCAGGTAGTCCGGGTTGAGCAGGAACAGCATCTGGGCACCGACGAGGGTCGGCTCGACGGTCACGTTCGCGAAGGCGTTCAGTCGCAGGACGGTCTCCGGCTCGCACAGGATGTCGTCGTCCATCAGGATCACGTCGGCGTGCCCGTCGGCCGCGGAGACCTCGTAGAGACCGCGGGTGAAGCCGCCCGCGCCGCCGAGGTTGGGCTGCCGCAGGTAGTGCAGCTTGTCGCCGAACCTGGGCGCGACCTCGCCGTACAGCTCACGGTCCCGGACCAGGTCGGTCCCCTGGTCGACCACGTAGACGGAATCGATGACCTCGAGCACGCGATCGTCGGAGGCCAGCGCCGCGACTGTCTTCGCGCAGTCGTCGGCGCGGTTGAACGTGCAGATCGCGATCGCGACGGGGCGGACGGTCTCGGGCGCGGCCGCGGTCCACTCGAGGCGGTCCACGGTCAGCGGGGCGTCCAGCGCGTCGATCTCCACCCAGAGGGCGCCGCCGTCGACGAACTTGTCCAGCGGCGAGGAGAGTTCGACGGTCTCGTCGCCCGAGCCCGCGACGGCACCCACGATTCGGCGGTGCCCCGCGATGTCGGAGGCCACCAGGCGGACCCGGAAACGGCCGGAGCCGGCCGCCCGCAGGCTGACCCGCACCTCGGTGACCGTGGTCCAGCGCTGCCAGTAGCTGGCCGCGAACCGTCCGAAGTAGGTGTTGGTGTGGGCGCGCGCACCCGCGTCCAGGCGGAGCGTGTGACGTTCCCGGTCGCCGGAACCCTTGCGGAACGCGACATAGAGGTCGTCGTTGACGATCGGCGACATGCCGACGAAGACGCCGCGCTGCACGAGCAACCGCGCCGCGACCTCGGCCGCCGGGGCCCCGGACTCAAGGAATTCGGGCTTGTTCATCCAACCGCCAACTCTCGATCGTGTCGCCAATGTCCACCCGCAGGGTATCCCGACGTGCAGTTGACCGACGAAACCACCGAGCCCGACCTCGGTTAATGTCACTGGCACCCGACCGCGCTATCTGGAGTTCTCGTGACATTCGAACCGCCCGCATCCACCCGGAGCACCCGATGGGCATGGGGGGCCGTGGTCGCGGGTGTGATCTGCCTCGGGTTCCTCCTCATCCTCAGCGTGGACCCCCGGTACTTCTACGTCGACGACACCGAGTCGGGCGCGGTCGGCAACTGGATCCAGCTCGGCCACCTGATGCGCGAGGGTCAGTGGTTCCCGACGCTGGTTCTCGACCAGTGGATGGCGGGTAACTACCCGGTCGAGGGCCAGGGCGGCCTGTGGAATCCCGTCCAGATGGCGATCAACTACGCCGCCCCGTCGGTGGACAACCTCGCCCTGCTGGCGACGGCGGTCAAGCTCGGGTTCTCGATCGTCCTCGGCTGGGGCGTCTACCGGGTGGCGATGGAGTACGGCGCCCGCCCGGCCTGGGCCGCGGTCGCGGGCGCGGCCGCCCCGTTCGGCGGTTTCACCCTGTACTTCGAGGACCCGTCCTGGGTCACCTCGCTGATCGGCATGGCGTGGGTGGTGCAGGCCTGGGCCAGCGGGGTCCGGTACGCGCGCGGCCGGTCCGGACCGCTGCCCCTGTTCGCGTTCCTCTATCTGGCGATCAGCGTCGGCTACGCGCATTCCGCGCTGATGGCCGGCGTGCTGATCGGCTGCCTGATGATCGGCGAATACCTGTACCAGCGACGCTGGCGACCGTCCCTGCTGCTCGGCGGGGCCGGCGTGGCCGCAGCGGCGTGTGGCGCCATCACCTTCCTGCCCGGGATGCTGTCCTCGTCGGTGACCTGGCGCACCGGCGAGGAGGGCGCGCTCAACGACAACTTCCTCACCGCGCCGTGGTCGGAGACGTTCACCGCGAGCATCCCGTCGTCGGTGTCGAGCATCGAGTCGTGGACCGGGGAGACGACCACCGCGCCGATCACCTACATCGCCTGGTTCGCGATCCCGGCGCTCGCGTTCATCGCGTGGCGCAAGGCCCAGCCCGCGCTGCGGGAGTTCTCCGCCCCGCTGCTGCTGCTCGGTTTCATCCTGCTGTTCACCTCCGGTCCCAGCGATATCGGCCAGATCCGGTGGCCGGCACGGCTGCTGCCGTTCGTGGCCGTGATCTCCCTGGTGCTGCTGGCGGCCCTGCTCAGCCGCTACGGCACCACCCGCCCGCTGCGCCCACGGTTGGTGGCGGCAGGCCTGCTGGTCCTGGTGCTGGTGCTGCGCGCGAGCTCGTCGGGACCGCAGTACTTCGGGCGCCATGTGATGTGGGGCGCCCTGATCGCGGTCTTCGGTGTCCTGGCCCTGTACCTGGCCCGGCGGTTCGGCGATCGTGCCGTCGCGGCGCTGCTGATCGCGACCAGCCTGCCGATCCTCTTCTACCAGGTCTCGACCTACTCGCCCGTCCTGAGCACCTGGCACCTTCCGTCGAGCCAATCCGAGGCCAAGTCCGAGTTCCCTCGCTGGGAGGGCACCACCCTGCAACTGGGTACCAGGAGCCTGACGGAGGATGCACCCGACAGCCCGAACCTGCCGTGGCATTCGCAGGTGTACGGAAACTACGCGAAGGTGCTGGACCTCGATTACGTCAACGCCTACACCCCGATCGGACACCAGGGCTTCGGGGATCTGCTCTGCATCAAGTACGAGGGGTCGACCTGCAAAGACGCCTTCCGCAACGTGTTCGCGATCGATCGGTACACGGGAAAGACCTTCGCCGACCTGATGCTCCTCGACCGTGTCGTGGTGCAGAAGGCGCAGCACCCTGGCCTCGATCGGAAACCAGCGCCCGAGGGTTGGCAGTGGGTGACGCCGCCGGAGACCTCTGCCCCGCGCCCTGCCTCGGACCAGATCTATGTACTCGAACGGATCGATGGGCGCGTCTCTGACCAGCCGGGCCGGGTCTCCGCGACGGTCGGTGCCGACGCGGTCCCGGAATCGGCGAGTGTCAATTCCGAACGCGTGCGCGTGACCTCGCCCAACGGAGGAAGTGTGATCTTCGCCCGGCTGGCGTGGCCCGGCTACCGGGCGACGCTCGACGGTCAGCCGCTGCAGACCAAGGGACTCGGCGACACGTTCCTCTACGTCGATGTCCCGCCGGGCACCGACAACGCCGAGCTCGAGATCACGTTCCGTCCGCCGGGGCAGCGACTGGGTTTCGCGGCCGCCGGGTTCGGGATCGTGGTGATCGTCATACTCACAGGGCTGTACTACCGCGGCCGTCGCACCTCCCGCGCCGACGCCCCGGTGGATGCGAACACCAGCGAGGCGTGAGCGGGCGGACCGGAAAGGTTGTCGATGAGTCGAACGCCCTCACCCGACGTCATGGCGACGACCGGGAGCGACTCGCTGCCCGCGGGTGAAGGCGCGGCGTCGCGCAGGAGCCGGCTCGCCTGGGTGCTGCTCGCCGCGGCGGGGCTGCTCGGGGTGCTCGTCCCGCTGACCCTGTCCGCGGCGACCGGCGGCCTGTCCATCCCGCACAACGACGCGTGGTCGTACAGCCGGATCGCGCAGACCTTCGGGAGCACCGGGGGCATCGAACTGCTCGGCTGGAACCGTTCGGCGCTGTTCGGGCTATTCATCGTGCTGGGGCCGCTCGCCCGCTGGCTGGTCGCCCAGCACCTCTTCGTGGCCCTGCTCGGCGTGGTCGCGCTCGCGGCGGTGTACGACCTGGTCGCGCCGTCGGTGGGTCGGGCGCGCGCCGCCCTCGCCGTGCTGATCGTCGCGATCTGGCCGGGATTCGGCCTGCTGACCACCAGCTTCATGCTCGACGTGCCCGCGATGGCGGCGATCATGGTCTGCCTCGCCGTCGGCCGAAGGGCACTGCGGAGCGGGTCGCTGGTGCTGCTGGCGGTGTCGATGGCCGTCGGATTCTGGGGTTTCACGATCCGCGAGCAGGCGCTCGCCGCACCGGCCGCGGTGTTGGCGGTCGCCACGGTGACCGCATGGCGCTCGCGGCGCAGGCGTGACTGGATCGCCGTGGCGGGTGCCGGCGCGATATTGCTCACCGCGGTCGTCGGGTTCGAACTGTGGCGCCAGTCCTTCGGCGCAGGCGACCCGCCGGTGCTGGCCGTGCCGGAGAGCCTGGCGAAGGTCGGCGGACGCATCCTGGTCCAGGGCTATTTCGTCCTGGCACTGGGTGCGGCGCCCGCGGTGCTGCTGGTGGCTCGCCCGTGGCGCTGGGGCCGCGGCGCGCTCCTCGCCTCCGCCGCGGCCGCGGGGGTCGCGCTGTGGACGGTGTACCGCTACGGCACCAAGAACTTCTTCGTCGGCAACTACCTCGACCCCGCCGGGCCGTACTGGGCAGCGGGCCACGGCCGCCCCGCCGCGATCTTCCCCAGCGTGCTGTGGTGGCTCATCGTGGCGCTCGCGTGCGGTTCCGGGGTGCTGCTCGCCGGCGTGCTCACGCGACAACTCCGCCGGGTCGACCCGGTGCTCGGCACGTTCGGGGCGCTGATGGTGCTCGGCAATCTCGCGACCGCGTTGACCGGGCAGAACCTGTTCGACCGCTACTGGCTGCTGCTGCTGCCGACGCTGCTGGCGATCGTCCTGTCCGAACGGACCGGACTCCCGTCGACGCCGCCGCGGCACCCGACCCTCGCCCGCGTCGCCGAGCGACTGCCCGCCGCGGCCGCGCTCGCCGGGCTGGCGGTCGTCTCGCTGATGATCACCGCCGCCGGTCTCGCCTACGACTCCGCCCGGTGGAACGCGGCCGAACACCTGGTGGCGACGGGCGTCCCGGCCGTCGACGTCGACGCCGGGCTGGAATGGAACGGCTATCACTCGGCCGTCGGCATGTCGCCGCCCGGTTCGTGGATCTTCCCCGGCAACCGCTCCTGCTACCTGGTGAGCGTCGCGGAGCGCCCTGGCGAGGACGCCGCGATGGTCTGGACCTACCGGCCCCTCCTGGTCGCGGGCAATGCCCGGCTATGGGTCTACGGCGACGATTGCCCGTAGGCCGACAACGCGGCAGACATCACACGGTGGCGGCGAACACACGACGTGGGCGTTCGACCGCCGTCGGCCCGAGTAAACTCCCAGCCCGTGACCTCCGATGACGCCCGACCCACGGTGGCTCCGCACCGGATCTCCGTCGTGGTGCCGGTGTACCAGGGCGCTCAGACGCTGCGCGCGCTGATCGACGAGATCCTGCCGTGGACGACGCCCCGCTTCACCCCCGCAGGCCGACCGATGCTGGTCGAGGAGGTCCTGCTCGTCTTCGACCACGGCCCCGACGACTCGGCCGAGGTCATCCGGCAGCTGGCATCCGAACACTCCTTCGTCAGGCCGATCTGGCTGAGTCGGAACTTCGGACAGCACCCCGCGACCCTGGCAGGTATGGCCTCGAGCGGGGGCGAGTGGATCGTCACCATGGACGAGGACGGTCAGCACGACCCCGCCGCGATCGGCGGACTGCTCGACACCGCACTCGACGAGCAGGCCACCGTCGTCTACGCGAGCCCGACGAACGCCGCGCCGCACGGGATGCTGCGCAACGCCGCCTCCAGGGGCTCGAAGTGGCTCATCGCGCGCGCTCTGTCCGGCGACAACACCCGCAGCTTCCAGAGCTTCCGGCTGGTCCTCGGCGAGGTCGGCCGCTCGGTGGCCGCATATGCCGGGTCCGAGGCCTACCTTGACGTCGCGCTCGGCTGGATCGCGGGCGACGTGACGACCAGCCCGGTGGCGCTGCGCGCCGAGCACGGCCGCCGCTCCGGCTACCACCTGCGCAGCCTGCTCTCCCACTTCTGGCGCATGGTGCTCTCCAGCGGGACCAAGGGCCTGCGCATGGTCAGCTTCATCGGGGTGCTGTTCGCCGCCCTCGGCCTGGCGCTGGTGCTGTACGTGCTGGTGTCGTACCTGTTCTTCGATGTCCACAGCGAGGTTCGGGGCTGGGCCTCGACGATGGTGATCCTGCTGTTCGGCATGGGTGCGATCCTGTTCTCCCTCGGGGTGATCGCCGAGTACGTCGGGGTCAACGTGAAGACCGCGATGGGCAAGCCGCCCTACCTGATCGTCGGCGATCCGGCGGCGGGCCCGCTCGGACGGGCCGAGCCGGTGCCGCACGAACACCGAACCGACCCGGCGGAAGCCTGACTTGAACACCCCGACCTGGGTCGTCGGCGGCGGCGGACTGCTCGGCAGCGCCGTCACCCGCGAGCTCGGGCGACGGGGCCTGCGGGTCGAGACCAGCCGGGTTCCCTGGCACGACGGCGACCTCGCCAGGAAGGTGCTCTTCGCGGACGCTCGCCGGGTGATCGACTCGGCCGAGGGTGGACCGTGGCGGCTCGTCTGGTGCGCCGGGATCGGCGTGAACGGCACCACCGCCGAAGAGTTCGCCGCGGAGAACGCCGTCGTGTCCGACGTACTGGGCGAGATCGCCCGGATCGCCCGCGGCCCCGCGGGACCCGGCGTGGTCCTGCACGCCTCCTCGGCGGGCGGGGTGTACGCCGGCTCGTCCGGGGCGCCCTACACGGAGGACACCGACCCGGTACCGCTCGGCGACTACGGCCGCGCGAAGCTGGCGGCCGAGCAGCTGATGCACCGCTTCGGCGCCGACACAGGGTCGTCCGTCGTCGTGGGGCGGTTCGCCAACCTGTACGGACCCGGCCAGAACCTGACCAAGCCGCAGGGACTCATCTCGCACCTGTGCCGCGGCTACCTGATGTCGGCACCGATCTCGATCTACGTGCCGATGGACACGATGCGCGACTACCTGTTCGTGACGGACGCGGCCGCGATGGTCGCCGACGCCCTCGACCTCGCGCAGTCCCGGCCCGGCGAGCGGGTCACCAAGATCTTCGCCTCGGGCCAGAGCACCACCATCGGCGCCCTGCTCGGCGCCTGCCGGACGGTCTTCCGCCGCAAGCCCACCGTCGTGCTCGCATCGTCGCCGCTCGCGAACGTCCAGTCCGGGGACCTGCGGTTGCGCTCGACGGTCTGGCCGGAACTGGATCGCCGGCCGTACCGGACCCTGCCCGCCGGCATCGCCGCCACACTGGAGGCGACCCGGCACTCACTCGGCCGGTAGTCGGGTCAGCTCGCCGGGTCGGCGGACCCCAGCACCGTCTCGCCCGCCGCGGCGTAGGCCCGTTCCGTGGCGTCCTTCTGCGGACGCCACCACTGCTCGTTGTCGCGGTACCAGTCGACGGTCGCGGCCAGGCCGGAGCGGAAGTCCCGGTATCGCGGCTGCCAGCCGAGCTCGGTGCGCAGCCGGGTTGCGTCGATGGCGTATCGCATGTCGTGGCCCGGCCGGTCGGTGACCGCGTCGAAATCGTCCGGATCCTTGCCGAGCAACTCCAGGATGGTCCGCACGACGGTGCGGTTGTCGACCTCGCCGTCCGCGCCGATCAGGTAGGTCTCCCCCGGCGTGCCGCGCTCGATGATCGTCCACACGGCGCGGTTGTGGTCCTCGACGTGAATCCAGTCACGGACATTGAGGCCCTGACCGTAGAGCTTCGGCCGGACACCGTCGAGGACGTTCGTGATCTGCCGCGGGATGAACTTCTCCACGTGCTGGTACGGCCCGTAGTTGTTCGAGCAGTTCGAGATGGTCGCGGAGATGCCGAACGAGCGGGCCCAGGCGCGCACCAGCAGGTCGCTCGACGCCTTCGTCGAGGAGTACGGGCTCGACGGGTTGTACGGGGTGGCCTCGGTGAACCGCGCCGGGTCGTCGAGTTCCAGGTCGCCGTACACCTCGTCGGTGGAGATGTGGTGGTAGCGCACGCCGTGCTTGCGAATGGCCTCCAGCAGCGTGAAGGTGCCGATCACGTTGGTCCGCACGAACGGGGACGGATCGCCCAGCGAGTTGTCGTTGTGCGACTCCGCCGCGAAGTGCACGACGAGATCCGTCCCGGCGATCAGCCGGTCGACCAGGTCGGCGTCGGCGATGTCGCCCTGGACGAACTCGATCCGGTCCCGGACCGGCGCCAGCGATTCGACGTTGCCCGCGTAGGTCAGCGCGTCGAGGACGGTCACCTCCACATCGGGCCGCTCGTCGACGGTCTGCTGGACAAAATTGGCGCCGATGAATCCAGCACCGCCGGTCACGAGTAGCTTCACGGTCCGCACGATACCGGTGGCCGGAGTTTGCCAGGGAACCGAACACTGGAACACTGCCCGCTATGCGCGGAATCATTCTGGCCGGTGGAACAGGGTCCCGGCTGCATCCGATCACGCTCGGGGTCAGCAAGCAGCTGGTGCCCGTGTTCGACAAGCCGATGATCTATTACCCGCTGTCGACGCTGATGTTGGCAGGCATCCGCGACATCCTGGTGATCACCACCCCCGAGGACGCCGAACAGTTCCAGCGGCTGCTCGGGGACGGATCCCGCTTCGGTGTCTCCCTGACCTACCAGGTGCAGGCCGAGCCCAACGGGCTGGCGCAGGCGTTCGTGCTCGGCGCCGAGCACATCGGTTCGGACTCCGCCGCGCTGGTGCTCGGCGACAACATCTTCTACGGACCCGGCCTTGGTACCCGGCTGACGCGGTTCGAGAAGATCGAGGGCGGCGCGGTGTTCGCGTACTGGGTCGCCGACCCGACCGCGTACGGCGTGATCGAGTTCGACTGCGACGGTCGCGCGATCTCGCTGGAGGAGAAGCCCCAGCGGCCGCGCTCCAACTACGCGGTGCCCGGGCTGTACTTCTACGACAACGAGGTGGTGTCGATCGCCCGCGACCTGTCGCCGTCGGCACGCGGCGAGTACGAGATCACCGACGTCAACCGCGCCTATCTCGAGGCGGGCCGGCTGCAGGTCGAGGTGTTGCCGCGCGGCACCGCGTGGCTGGACACCGGCACCTTCGACTCGCTGCTCGACGCCTCGAACTACGTACGCACCATCGAGGAGCGGCAGGGCCTGAAGATCGGCGCGCCGGAGGAGGTGGCCTGGCGGCGGGGCTTCATCACCGACGACGAGCTGCGGGTGCGGGCCGAGGCCCTCGTCAAGTCCGGTTACGGCAACTATCTGCTCGGTCTGCTCGACCGCGGCAAGGAATGGTGAGGAATGCAGTTTCGCGAACTGAAAGTGCCCGGCGCCTGGGAGTTCACCCCCAAGCAGCTCGGTGACGACCGCGGGGTGTTCCTGGAGTGGTTCCGGGACCCGACGTTCACCGAGGCCACCGGCCGCACCCTCGACCTGCAGCAGGCCAACTGCTCGGTCTCCGCGGCAGGCGTGCTGCGGGGCGTCCACTTCGCCGACGTGCCGCCCGGCCAGGCCAAGTACGTGACCTGCGTCCGCGGCGCGGTCCTCGACGTCGCGGTGGACCTGCGGGTCGGCTCGCCGACGTTCGGGGTCTGGGACGCGGTACTGCTCGACGACGTCGACCGCCGTGCGGTGTTCCTGAGCGAGGGTCTCGGACACGCGTTCCTCTCGCTCGAGGACGACTCCACCGTCGTCTACCTGTGCTCGACCGGGTACGCGCCGGGCCGCGAGCACGGCATCGATCCGCTCGATCCGGAGGTCGGCATCGACTGGCCCACCGCGGGCCGGGACGGCACCGAGTTCGAGTTCCGACTCTCCGACAAGGACGCGGCCGCGCCGTCGCTCGCCGCCGCGCTCGAGTCCGGGCTGCTGCCGCGGTTCGGCGCCGGTACCCAACCCCTCGGGTAGGGTGCACCGGGCAGTACCACCAGCGATGAAGGACCACCAGTTGACCGACCGAGGTCCCCACGACCCGAGTTCGGGCACCGCCGAGGCGACCCCGCCCGCGGGCATGTCGGGCGGCGCCGGACCGCTGATGCGGCTGGTGAAGAACCAGGGGCTGGCCTTCCTGCTGGTCGGCGGGTTCAACACGGCGCTCGGCACGGCCTGGTTCATCGTCTGGCAGCTCGCCCTCGGCGACCAGCTCGGCTACCACTTCGCGATCGTCGCCGGCTACCTGTGCAACGTGCTGTGCGCGTTCGCGATGTACCGCTACCTGGTGTTCCGCGTCCGCGGGCACCTGCTGCGTGACCTGTGGCGGTTCGTCGTGGTCAACTTCGGCGCCTTCGCGATCAACATGGCCCTGATGACGCTGGCGGTGTCGGTGTTCGGGTTCCCGCCGATCCCGGCGCAGATCGCGATCACCGCGGTGACCGCGACCGCGAGCTTCTTCGGGTATCGAGATTTCTCCTTCAGTAGAAAGAAAAGGTCTGGTTCCGCATGACGCCTCGGGTCTCCGTCGTCGTTCCGGCGTACAACAACGCCGACTACATCGCCGAAACCATCGACTCGATCCTCGGACAGACCTTCGAGGACTTCGAGCTGATCATCGCCGACCACTCGTCGAGCGACGGCACCCTCGCCGCCCTGGCCCCCTACGCCGACGACCCCCGCGTCACGATCCTGAACACCCCGGCGGGTGGAGGCGCCAAGGCCAACTGGGACCGCGTCAGCCAGGCCGCGAACGGCGACCTGCTCAAGCTGGTGTGCGGCGACGACACGATCTTCCCGACCTGCCTCGCCGAGCAGGTGGCCGCGTTCGACGAGCACCCGGAGACGGTGCTGGTCGCCTCGCAGCGCACCCTGGTCGACGCGGCGGGCAAGACCGTGCTCGCCGCCCGCGGACTGGCGGGCCTGTCCGGGCCGGTCAGCGGTCGGGTCGCCGCACGGCGGGCCGTGACCGCGGGAGCGAACATCTTCGGCGAGCCCGGCTGCGTGCTGATGCGACGGGCCGTGCTCGAGAAGATCGGCTGGTGGGACGACGCCAACCCGTACCTGATCGACGAGGCCACCTATGTCGGCGTCGCCCTGCACGGCGACGTCGTGGCGATCCCCCGTCCACTCGCGTCGTTCCGCATCAACGCCGGCCAGTGGAGCGTGCGGCTGGCGCGCCAGCAGGCCTCCCAGGCGGCGGCCTTCCACGAGGCGCTGCGGGCGGCCGAACCGGGACTGCTGTCCGCGATGGACGTGCGGATCGGCAACGCCAAGGCTCTGGGCACCTCGTTCATGCGCCGCGCCGTGTACATGGTGCTCAAGCGACGAATGGGCTGACCGAGCAGGCGCTCAGTTCCAGTTGATGCCAAGGGATCCGAAGCCGACCGATCCCAGTCCGGTGACGAGGATTCCCTCGGTCAGGATGCCGGTGTTGCCCGAGCCGGTGTTGAGCGAGCCGGTGTTCAGGGACCCCACGTTGCCGGATCCCGTGTTCCCGAACCCGACATTGCCCGAGCCGGTGTTCGCGAACCCGATGTTGCCCGATCCGGTGTTCGCGGACCCCACGTTGTCGGAGCCGGTGTTGTAGGACCCGGTGTTCTGCGAGCCGGTGTTGTCGGGGCCGTTGTTGGACGATCCCGCGCTGCCGGAATCGAAGGTGAGCCCGAGGCTGCCGAGCCCGGCGAAGCCCGTGTTCAGGCTGCCGATGGCGGGGTGGGTCAGCGAGTCCGCGAACTCCGCCAGGCCCGTCGGCGGCGCGGCGCCGGGCGCAGCAGGGCCGGTGGACGCGACGGCGATACCTGCCGAGCCGGCCGTCACGAGCGCCGATGCGAGGGCGATGGTCGTCGCCCGAGCGAGACGACGCGACCTCCCCTTCGATGTGACCTCCATGGAAGTGCCCCTCCCCGGTTCGCAACGAATGAACGTGCACGCGCCAGGGACGCTACCGCCGCAACCGCGCCGAACTGCCGAAATCGGCACTATTCGGCGAGTCCGGCAGTGAAGCGGGGCGCCAAACGCCCGACCGCGCATGGGCCGTCCGCGTAATCTTGAACGACCGCACCACGCCGACCAGAGCCCCCTCCGGATGCTGGGTGGACATGACCAGGACCGAGCGCGACCGGACCACCCCGCAGCGTCGCCGTGCCCGCCGGACGCTGGCGATCCTGGCCGTCGCAGCGGCCGTCACCGCAGGCCTGCTCGCCGGCCAACGCCTGGCCTCGGACCCGCCGAACCAGCTTCCCGCCCCGGCACAATCGGGCGTCGTCGCCCCGGAAGTCGCGACCCCGCAGTCGATTCCGCCACCAGCACCACCGCCGCCGATCCTGCTCACCCCCGAACAGATCCACCAACGCGTGGCGCCGACGACCGTGCACCTGATCTCCCGCGTCGGCTGGCGCGAGATCGCGGGGACCGGCATCGTGCTCACCCCGGACGGCCTCGTCCTGACCAACCATCACGTGATCGACGGCGCCACCGACATCATGGCGGTGAACCAGGGCAACGGCGCTAGCTACGACGTCGAGGTGGCCGGGTACGACCGGACCCGCGACCTCGCGGTGCTGCGACTCGCGGGCGCCACCGGGCTGCCGACGCCCGCGCTCGGCCACTCCGCCGCGGTACGGACCGGCGATCCGGTGACCGCCATCGGCAACGCCGAGGGCGCTGGCGTCCCGCTGGCGGCGGGCGGCATCGTCACCGCCCTGAACCGATCCGTCACCGCGCGCGACTCGGCCGACGGCTCGACCAACAAGCTGTCCGGCCTGATCGAGGTGAACGCCGACATCCGGCCGGGCGATTCGGGCGGGCCGCTGGTCGACGCCACCGGCTCCGTCATCGGGGTCAGCACCGCGGGCACCGCCGTCTCGCACGACGAGGGGCCGACACCCGCACCGCCGCGGGAGATCAAGTCGTTCGCGGTCCCGATCGACGAGGCGATCGCGGTCGTGGACCAGGTCCGCGAGGGCCGCGGCTCGGAGACGGTGCACGTCGGGCCGACGGCCCTGCTCGGCATCAGCGTCAGCGACTCCGTCACGGTCCCCGGCGCCCGGGTGGTCGCGGTCAGCTACGGCACGCCTGCCGAGGGGGCCGGGCTGGTGCGCGGCGACGTGATCACGACCTTCGACGGCAAGCCGATCCGGACCGCGGCCGAACTCACCGCGATGATGGTCGCCCGGCATCCAGGCGATCGCATCGAACTGGGGTGGACCGACGCGAGTGGCGGGTCGCGGTCCGCGACGATCGTGCTGACCACCGGTCCGCCTCGGTGACCTGCCCCTCCAGCTCAGCCGGTGGCTTCCGAACGCACGACGGGCGCCTCGCGAGGCGCGGATACCCGATCGAGCCGATAGTGCAGCCGCATCGCCACCCGTCGCCACATCCGCAGCACGTGGTCGGTGCGGAGGACGCCTTCGGTGTCGACGTAGATGCGGAACTCCTCGCGGATCGGGACCCGGGCCGCATAGTGGCGCCCCCGCTCGAGGACGGTGACATAGGCGCCGTCGGCACCGAACTCGCCTGCCGGGGACTCCAGGAGCAGCGACCCGTCGGGGCCGTTCTGCGGGCGCAGGAAGACCTGGACATTGCCGTGCTCCAGCGGGAAGCTCACGTGGATACTGGGCCGGTCGTGTCCGGGTAGCAGGGCGCTGCGGTAGTACCCGCTGTACATGAAGTCGCCCGTACCGCGCAGCGTCCGCAACCAGGCCGAGCCGGCGTGGTTGCCTTCGCCGTCAACCACTTTCGTGATCGTGGTGTCCACCCCGTGCGCCGCGGCGAGCGGATCGACCGGGAGTGCCAATTGCTGCACCCGCTTGCCGTACAACCGGCCGATGATCGATCCGGCCGGCGCGAACAACGGTGACCACTTGGTCCAGATCTCCATCCGCCATTGGCTGGTGTGCTCGTAGAAATCCCGGATCGCCGGATCGAGCCGCTCGGGGTCGAATCCGGGTCCGGCGAGACACTCCATGTCCGGCAGCAGTCCGGCGTCGGCATCCGCGGCGATGAGCGCTCCGCCGAGTCGCTCCGCCTCGGCAGGAAGCCAGTGGTCCCGGACGACGCCCGCCGCCGAGGTGGGTGCCGTCAGCCACGCGTGGTCACCGCCCAGGTCAACGGGACGCCCCGCCGTGCGCCACCACATCCGAGACGCCCTGTCCGCGATCGGCCACAACCGATTGTGTTCCACGCGGACAGCGTGTCACAGCGTGACCGCGCTAACCGGTTCGCTAGTGGATCTTGAAGATGACCGCGCGCTGGACGACGAAATTGATCACCGTCGCGGTGCCCTGCGCGATGACGAAGGCCAGCGGGGTCCGCCACCACTCGTCCGCGAACACGTTGTTCATCAGCTCATTGAGCCCGACCTGCACGGCGAAGGTCACCGCGTAGAGCGCCACCACCGCGACGAATCGGGCGCGGCTGGGCGGCGCCTTGAACGTCCAGCGCCGGTTGATCAGGTACGCGGTGCTGGTGCCCGCGACGAAGCCGATCGACTTGGCCACGAAGCGCGGCAGCCCGAGCGCAAGGAACAGCGTGTACAGCCCGTAGTCGACGACCGCGGACAACCCACCCGTCGCGATGAAGCGCACCATCTGCGTCTTGAGGTCCACATCGGTGCCGCCCGGCTCGTCGACGAGGGGCAGCTCGACGGGTAGCGGCAGGTGCGGCTCGGGGGCGCTGGCGGTTCCGGACACCGGTCGAGAGTAGGCGACGCCGCCACCGGTGCGCGCGCGTGACCTCTCACACAACCCCTGGACCTCCAGTGCGGTTGAGGTTGCAGGATCGGGTTCACGTCAACCGCTAAAGGAGCATCTCGTGTCTGTCTACTCGCTGCCTGAACTGCCCTACGACTACGCCGCCCTCGAGCCGCACATCTCCGGCAAGATCATGGAGCTGCACCACGACAA